>JAZKRZ010000030.1:0-24100 GCA_036626395.1 Haloarculaceae archaeon
TGTGTCCGACAGTATCAGACGGCCCGGTCGCGAGATCGCCGACGATATCGGGTACCTGGAACGGGACGCCGGTTCGCTGACGGACGCCGTCGTCGACTACGGTGAACGCGTGTGGTTCCGGTCATCGCTCTCCGGGAGCAGATACCGGCCGAGTTCGGACAGCGCATCCAGGCCCTGTGGCTCGCTCTCCAGTTGCGGAACGACCCTGACCGGGAAGTCGAACCGGTCTTCTATCTCCCCCAGGCGCGTCGCGTGCCGATCGGCGTCACGCTGGCACCTGTCGCACGAACACCCCTGGTCGTTCTCGAAAACGCGGTTCACCACCAGGGAGTCGACCGGGACGGACGCGTCGTCGAGTCGAGACAGGAGGCGCTCGGTTTCGGCGACCGCCATCCGTTCGGGTGTGAGCACGACTCGAAAGCGCGTGCGGTCCCGGTCGCGAAACAGGTCGCCCACCCCGTCGATACGCTCGCGGAGCGACGCAATCTCGTCGGCGTCGTCGCGACCGCTCCAGTACGCTGCCGGCCCCAGCACCATGCTCCGGGCCGTCCGGGCCGTCTGCCGGACGCGCTGTCGCACCTCGCCGGCCACGCCGAGCGTCTCCTCGAGAACCTCGGGAAGGTCGAACAGTCGAAGCGTGTGGCCGGTCGGTGCGGTGTCGAAGACGACGGTGTCGTACCCCGCCGAGGTGTAGCGGGCGATGTACTCCAGCGCAGCCACTTCGTCGCCGCCCGGGACCAGTCCCGCCTCGAAGAGGCGCTCGAGGTCGTCTTCCTCCAACCGCAGTCCCGCGTCCCGGAACTCGTCGGCGAGCGCCCCGACGACCGACCGGTAGGCCTCCTGCCCGGTCCGGGGGTCGACCTCGGCGGCGAACAGCGAATCAGTCACGGCAGTCGGTTCCCCGCCGAGGTCGCGGTCGAAGGCGTCACCGACGGAGTGTGCCGGGTCCGTCGAGACGACGAGCGTCTTCCCGCCGGACTCGCTCCGCGAGAGTGCGAGTGCGTGTGCCGTCGCACAGGTGGTCTTCCCGACACCGCCTTTCCCGCCGTAGAACACGACTGCCGACGGTCGCTGCCTGCTTTCAGTCGTTCGGCTCATCACCCGGGGGAAAGGGCCACAGCGATACAAGTGTACGGTCTGGCGACACCTCGACCGACCCGTTCGGGTCGGACGGGGTCGCCGAGGTGTTCGTCCGCCGCCACTGTTCGGGGCGACGACTCTTCGGCGGCCGACGCGTGAGCGTTCGCGCCGCTCGTCGAACGAACTCGCGGAGGACCGGATCGGGATGGCCGTAGTTGTACGGGAACGCGAGCGCGAGGCCAGTCATCGTGACCGAGTAGCGGGTGCGAAGGTGCGGATGCGGAGCCAGCGCTATCCGAAGAACTTTGTCTGCCAGAGACCTGTTGTCGGTATCGTTCGGGACGAACAGATGACACTGAGGGATTTCATCGAAGAAGCGGAAGACCGCGACCGCTCGATGGTCGTGTTCGAGACAGGTGCAGGAGACGGCGCCGAGAGTATCGAGCGGGTCGCGCGGTTTTTCGAGGACGGCACGCTGTCGCGCGGACGGGAACCGGGGCTGGTGACACAGTTCGCGTCGTTTCTGCCCGACGAGGGGCTTGTGGCTGTCTCGACCCTCGACGAGTTCGACGGCGATTACCTCCTGGTCGACAGCAGCTTCGAGGTCGTCGGTACCCTGCCGCGCGAGCGGATCGACGCCCCCGAACTCGTGGTTCGGGTCGACGAGGCGACGTTCCTGGTCGCCGCCGGGAACACGCCGCTGTTGACCGAGATGTCACACCACATCGAGGAACTCGCACTCGACCGCGACGCGGGGACCCTGTGGACGGGGATGCAGGAACTGTCCAGACTGGGGGAACCCCGGACGCGTGCGGTCTACGAGCGTCTGGCCGACAGCGGCGTCGAGGCCCACGTCTTCGGTCGTGCGGGCGAGTCGGACCCCGACCCGGGGGTCCAGACCCACGGCGACGCGACGAAAGAGATACGCGAGTCCTGGTTCGTCGTCTACCGGGCCGACGTCGCCAGCGCCGCGCTGGTCGCGACCGAGACCGAACCCGGGACGTTCCGCGGGTTCTGGACGTTCGAAACGGACCTGGCCGACCGCGTCGGCGAGTACGTCCGACGGACCTACGGGACGTGACTATCGGGACCAGCCGTTGTCGTCGGGAAACAGTGTCTTCCGGAGACCGTCGGCTCACCGGGGCCGCGTCATACGGACCGTTGTACCCATTTTCGGCGATGCCGCCGGCATATGGGCGAGTTACGGCCCGATGCGTTCACCGTGGTTCGCGACGGTGGTAACGAAGTACAACGGTCCGTATCAGAGCTTCGACGGGTGCTCTCTCCGGCAGCACCCCGGGGTCTGTGTAACGTCAGCGACGCAGTTTCGACCAGCGTGCAGAGGCCGGGACCCGAGGGATTACGTGCCGGCGACTCCGGGCTTGGCGTGTGAGCACCGAGACGGCGGGCCCCGGCGACGACACGCGGGAGGCCGTGCGCTTCTACCTGCTGGACCACGAGACCACGCTGGGGAAGACCATAGACCTCGCGTTGCTCGGGTTGAACCTCGTTTTTGTGGCGGTCTTCGTCACGGAGACGTACCCGCTCTCCCGGCGCGCGAGCGACACGCTCTGGACCCTCGAGGTGGCCATCGCGGCCCTCTTCGCCGTCGAGTACGTCCTGCGCCTCTACGGGGCGCGCGACCGGCAAGCGGAGTTCCTGAACCCCTACACCATGGTCGACCTCGCGGCCATCCTGCCCACCTTCGCCGTGCTGGGGCTGCCGACCGTCGGCATCGCCGCCGACATCGGCTTCCTGCGCGTGCTCAGGGTCGTCCGCGTTCTGCGGTTCTACCGGTTCACGAAGGACGCCGAGTTCTTCTTCGGCACCGTCTCGGACAACACGCTCAGAGCGTTGGAGTTGCTGTTGACCGTACTGACGATCTTCTTCGTCTCGGCCGGGCTGTTCTACGCCGCCGAACGGACGGCGAACCCCGGCGTCGGCACGTTCGGCGACGCCTTCTACTACACGGTCGTGACGCTGTCGACCGTCGGGTTCGGCGACATCGTCCCGGTGACAACTGCCGGCCGGTGGGTGACGGTGACGACTATCCTCGCCGGCATCATCCTCATCCCGTGGCAGGCCGGGAAGATCGTCCGCGAGTGGGCACGCAAGGACACCGTCGAGGTCACCTGTCCCAACTGCGGGCTCACCGGCCACGACCGCGACGCCTCTCACTGCAAGGCGTGTGGCCACGTCGTCTACCAGGAGTTCGACAGTCGGGACTGATACGGACCGTTGTACTTCGTTACCACCGTCGCGAACCACGGTGAACGCATCGGACCGTAACTCGCCCATACGTCGGCGGCATCGCCGAAAATGGGTACAACGGTCCGTATGACGCCGGAAGTCAGCCCCCATCCAGGGATGGGGAGAATACGCGGGCGGTTCGCATCACCCGAGCCAGCGCCAGGCGGCGACGAGAACGCCCCGCGATGAGAGGGCTGCCTCGTAGCCGGCCAGTTCCGCCAGCGGGGACGGGTCGACCCCCGAACCGAGGCGGGCGACCGGTGCGTGCCGGACGCGTACCTCGGCGGTCACGGTGGCGTCCGCGAGTTCGCCCGCGACCCGGCGCTGGCTCACCGGGAGGGCGTCGACGCCCGCGAGCAACTCCCGCGCAGTCGCGAGACTCGGCGCGTTGACCACGACGACGCCGTCTTCGGTCCAGACCGCACAGCGACGGCCGTCGACGGTGACGTCCAGGTCCGCCTCGACCGACAGGGCCTCGGTCACTCTTCGGCTGTCGTTATCTCGACCGTCCCGTCGATCTCCCAGTGGGCGTGTTCCGCGTCCTCGCCGGTCCCGCTGGGAACCGCCACGTGCATGTTCCTGAACCTGTACTCTATCGTCGCGTTGCGGCCGGTCAGCCGGTCGTAGAGGGCGATCCCCAGTTCCGGCCACGACGTCGTCTCCGTGATCTCCTCGCTGGATGTCTCGTCTGTGCTCATTGGTACAATTTACTCTTGGGCGCCTACCGACATAAGTAGGGTCCCGTTCCAGTTGGGTATGTCGTCCCCCGGGGACGTGTCCGGGCCGTCACGAGGACTCCCCCGTGTCGCTCCGGAGCGCCCTGTCCCCGAACGGCGTCCGGATTTCCGCTTGGCCAAGACATACCCCGACGGGAGGAAACGACCGCGCATGGAACCCGAACTGCACGACTCGCTGTCCGGACAGGTCGCACTGGTCACAGGCGCCAATCGGGGCCTCGGCCGCGAGGTCACCGAGTACTGACCGTCGAGAGCGGGGGAAAGCCTCGCCGGTTCGTTATACTGTCGGACACAAGTACGTGAACACGCTTGCCAGGAACACGCTATCGAAACGCCCGTTCCCGGTCGAACGAGCCACCGACGGTGGCCTCACTTGTGTCCGACAGTATTACTCCCCGCCGGACAGGACGGCGACGTTCTCGACCCGGACGGTCACGCCGTCGCCGTCATCGCCGTCGCACTCGCCCGCGGCGAGGTCATCGCCGGTAACGACGTCTGTCGACCCTCCGGCGTCGACGGCGACCACGGCCGGTTCGTCGGCGAAGTTCAGGACGACGGTGACGGCCTCTTCGGTGGTCGCGCGGCGGTAGGCGACGACGCGGTCGCTGTGGCCTTCGCGAACGTCGGCACCCAGACGGTCGAGGGACGCGTCGGCACCGAGTGCGGAGCGGTCGTGACGGGCGGTCGCGAGTCGTTCGACGTGCTCGCGGAGGTCCTGGTGGCCGTGTTCCCACGCGAGGGCGTCGCGCTTGCCGCGCTGGCCGAACTCCTGGCCGGCGTAGACCATCGGCGCTCCGGGGAGAGTAAAGAGCGCGCCCAGCGCCGCCTCGGCGGCCTCGCGCCCGCACTCGACGACGTAGCGGGTCTCGTCGTGGTTCTCCGCGTAGAGCATGAACGCGGCGTACTCGGGGAAGCCGGCCTTTCCGCGTTCGTCGACGGCGTCGAGGACGTCCGTCGCGGGGGCGTCACCGCGCCCGACGCGCCTGAGCGCGGCGTAGGTCGTCGAGTCGAAGTGCATGTCGAACAGGCCGGCCTGGAAGTCCGCGATGTAGGGGATGGTCTCGTCCAGCAACAGGAAGTCGGAGTCGCGCTCTTTCAGGCGGTCGTGGACCTCCCGCCAGAAGGGGTCGGGGACGGCCCAGGCCATGTCACAGCGGAAACCGTCGACCAGCGGTGCCCACTCCTCGACGCAGTCGAGCAGGTGCCGGCGGACCGGCAGGTGCTCGAAATCGAAGTTGGCGATGTGCTCCCAGTCGAAGTACGTCTCGGGTTCGGTGTCGGTGCGCCACTCGTACCAGTCGCGGTACTCGCTGTCGGGGTCCGAGACGGCCGCCTGGAAGTACGGGTGGGTCCGCGCCGAGTGGTTACAGACCAGGTCGAACAGGACCCCGATACCGCGGTCGTGGGCGGCCTCGATGAACCGTTCGTAGTCCTCGCGCGTGCCCAGGTCCTCGGCGATGGAGAAGAAGTCCGTGACGTTGTAGCCGTGGGGGGCGTGGTCGTTCTGGAGGACCGGCGTCAACCAGATCACGTCGACGCCCAGGCCCTCGATGTAGTCGAGGCGGTCGGCGATCTCGTCGAATGCGCCGCCCTCGCCCTCGCCGAAGGTGCGCACGTAGATCTCGTAGATGACCGCGTCCTCGGCCCAGGCCGGCGGTTCGTAGGGCTTCGTGACCGCGATGTCGGTCGACTCCTCGCCGCCGCGACGCGAGACGTCGACCGCGTCGGGGACGCTGTAGCCCTCTTCCCCGAGCGCGACGGCGTGGAACCGCGCACGCCCCGGGAGTCGTGCCAGGGGTACTTCGAGTGCGAGTCCCTCGGCGTCGACCCACCGCCAGGCGAGGTCGTCCCGGTCGTCGAGCAGGAACTCGACGTTCAGGTCGGTCGGGCTCTCGTCGCTCTCCGGATTTGGCCGGGGGTCGGCACGGACGACAAGCGCGTCGCCCTCGACGGACGCCGAGAGGGTCACCCGGGGGCGACCGCTGCCGGCGCGTTCGGCTTCGCTGTCGATGCCGGCGCTGACCCCGACGCTCTCGTCGGTGCCGCGAGCGCGGTGGACCTCGACGTCGGCGTCGCCGCTCCGGCCGCCCGACTCGCCAACCCCGCGCGAGGACGGGACGGGAGCGCGCTCTTCGGCGAAGGCTCTGACGGTCAGGTCGTGGGTGCCGTCGGGACCACTCAGACGGGCGACGTACGTTCCGGGAGCGTCGGGGCCGAGGTACTCGACGGGGTCGTCGCCGACCTCTGCCGTGGAGGCGACGGGCGCCTGTACGATGGACCAGGCGTAGTCCGCGGACGGGTCCGGGTCTCGCGGGGCGAGTTCGACCCAGTCGCCGGTCGCGACGAATCTCGGTGGGCCCGGGTGACTCATGTACTGAGTGTCGCCTGTCGTCCCCTTTGTCCTTGTGGTCGGCGTGATCAGCCCTCGACGGATCCGACGCGAAGCGTTAAGACGCTGCTCGCCGGCAAGACCGTATGGTCGAGACAGCGGACGAGCAGGTCTCCGTCGACATCGACATCGAGGAGGGACGCACACTCGTCACGGTCACCGGCGAACGCGAGGCCGCAGTCGTCGTCTACTCGGAGTCGGGCGAACGGATCTACCTCCCGCCCGAGGAGCACGGCGAGGACGACAGTTCCTACCGCCCTGCGGACCAGACGTCCTACGGGACGGGCGAGGACAGTGACCCGTACGCCGGGATCCGCGAGGAGGGCCCCTACGACTCCGGGCGGCGGGTCACTCCGTCCATCGGGATGAACCCGACCTCCGGCGGCTTCCGAATACTCCACCCCGAACCCGTGACGGACCTCCGGCTGTTGCGGTGATGTCCTCCCCCGGTCCGGTCGGCAGAGGGGGCGTTTTGCGGGTCACTCTCCGAGGATCCCCTCGTAGAACTCGACGTGTTCGTCGGCGACGGTTGCCCAGGAGCGCTCCTCGAAGTCGGGCGTCGGGCCGGCCGCGAGCGCCTCGTCGATGCCGTCGGCGATGGACCGCGAGTCGGGTTCGACCTCGACGATGGCGTCGTCGGGCAACACCTCCGCGGCGCCGGATTCGCAGGCGACGACGCGGGTCCCGACCGAGAGTGCCTCGACGATGGTGATACCGAACGGCTCCGACAGCGAGGGGGAGACGAACACGTCCGCGCTGGCGTAGTAATCGCCGAGTTCCGGTTCGGGGACGTACCCGACGAATTCGACCCGGCCGTCGATGTCGAGCAACGCGACGAACGTCCGGAGCTGTTCCGTGAGGTGGCCCGTCCCGCCGACGACGAGCGTGACGTCGTCCCGCCGGAGTTTCTCCATCGCGTAGAGCAGGTGGTCGATCCCCTTCTGGTGGGTGTGGCGGCCGATGAAAAACAGCATCTCGCCGTCGATGCCCAGTTCCGCCTTCAGGTCCCGGCCGGTCGGTTCGACCTTCGAGAAGCCGTTGTAGATGACCGTCGAGTCGGCGCCGTACTCCGCCAGTACTGTGTCCCTGACGAGTTCGCTGACGGAGACGAGGTGGTCGGCGCGGTCGGCGATGCGCTGTTCGGTCTCGACCTCCTGGTCGGGGGGGTTGCGGTTGCGGTCCGAGGACAGCGAGTGAAAGGTCGTAACCCACTCGACGTCGTGGGTGCCCCGGGCGCGCGAGCCGGGCCCGTAGCCGAACCAGTCGTGCGTGTGGACGACGTCGGCGGCGGCGGCGCGTTCGACGAACTCGCCCGTCAGGCGGTTGATCCGGTCGCGGACGCCCCCTTCACCGGTGGAGACGCCGTGGACGTTCGGCCTGTCTTCGGGCGCGTACTCCGCGGGGAGGACGAGGTCGATGTCGACGTCCGACCGACTCTCGAACTCCTCGAACAGTTCCCCTACCGCGGTGTCGAGCCCGCCGGTCACGTTTGGCGGGAACCCCCAACCGAGCATCAGAACGTTCGGAGCCATCGATACGCCGGCTTGAACCGGCACCTACTTGACCGGTTCGCTGACTGTCGACGAACCGAAGGGAACCGGGAAGCGCGCGACGCCCCCTCCTACGGACCGTTGTAATTCGTTACCGCCGTCGCGAACCACGGTGAACGCATCGGGCCGTAACTCGCCCATACGTCGACGGCATCGCCGAAAATGGGTACAACGGTCCGTATCAGGCGTGTTCGACCGGCGAACCGCCGCAGTCGACGCAGGCGAACCGCTCGTCGGTCGTCTTGACCACTGGAGCGTTGCAATCGATACACTTCAGGCGCGCGTTCCGGACCTCGCGTGGGTAGCGTGTCATGTACGAAAACGTACGGCAAACACGTATAAATATCCACGGTTCTTCGCGAATTATTGAATACATAGCAGTCTCGACCCGAACAATTGACTATGTAGTCGACAATAGCTTGTGTGCGGGCCGGGCGCGCGGCGAGTCGACCCCAACGCTTGTGAGGTGACGGCACGCACGGTCGGGTATGACCTTCGACCGCCAAAGCGGCGTCTTCCTGCACCTGACTTCGCTTCCCGGCCGTCACGGCATCGGCGACCTCGGGAGCGGGGCCCGGGAGTTCCTCGAGTTCCTCGACCGGGCCGACCAGTCGCTGTGGCAGTTCTGCCCCCTCGGGCCGACCTCGGACGCCTACTACCACTCGCCGTACGGCGCCGATTCGGCTTTCGCCGGGAATCCGCTGCTGGTCGACCTCGACGACCTCGCCGACCGGGGCTACCTCGACGAGGCTGCGGTCGCCGAACCCGACTGGGCCGACCCGACCCGCGTCGACTACGAGCGGGTCGCCGAGTTCAAGCGCGACCGGCTCCGGCGAGCCTTCGAGAGCTTCCAGACCGACGCCGACCGGGAGGCCCGCGAGGCGTTCGCTGCCTTCCGGGAGCGCGAACGGGAGTGGCTGGACGACTACGCCCTGTACGTCGCGCTCAAGAAGGCCCACGACGACGCGGCCTGGACCGACTGGCCGGACGGCCTCGCACACCGGGACCCGGACGCGCTCGCCGCGGCCCGCGAGGACCACGCCCGCGAAATCGAGTACCGGGCGTTCGTCCAGTGGGTCTTCGACGACCAGTGGGCGCGACTCCGCGAGGCGGCCACGGAGCGGGGCGTCGACCTCGTGGGCGACCTGCCGATCTACGTGGCGGCTGATTCGGCGGACGTCTGGGCGAACCCCGGCGTGTTCGAACTCGACGAGTCGGGCGAGCCGACGGCAGTGGCGGGCGTCCCGCCCAACCCCGGCGACAGCGGCCAGCGCTGGGGGAACCCGGTCTACGACTGGGCGGCGCTGCGCGAGACGGGTTACGAGTGGTGGCTGCGACGGGTCGAGCGCCTGCTCTCGCGGGTCGACGTCGCCCGCATCGACCACTTCAAGGCCTTCGACGAGTTCTGGGCGATCCCCGCCGACGCCGACGACCCGGGCGAGGGCGAGTGGCGCGACGCTCCCGGCGCCGACTTCTTCGAGGCCGTCCGCGAGCGCCTGGGCGCGCTCCCGTTCATCGTCGAGGACCTGGGCTTTCTCGACGAGAGCATGGTCGCGCTGCGCGACCGGTTTGGCTTCCCCGGCATGTACGTTCTCCAGTACGCCGACTGGTGTGCCGAGTGGGACCGCTACAAGCCCACGAACTACCCGCAAAACGCCGTCGCCTACACCTCGACCCACGACACCGACACCGCCGTGGGCTACTACGAGAGACTCGGCGACGAGCAACGCGACTGCCTCCACTACGCGCTGGCGACAGACAGCGAGGGGATCGCCTGGGACCTCGTCGAGGCGGTGTGGTCCTCCGACGCGGACCTGGCCTTGACCACTGTGCAGGACCTCCTCGAACTCGGCAGCGAGGCGCGGTTCAACACCCCCGGGTCGGCCGAGGGCAACTGGCGCTGGCGGGTCGACTCCGACGCGTTCACCGACGACGTCGCCGACCGCCTGGCGGACCTCACCGACATCGCGTTGCGGTGAGTCCCGGACAGGACCGACGACCCCCGCGTCGGGGGTGAGGGGATCAGACGGCGGTGCCGGAATCGGTCCATTCAGGCGCGGATTCGCCGTGATCTCGTTCCGTTCCATCGGCGACCCGACCCGGTCCGGTCCGCTCCGGTCCGCTCCGGTCCGCTCCGGTCCGCTCCGGTCCGGTCCCGTCGCTATCGGAACCGGTCACGGGTCGGTCGAGAGCGCGTCGAGCGAGGAGTCGAGGTGGTGTCGTACTCGCAGGCCCGCACGGAATTTGGCGAGGATTTCCGACTGATGGGTCGGGCACGCGAGCAGAGCCAGTCCGCCGCTTCCGACGGGAACGACCGGTTGTCGTGTGTTGTACGGCGCGTGGCGACAGCCGGGACAGGGGAGTCCACCGGCGGGACGATGGGCGAGGAGTTCCGCGCAGTTTTCGCTGGCGAGGCCACAGAGAGCGCGGAACTGCTCGAGGTGGTCGTCACACCCGGCGAGGGGGACCGTGAACCGGTCGAGAAGCAAAAACGAGACGCTTTGCCGTCCCGGCGACCGGAGCGCGGACTCACAGGCAGTACACCGGATCGGTCGACGACCGGTGGGAGAATCCGCCGGTGACTGGAATGCATCTTCGGTGTCCATACTCGGGATACAGTTTCCGTTGGTGGGCCAGGCAGGTAAACTGCGGGACTGTGCGCCGAACCGAACGGAGCGTTCGTGACCGTCCCGACAGCCACTCCCGTGTCACGGTCGTGGAGACGGAATGAACGGGGCTGATACTGTCGGACACAAGTGAGGCCACCGTCGGTGGCTCGTTCGACCGGGAACGGGCGTTTCGCTGGCGTGTTCCCGACGAGCGTGTTCACGTACTTGTGTCCGACAGTATGAAACGGGCACACTGCAACGCCTGTGTGCTTCAAGAGGTCCCACGGACACTGCGTAATTCCGGTGCGTCAGCCGCCGCTGCCCGCCTCGGAGACTATCCGCGCCTCGCCGTCCCCGACCTCGATGTCGATCAGCGTCGTGACGGGGTAGTCGATGCCCGCGAGCGCGTCCTCGCCGCCGACTTTCCTGATGGCGACGACGATGTCGACGACGTCGGCGCCGATGTCGTCCAGGGCGTCGACGATGGCCCGCATCGTCCCGCCCGTCGAGAGCAGGTCGTCCAGGAGGAGCACCCGGTCGCCGGCATCGACGTCGTTGACGAACATCTCCCCCTCGGAGTAGCCCGTCGACTTCGAGAGCGGGACCTCTCCCTCCAGACCGTAGGAGCGCTTGCGGATGACCACGAGGGGGATGTCGGCCGTCAGCGAGACGGCCGTCGAGATGTGGATGCCCATCGCCTCGGGCGTGACGATCTTGTCGACGCCCTCGAGCTGTGCCTCCCTGATGATGCGGACGGTCACCTCTCGCAGGAGTCTCGGGTCCAGCGTCGGGACGCAGTTCGAGAGCGGGTGTACCAGGTAGGAGTAGCCGTCCTTGTCGATGATCGGGGCCTCCCGGATCGAGCGCCGGAGACGGTTCATGTGCCGGGGTCAGCCCTCGGCGGCAAAGAGCTATCGGAGCAGCGGCGGGTGAGAGTCGGGCCGGTCGCCGTCAGTTCCCGCTGGGGACGCTCCCCTCGACGCCCTCGACGTAGCTGCCCGTGTTCTGGAACAGGTCCTCGGTGCTCGCGTCGGCGAACGTCGAGTCGGCCCAGATATCCAGGCTCCCGCTCTCGATCTCGCCGCGCACGCCCTCGACCTCGCTTTTGACGTCGTCGGGCACCTCGGGCCCCCAGTCGTCGATGTCGACGATGCCGGCGTCGAGCCCCTCGTAGTAGAAGTCCGACTCCCAGGTCCCCTCCCGGACGGCGCGGACCGTCGGCTCGTAGAACACCTCCCAGTGCCAGATCGGCGAGGTGAGGTAGTTCTCGCCGGCGAACTCGCCCATGGGTGCGTCGTAGCCGGTCGCCCAGATGTCGGCCTCCGCGGCCGCCTGAACCGCCGCCGAGGAGTCCTGGTGTTGTGCCATCACGTCGACGCCCTCGTCGACGAGGGCGTTGGCGGCCTCGCGCTCGGTCTGGGGGTCGAACCAGCTGTTCGTCCAGCGGACCTTCGTCGTCACCGCGGAGTTGACGCTCCGCGCGCCGAGGGTGAAGGCGTTGATCCCCCGGACGACTTCCGAGATCGGGAACGCGGCCACGTACCCCAGCGAATCCGCCTCGGTCGCCATGCCCGCGGCGACGCCCGCGAGATACCGCGCCTGGGCCATCCGCCCGAAGTACCGCCCCATGTTCTCGCGGGTGCGAAAGCCAGAACAGTGTTCGTACACCGTCTCCGGGTTGTTCTCGGCGACGTTGAACGTCGGGTCCTGGTACTCGAAACTCGTCGTGAAGACGATGTCGTTGCCGGCGTTGGTCAGTTCGCGGACCGTCCGCTCGGCGTCCGGCGGGGCGACAGCCGAGACGACCGACGTCTCCAGCCAGTCGTACTGCTCGTCGACCGCCTTCCGACCCTGGTCGTGGGCCCACGACCACCCCATGTCGCCGGGCTCGGTGATCAGGACCCACGCCGCACTGACGGAGTCCATCCCCGAGGACGTGGGCGTCCCGTCCATCCCTTCGGTGGGCGTCGACCCGCCGCCGCTGTCGCCATCGCCGCCGTCGACGCCGTCACTTCCACCGCCACCGTCGCCGCTCCCGCTACACCCCGCGAGACCGGCCAGGCCCGCCGTGCCCAGTCCGCCGAGCGCCTTGATCGTGGTACGCCGCGAGACACGCCGCCGTGACCCCTCGTCCGTCATGTACGTTCGAGGGCTTGGGGTCGCCCTACGTAACGCTACCGATATCTCGATAGAGATCCCGGCATCGGTCGGAATAAATCGGCCGATATCCGGACGTTCATATAGGTCTCACCCGATCGACTAAGGACATTAAAATAGAATCCGGGATAGAACTGAACACCAGAGTGGGCCAGCGGAGCCGTCGGAGGAGCGACCCGGGGCGAGACAGACAAGACTAAGACGGGGCGGCCGTTTCCATTTGCCAAGTTGCCACCCGCCGATTCGGACGCGTACCTGGAGCTCTCCGGGGTCCGGAAGACGTTCCCGGGTGTCGTCGCCAACGACGACGTCGACCTGTGCGTCCGGCGCGGCGAGATCCACGGCCTGCTCGGCGAGAACGGCGCCGGCAAGTCGACGCTGATGAACGTCCTCTACGGTCTCTACGACCGGGACGCCGGGTCGATCACCCTCGACGGCGAACCGTTCGACCCGGACTCGCCGGCCGAAGCCATCGACAGCGGGGTCGGCATGGTCCACCAGCACTTCATGCTCATTCCGCGGCTGACCGTCGCCGAGAACGTCGTTCTGGGCGACCGGGCGCAGGCGGGCCGCGGGACGCGATGGGCCGAGAGCCTGCGAAAGCGCTTCGCGTCGACCGCCGTCCACGACCGGTTCGTGGCCGCCGGACTCCCGGACCGACTGGCGTCGCTCCCGGGCGCGAGCAGACTGGCGTCGGTGCCGGTCGGCGTCGGGGACGCGCTGACCCTGGACATGGAGACGCCGACCGGCCGGATCCGCGAACTGACCGCGGAGTACGGGCTCGACGTCCCGCCGGGAGCGCCGGTCCGGGAGCTCACGGTGGGCGAGCGCCAGCGCGTCGAGATACTCAAGGCGCTCTTCCGGGACGTCGAGTTGCTCGTCCTCGACGAACCGACGGCGGTGCTGGCCCCCGACGACGCCGAACGACTCTTCGAGACCCTCGAACGACTCGCCGAACGGGGGATCACGGTCATCTTCATCACGCACAAACTGGAAGAGGTCACCCGACTCACCGACCGCGTGACCGTCCTCCGGGACGGCGAGCGCGTCGACACGGTCGAGACCGACGCCGTCAGCGAGGACGACCTCGCGCGGCTGATGGTCGGTCGCGACGTCCTCTTCGACGTGGACCGACCGCCGGCGGAGGTCGGGGACCCGGTGCTGGAAGCGACGGGACTGGAAACCGAGGACGAGCGCGGTTTCGAGGTGCTCTCGGGCGTGGACCTGACGGTCCGGTCCGGCGAGGTCGTCGGGGTCGCCGGCGTCAGCGGGAACGGTCAGGTGGACCTGGCCGAGTCGCTCGTCGGCGTCCACGACCCCGCGTCGGGGTCCGTCCGGGTCGGCGGCCGGGACCTCACCGGACAGGGGCCCCGCGCCTTCCTCGACGCCGGCGTCTCCTACGTCCCGGCGGACCGCCTGGCGGACGCCACCGCGCCGGACCTGAGCGTGATGCACAACCTGATGCTCAAGAGTTACCGCGAGGACAGCGGCCTGGGCCGTCTCGACTACGACCGGGCCGCCGAACGCGCCCGGCGCCTCGTCTCCGAGTTCGACGTCCGCGGGGTCCGGGACGTCCGGACGACGCCGGCGGGCGACCTCTCGGGGGGGAACCTCCAGAAACTCGTCCTCGCGCGGGAACTGGGGCGCGACCCCGGCGTGCTCGTGGCCCACCAGCCCACTCGCGGCGTGGACGTCGGCGCCGTCGAGTTCCTCCGCGAGGCGATCCTCGACCAGCGCGCCGACGGGACCGGCGTCGTCCTCCTCTCGGAGAACCTGGACGAAGTGTTCGCCCTGAGCGACCGCATCCTCGTCCTCTCGGACGGGGAGGTCGTCGCCGAGACCACCCCCGAAGAGGCCGACCGCGGGACCGTCGGGCTCTGGATGGGCGGTACCAGCGAGGACCCGCCCGGCGGGGCCGAGGGCGTGACGCCCCGGGTGGAGGGGCGAACGGATGACTGACTCGTTTTCGGCGGGGCTGACGACGTGGCGGGAGTGGCGGGGCGCGACCGCCCTCGCCGGGGGTGGCCCGCGATGATCGGCGGCTACGAGCTCGACGTCTCCGCCCGCGAGCGAGTGCCTCGCTGGATCAACTACGGCACGCCCGTGTTCACCGTGGTGGCGGCGCTCGTGGTCAGCAGCGTCGCGCTGGTCGCACTGGGGGTCAATCCCGTCGCGGCGTACGGAACGATGTTCCTCGACACGCTCACGACTCCGTTCGGCGTCACCGAGGTGCTCCTGCGGTCGGTGCCGCTGGTGCTGACGGGACTGGCGGTCTACCTCCCGCTACGGGCCGGACTCTGGAACATCGGCGCCGAGGGGCAACTCTTTCTCGGCGCCATCGTCGGGACGTGGCTGGGCCTCACGGTCGGCGGTCCGTCGGTGCTGGTCGTCCCGGTGATGCTCGCCGGTGCCGGCGTCGCGGGCGGACTCTGGGGGCTCGTCCCGGGTCTGTTGCGCGCTCGCCGGGGCGTCAACGAGATCATCGTCTCGCTCATGCTGACGTTCGTCGGCGTCGAGTTCGCCGGCTTTCTCGTCCGCGGACCGATGAAGGGGGGGCAGGGCAACTTCCCCGTCAGCGAGACCCTGCCGGCGGCGGCCCAGTTGCCCACGCTGGGCGCCCTCGTCGGGGGGTTCGAGCGAGTCCACGTCGGCGTGCTCGTCGCGGTCCTGGCGACGGTCGCCATCCGCTACCTGCTCCGGTCGACCAGGACCGGCTACGAGGTCACCGTGACGGGGGCGAACGCCGACGCCGCCGAGGGGTCGGGCATCGACGTCGAGCGGGTGTACGTTCTGGTCTTCGTCGTCGGGGGCGTCCTCGCGGGGACGGCCGGCGCCATCGAGATCGCCGGCATCCAGGGGCGTCTGCGTCCGAACTTCTCGCCGGGGTACGGCTTCACGGCGATCCCCATCGCCTTGCTGGGGCGACACGGGGCCGTGCGCGTGTTCCTCGCCGGCCTCTTTTTCGCGGTGCTGGTCGTCGGGGGGTCGAGCATGGAACTGGCCTTCCAGGTCCCCGCGGCCATCGTCGAAGTGATCCAGGCGCTCGTGATCCTCTTTCTGATCACCGCGGAGTTCTTCAAGCGCTACCGCATCTCGATCGAACGCAAACAGGCGGCCCCCGGGGCCGCGGGGAGCGACTGAGATGCCCGGGTTCCTCGCGGGGTTGCTTGACGCGACGGTGCGAGCGGGCACTCCGCTCTTGCTCGCGGCGCTGGGCGAGATCATCAGCGAGCGCGGCGGCGTCCTGAACCTCGGCGTCGAGGGGATGATGCTGGTCGGCGCGCTTTCGGGTTTCGCGACGACAGTCGTCACCGGGAGCCCGTGGCTCGGGTTCGCCGTCGGCACGCTCGCGGGCGCGGCTTTCGCGACGGTCCACGCCGTCCTCTGTATCAGCCTGAAGGCGGACCAGGTGATAAGCGGAGTCATGCTCACGCTCCTCGGAACCGGCCTGACCACCTACTTCGGCCAGCCGTGGGTCAGCCGGACCATCGACGGCTTCGACACCGTCGCGGTTCCCGTCGTCGGCGAGGCCCTCGTGGGGGTCCCGGTCGTCGGCCCGGCGCTCTTCGAGAACACGCCCCCGGACTACCTCGCGGTCGCGCTCGTGCCCGCCGTCGCGTACTTCCTCTTCCGGACGAACCTCGGCCTGGAGGTCGCGGCCGTCGGCGAGGACCCCGAAGCGGCCGACACGATGGGCGTGCCCGTCTTCGCCGTCCGCTACCTCTGTGTCATCCTCGGGGGCGCCTTCGCCGGCGCGGCCGGCGCGCACCTCTCGCTGGCCTTCTCCAAACTGTGGACGACGGGCATGGTCGCCGGGCGCGGGTGGATCGCCATCGCGCTGGTCATCTTCGCCCAGTGGCGCCCGTGGCGGGCGCTGGTCGGCGCCTACCTCTTCGGCGGCATCGAGGCGCTCGTCCTCCGCTCGCAGGGGCTGGACCTCGTCGTCGGCAGCGGAGTGCCGCTGGCCGACGTGATCAACCCGGCGGTCGCCGTTCTGACCAACCCGCAGGTGATGGCGATGTACCCGTACCTCGCGACGGTCGTCGTGCTCGTCGCGACGACCCGGAGCAGCCTCGACGAGCGCGTCGGTGCGCCCGCGGCACTGCTGGACAACTACAGCCGCGAACTGGAGTGAGACAGCGGCGCCACTATCCGTGACTCGTTGGGCCTCTGCCGGTCACTGTACCGCCCCGGGCCGGCGGAACACGCGCGTCGTGTCGCGGTCGCCGCGCTCGACGAGGATTTCGACCAGCCCGCGGTCGCCGAAGACGGCGCCCCAGTCCCGGTAGTACAGCGGGAACTCGCCGTCGACGAAGTTGACTGCGTCCGCGTCGGCGTCGGTCCCGTCGGGGACTCCCCGGTCGGGCTCGGCGCCCGGAGCCCCGTCCTCGTTCTCGACGGTGACGAGCGTGTCGCCCGTGACCCGGATGACGTCGTCGAAGACCCACTCGGTCTCGGGGTGGAGGTGCTGGAGCGTCTCGACGCTGAACACCGCGTCGAACGCGCCGTCGTCGAACGCCGGGAGGGTGGCCTCGATGGCGTCCCGGTAGAACTGGCCCTCGGCGTGCAGAGCCGGGAACTCCGCGGCCATCACGTCGAAGGCGTCGTCGTTGACCTCGACGCCGTGCAGGTCCGAGAACCCGCTGGCGTGCAGGTGTGCGAGGTGGCGGCCCGAACTGCAGCCCAGTTCGAGCACGCTGGCGCCGGTCCCCACGTGCTCGACGAGGACCTCGCGGAGGCGCTCGCTCGTCTCGTTCGGCCCGAGGTGGGCGTAAAACTCCGGGGAGTACGTCCCCGTCCGGCCGGCCCACTCGCGACGAACTGTGTCAGGATCCACACGCGCCTTTCTCCAGGGGTGCGTATACCACTGTTGCCTCGACGAACCGACCGGCGAGTCGACCGGTCGCGTTCGAAGGAAGCGATTGATGCCGGTCCAGTCCAGAGTCCCGACGGATGTCGTTCAAGCTGATCCCCCAGGGCGAGGGCGCGGACGGAGAACCGCGGTACGGCCTCTGGTCGACGGTGGCCGACGGGTTCGTCCTCGAAGACGCCACGCGCGAACAGCTCCGCGAGTGGGCCGACGACGCACCCCAGGGTGTGGACGTCCCGGCGGTCTGAGGCTGTCGCTGGGTGGTAACCCCGTCGGAGACAATTCGCAAACAGTCGCTTCCGGTTCAGTAAGCCGTCGGCGTCACTCGATGTGACCTTCTTCGCGGAGTTGTTCGGCGTCCTGGCTGGTGTAGCGCCACTCGATGTTGGCCTTCTCGTCCTGCCAGTCCCACGGTTCGACGAGGACGACGTCGCCCTCCTCGATCCAGGTGCGGTACTTCATGCGGCCGGGGATCCGGCCCATCCGGTCCTCGCCGTCCTCGCACTGTACCCGAACGTGGTTGCCGCCGTCGTGTTGCGTGACGACGGCAAACAGTTCGTCGTCGCTGGGCATCCGGAGGTTCCGGCGCCCCGATGTGTCGCTCACAGCTAATTTAGGGTCCCGGGACGGTTAAATCAACTGCAAGCCACGGTAGCGCGGCACACGGCCGTCGCGCCGCTGTCCCGCAGTCTTCGCGATACGGTCGCCGTTTCTATCTTCCAGCCGACACTTTTCGTCACTCCCCGCGAACCTCGTCCCAGGAGCGGCTCTCGTACTCCCAGATGAGATCGACGTAGCGCTTGAGGCCGGCGACGAACGCGCCGTTCTCGGTGATCGCGGCCTGACGCATGTGATTGGGCACGTCCTCTTCCTCGACGACGAGGATGGCGGTTCCGGTCTCGTAGTCCATGCTCGGGTCCGCGACGTTGCCCCGGAAGGGGAGTTTCTCCGTCGAGAACCGGACGTCGACGGAGGGGTACTCGGCCGTGATGCGCCGGACGATGTCGCGCTGGATAGCCGGTTCGTCGCGGGGCGCCGTCGAGAGGTGACGCGGGTCCAACAGCAGCACGGAGACCTCGACGCCCCGGTCGACGGCGTCCGCGAAGGCCGACTCGACCGACTCGAAGTACTCGAAACTCTTCGTGACCACCCGGACCCGCTCGTCGGCTTCACGGTATATGCGGCGGGTCTCGCGCTCGCTCGGTTCGCCCACGTCGACGACGTGGAACAGCTCCTCCGCTGGCCGGATGTCCTCGCTGGCCCGCTCGAAGCGGGGTTCGAACTCCGCGAGGAACGCCGGCCGGAACTCCTTGACGGCGTCCGCGAAGGCCCGGTAGTCCTGGCGGTGGTTCTCGACGGCGCGGTCGAGGATCTCGTCGGGCGCCTTGGGCTGGTACTCCTTCGGACGCCCCGGGATGACCTTGATGAAGCCCCTGTCCGAGAGCGAGTCGAGCACGCCGTAGATTCGGGCTTTCGGGATACCGGTGGCCTCGGCGAGGTTCGGCGCTGTCGTGCGCCCGAGCGTCAGCAGTTCCTCCAGTGCCGTCGCCTCGTACTCCGTGAGTCCCAGCCGGTCGAACCACGCCGACGCGTCCCCGCTCATGCGTCCGCTCTACACCGGGCCCGACCAAAAGCCCCCCGAAAAGTATTTACCTGCAGGATAGTTACTCGCATACTGAGTAACCATGGGACAGGCAAACGAGGTCGACGGCGATCACCTGGCGGACGTCGAGGACGGCTGTGGCTGTGCCGAAGTGTGGGAGCACCTCTCGGAACAGCGCGCCGACGACTGATACGGACCGTTGTAATTCGTTACCGCCGTCGCGAACCACGGTGAACGCATCGGGCCGTGACTCACCCATACGTCGACGGCATCGCCGAAAATGGGTACAACGGTCCGTATGAAGCGCGGCTTCTATCTCGTCTGGGAACGCATCCAACACACCGTCGACGGCCCAACCCAGATCGACGAAACCGGCCAGAAGTGCTCGGGCTACAAGGGACAGACGCCGCCGCGGGACGGTCTCTCCCGCGGCGGCTCTGGCGAAGGCGGCCGATCACGCTGGGAAGGAGCACCCGATGACACGATGACACTCATCGGCGCGTGTCGTGATACGCTTCGTGTGCTCCGAGCTGAACCAGGTGCCAAACCGGAGGAACTCAAGCCGGCACTCGACGAAGTCGAGATCCTCTCGGGGAAACTCGATGAGGTCTGGCACGACGGATGGCGCGGGTACGCGCCATTCGTCTAACGACAACGAGCAGACCGTCGTTCATTCCGAAGAACTCGTTACGGATGACGGCGTTCACATCAACCATACACCCGGACACGAATAGTTCAACGCGCCAGTTGCTGGTCCGGGGCAACGCGACTTCTCCCGGCCGGCCAGTGCACGAGACTGTTGCGTGGTTCGTGTCCGGGTGTACACGTCGAATGCCTCTGGTCGCTCGTGAATCCGTGGTTGCGGAAGTTCCGCGGTCTCTCCAGGCCCGGATTAGAGCAGTCCGTCCGAACCTACGGGTTCGTACGGACGTTAAATCTCACTGGAGCACCGCTGCACGGCCTTCTTGACTGCTTCGTCGTCAACGTGTTTCACTGAGTTGTGCAAGAGCCATGACGTGCCGGCCCCCGTTCCCAGAACCGTGGAACTCCAGTCGGAATTTATGTCGGGTGGTAACAATACGCGCGTATGGCGACACAGACCAGACGCGAGATGGACGCGATCGAGATCGGGGAGTTCCTCTCGGAGTGTCAGACCGGCGTCCTGTCGCTGGCCGATGGGGACGACGCGTACTCGATACCGGTGTCGTTCGACTACGACGAGCGCGAGTCGGCGGTGTACTTCCGGTTCGGATACGGCCCCGAGAGCCAGAAACGACAGTTCCTCGACGCCGTCGACACCGCCTCCTTCGTCACGTTTGAACGAGTCGACGGGCAGTGGCACAGCGTCGTAATAGAGGGCGGGATCGACGCGGTATCCGAATCGACACTCGACTCCTCTGTCGTCGAGGCGTTGAATCACCTCGAGATACCGTACTTCCAGGTCCACAACCGGCCGGCCGGCGGGATGGACTTCGAGATCGTCAGGCTCGACGCCACGAAGGTCTCGGGAATCGTCGAAAGCGGGTAGCGAGACGGGTCGGCGGTCGCTCGCGGGGGACTTATCCACCGGCCGGCCCTACGGGGAGCCATGCCACTCGACGTGGAGATGCCGCCGCCGCCCGAACTCGAACCCCAGGTCGACGCCGAGGAGTACGACGACGTCAACGTCGAGGTGTCGGATTACCGCCGCGATGAGCTGGGGGCGTTCCTCGAGGATGGCGCCTGGAAGCGGGCGTTCGAACTCTGGGCCGCTGAGACGTCGATGGACGAGGAAACCTACGAGGTAGTCCTGGACCTGGACCTGCTGGACCGGTTCGACTTTTTCTGGGACGACTTCGCCGACAGGGTAGGCTACCACGCCCCGGGAGTCCCCGAGGACTGGCGCGAGCGGGAGATCCACCCCGACCTGGACTCCTGGGAGCGCGCCTCGAGCATCAACGCGGGATTGACCGAACTCGGCCAGACGGTCTGTGACGTGCTCAAAGAGGAGTACATCGACTGGGGCGCCGACTACGAACCGCCCGACGAACTCCCGGACTTCGAGTGAGCGTGAGCGGAGAGGCGGCCGGGAGGATGGCCCCTCGAGCGAGTCTTCAGCGGTCGAACTCGCCGGTGATGCGGTAGGTTCCGACTGTGACGCCCTCGAGTGCGTCGGCGAGCGCATCGCGTCTGGCGCCCGCCGAGAGGTCGAGCGTCGTTCTCGGGCGGGAGCGGACCCCGATAGCCGAGTTCCCCGAAATCGTCGGTCCCCTGGCGGGCGCCGCCCAGTTCGGAGAGCGTCTCGGCACTGTCGGGGACGGACTCGACCGTCAGCGGGGGCGAGCGGTCGGCGCCCACCCCGGTGTACTCCACGGGCATAGTCCCGCCGTCGTCGCCGTTCCCGCCGCTCGTTTCGGAGGTGGACTCCGTGGTGAACTCGCAGCCAGCCAGCGTTGTCGCCACTCTGAGCGCGAGATTCATTACCCGGGCCCGTCGAAAGCCCTGCATGGTCGAGATCAAGTCACCCGGCGAGCGGACCTGCGAGCGATGCGGGCGCCGCGACGTCTGGGACCCCGAACGTGCCGTCTGGACGGTCAAAGTGGACGAGGACGGCAACCGACAGGCCGGCTCGCCGTACTGTCTCCACGAGTGGGACATCAACGGCTCGTACAACCCTCTCAGCGGGACGTACTGACCGGGTCGGTCTCCGGGTCCGGCGTGTCCGAACGGGAGACGTGGCCGTCTGCGAGAGCGCTCGCTCGTGGACTCGTCCCCCCGTGGGGGGTCCGGCGCTCGCGGACGCGCACGGCGTGGACCGTCTCCGTTGCGTCGTCGACTACCAGTGCGTCGCCCACCTCCTCGGGCAACCGTGCCGCGAACGAGACGTCGACGTAGGTCGGGCGCGCCGACTCGAGCGCCGCGATGTCCGTCTCGGTAGTGAGTCTGTGGGCGAGCAGTACGTCGGTCTGTGAGAGACAGACCGGCGGGAGCGCCTCGGGGCGCTGGGTGGCGACGACGAGGCTGACCCCCGGTGCCCGCCCGCGCGTGAGGAGCGTCTCCAAAGCCCCGCTCGCGACCCCGTCGAAGAAAGCGTGGGCCTCGTCGACGAGCAGCCACGGGAGTGCGGGGTGGCGGCCGTCGACGCGCGCTGCGTAGAGAGTTTCGGCGACGACCCGCGCGACCGCGTTCATCGGTCCGGTGTCGAGTCCGGAACAGTCGAGGACCGTCGCCTCGCCGCCCGAGAGGCCCGCCGCGTCGATCCCTCCAGCGTCGAAGACGTCCCAGGCGTCGGCCATCGCGAGGTGCGTGCGGGCGGCACGGACGTCGGCCGGAGGTGCGTCCGCGAGTTCGACGCGGTCGGTCATCTTCGCGAGCGTGTCCGCGGCGCGCGCGGCCTCCCAGACGAGTCCCCCGGGTCCGCTCTCGGGGGAGAGACCGACGAGCGGACACCACGACGCGGGGTCGAGCGCCGCGGGGTCGACGGTCGGGTTCTGCCGGACCGACGCCGCGATAGCGTTCTGGTCCTCGAGCGGTTCGAACGTCCCCATCGGGTCGACGACGACGGGAGCGACTCCCGCTGTCTCGGCCAGTTCCTCGGCGAGGACTCCCAGCGTGTGTGACTTCCCGTAGCCGCGCTTGCCGACGACAGTCATGGCGTGTGGCCGGTCGACATCGAGCGCGACCGGGGCGCCGTCGCTCCCGTCGAACGCCCGGTAGACGCCGAGGTCCGCGACCGGTCCGGCGTCGTCTCCGCCCCCACCCTCCTCGCCAGTTCGTCCCAGCACGAACGTCATGTGACGGCGTGGCCACTCGCCGGTATTTGAAGCTGTGGGCGACGTGGGCGCTCGTGTTAACTCAAGCGCTGATCATATCGCGGTCTGGTGATTATTAATTTCACTGAACGGCGACGGGGATCGGCTGGACCACCGTTTCTCGGCAGCCAACGTAGAAATATCGTCACAACAACGGATGCGAGTGTAAAAACAATCTTTCATACGGACCGTTGTAATTCGTTACCGCCGTCGCGAACCACGGTGAACGCATCGGGCCGTAACTCGCCCGACGTGGACTGTCCGTGGTGGTGTTGTATCTGGCAGTACATCACTCAGACCATCGAACGGATCGCGCGATGGTTCAACGGGGGTGGCGAGCCCGAACGAGAGTCGGAGGGAGGATCACAATGAGCACGACAGCGATCGACGAACTACTCGACAAAATTCGAAGCGGCAAGCCGGACGAGGTCGGCGAAGCCTATCAGGAACTGGTGGCGGTCGGCGACGACAACGTGGCCGCGCTCCGCAACGCCCTGGATGACGAATCGGAACTAGTCCGGTGGGCCGCCGTCGGAGTCCTCGGCGATATCGGCGCCAGGGACGCCATCGAGGCGGTCGCGGATCGAACCGAGGACACCGACGTGCGGGTGCGGGTCAGCGCGGCCCAGAGCCTCGGGCAACTCGGCAGCGCTGAGGGAATTCCCGTCCTGATCGAGGCGCTCCAGAGTGACGACGTCACGTTCGGCCATCCGCCCGAGCTGGTGGGCGACTATGCGGCCCAGGTCCTCCGTTCCCTCACAGACGAAGAGTTCGGGTTCGACGCGAGTGCGGCCGAATCCGACCGCGCCGAGGCCATCGAGCACTGGAAGGAATGGTGGGACAACCACGAGGAACGATTCGAGGTCGACGACATACACGATTCCGGCAACGAACGCTGATCGAGCGTACTGATGTACGTCATCGCACGTGGCATCCAGCTTTCCCGAGAGTGAACCGATGTCGAGACTGACGGTTTCGACATCGGCACATCTGCAAGGTCGCTCTCTGTTTTCATACTGTCGGACACAAGTACGTGAACACGCTCGTCGGGAACACGCCAGCGA
>JAZKRZ010000031.1:0-22848 GCA_036626395.1 Haloarculaceae archaeon
CGAGTCACGGCCCGATGCGTTCACCGTGGTTCGCGACGGCGGTAACGAATTACAGCGGTCCGTATCAGTCGTTCCCACATCGACCGCCCGCAGTCGGGCGCCGACACCGAGGGCCTTTTGAGGGCGACCGGCGAACTCGGGGGCGATGAAAGCGCTCACGCTCGGTCCCGAGGGGACCTACTCCCACCGCGCGGCCAGGGCCGTCGCCGACGAGGTGTCGTTCGCGGAGTCGATGACGGCCGTCATCGAGGCGGTCGCCAGCGGCGAGTACGAACGCGGCGTCGTCCCGGTCGAGAACAGCACCGACGGCTCGGTCAACGAGTCGCTGGACGCCTTCGCCGAGTACGACGTCGCCATCGTCCGCGAACTCATCACGCCCATTCGCCACGCCCTCATCGCCCAGGGCCCGGAGTTCTCTACCGTCGCCAGCCACGCCCAGGCGCTGGCCCAGTGTCGCGAGTACCTCGACGAGCACTACCCCAACGCGACCCTGGAGGCGGTCGCCAGTACCGCCCGCGGCGTCGAGCGCGCCCGGGAGGACCCCGACGTCGCCGGTATCGGTCACCCCGGCAACGCCGGCGACGACCTCGTCGTCATCGCCGAGGACATCCAGGACCAGTCCTCGAACGCGACGCGGTTCGTCGCCATCGCGCCCGCCAGCCAGCGCACCGAAGCGGGCTCGAAGACGTCGTTCATCGTCCACCCCGGCGTCGACTACCCCGGACTCCTCCTGGAGATGCTCGAACCCTTCGCCGAGCGGGACATCAATCTCACGCGCGTGGAGTCGCGCCCGACCGGCGAGCGCCTGGGCGACTACGTCTTCCACATCGACATCGCGGCCGGCCTCTACGAGGAGCGTGCCCGGGAGGCCCTCGCGGAGATCGAGGACATCGCCGCGGACGGCTGGGTCCGCCGGCTGGGTTCCTACGACAGCGAGACGGTCCTGTAGGTCCGTCCCGCCACAGGTAAGAGCGGTGGGGGTCTATCCTCGCCCATGTCAGGCCGCAACGACCCGCTCTCCGAGATCGAGGAGATACTCGAACTGGTAACCGGCGGTGGCCCGGAGGCCCCGGCCGCCCTTCCCGTCGACGTCGCCGACACCGGCGAGGAGTTCGTCGTCGTCACGGACCTGCCGGGCTACGACCGCGAGGACGTCCACGTCACGCTCGTCGACGAGACGACGCTCGCCATCACCGCCGAGCGCGAGGCCGAGGCCGTCGACGAGGCCGACCGCTACGTCACCCGCGAGCGCCAGCGTCACTCGGTCAGCCGCCAGGTCGGCCTCCCCGCGCCCGTCGAGGAGAGCGAGACCAGCGCGTCGCTGGACGAGGGCGTCCTCACCGTCACCCTGCCCCGACTCGGCGACACGTCAGGGGACAGCACCGAGATCCCTGTCGAGTGAGCGGCCGCCGAACCCGGAGGCCGCTCGGGGCCGGGAGTTCGGCGCTCCCGGCGGTGAACGGACTCCCGCCCGGGTTCGGCCGCCCGCCCGTCACCCGGCGTGGCTAATACTGTCGGACACAAGCAATGCCACCGTGCAATGACTGTTTCGGGGCTTTTGTGACGGTTTATCCCCGAACAGCGGATCTCCCGTTCACGAACTTGTGTCCGACAGTATAATGTGGACGTGCCACTCCTCGTCGTCGACGCGTTCGGTCTCGTAGTCCAGGCCGCGCTCGGCGAGGACGCCGTACAGCGGTTCGGGCTCGAAACTGTTGACGAGCACCAGCGTCTCGTCCTCGGACAGCCCCCCGAGGGCGGCGACGACCGCGGCGAACGGTTCACCGTCGACCTCGCGTACGTCGAGTGTCCGGACCTCCTCGGCACGGTCGTTTTCGCTCAGGACTCCCCGTTGGGGCGTCCCCAGCGAGCGCGTTGTCCCGAAGACGTTCGGTCGGCGGTCGAACCGGACACGGCGCCGGTGAACGTGTGCGGCGTGAGACATAGGTGTGCGGGGGGCGTCAAGTGAGGTATGCAGTCGATAACGGTCTCGCGGCGCGTCGACGCCCCGCCCGACCGCGTCCGCGAGGCGATGGCGGACCTGGAGGGGTTCATGCTCGGCGCCGGGTTTACCGATGTGACCGTCGGGGGCGACGAGATCCACCTGGAGAACCGGGTCGGACTGGCGACGGTCACGCTCGACCTGCGGGTGGTGGAGAGACCCGACGCGGCACTGGCCTACGAGCAGGCTGACGGCTTCTTCGAGACGATGGACACCGAGTACACACTCGAGGCGGTCGACGGGGGGACCGAGATTTCGGCGACGACGGAGTTCGCGCTCGACGTGGCGCTCGTGGGACAGGTCCTCGACGCGACGGTGATCAAACGCCAGCGGCGCCACGAACTGGAGTCGCAGTTCGACTGGCTCGAATCCGAGGTCGGTCCCTGACCCGGTCGGGTTGGGGTCGAGTGACAGCGCGGGCGAACGGGGGTACTGGGGCGAACCGGCGCGTGGCGCTCAGAACGACCCCTCGCCGTCCGCGTCGCTCGCGACGGTTCCCGTTTCCAGTCGGGAGACGAGGATCCCCCGAAAAGAGTGGGGACTGTGCTCGCGGACGACGAGCAGCATGTTCGCCGCGAAGAGGACGAATCCGAGGGTCGCGAGCGCACCGGCGAGGGCCGTGACCGCCGCGGGGCGGTCCAGGACGTCCGTGGCGACGAGGCCGGCAGCGCCGGCGAGCGTGGCGGCGAAGTCGGCGGTGGCGACACGGGGGTCGTAGAGGTCGTCGACCATCGGGACGGGTTCGAAGCCCAGGCGGTCGCTGTAGCGGTGGACCCAGACGACGAAGGGGACGACGTGATACAGCGTGCCGACGACGACGAACCCGATGACGCCGAAGACGAGGAGGTGGGGGACGGGGCCGAACAGCGTCGCGTCGGCGAGCGGGTCCGCGAGCCAGGCGGGGCCGGTGGTGAGCGTCCACGCGCCCAGCGCGACGAGGACGAGGGCGCCGCCGACGCGGGCCAGCGGGGCGGACCCGAGGAGCCGCCCGGTCGCCAGCGCCAGCACGCCGACCGGGTAGCCCACCTCCTCGACGCGCCGGAGGTGGCGGTCGATGCCGTGGAGGTCGGTCCGGGTGAACATCGTCGCGAGCTGGTAGAGCGCTCCCGTCACCGTCGCGAGGACGGCGCCGAACACCGCCAGCGTCGCGTGGGCGGCGAGGACGTCACCGCGCACGAGGGGAGAGGCGGCGAAGACCGCCACCGTGTAGTCCATCGCGAGCGCGAAACCGAGCGCGGGGACGACGGCAAAGCAGGCGAGCGCGAACGCGAAGTGGCGCTCGGTCACGTCCCACGGTCGGGCGGCCAGCAGCGTCCGGCCGAGCCCGTAGACGAAGACCCAGAAGCCGAGGACTGCGAGCCCGCCCATGGCGTGGACCCAGTGGAGCGATCCCGCCCCGAAGGCCGCCGCCATCCCGCCGACCCCGACGGTCACGAGCCACAGCTGGGCGGTGGCGAGTCGCCGCGAGTGCAGCGGGACGTTCGACCAGACGGGGACGAACTGGGTCATCGCGCCCATGATCGTCACGCAGACCCACCCCGCCACGAGGAGGTGGACGTGTGCGAGCCGGGTCAGCCCCGACAGGAGGCCGGCCGCGTCGAGCGCGCCGACGACGCCGCCCGCGAGGAGAAACCCGAGTCCGACGAGGAAGTGCCTGAGCGGGATTGTCATCGGCGGCTGGCGGCCCGTCTCCACGTCGCCCGGGACCACGCTCATACGCTCCCGTAGACGCCCCACACCCCTCGGCGTGTACCCGAACAGGTTCGTACCGGGGGGAAGTCGACGGGGCTGTCACGACCGTGGGGACCCGCCACCGGAATACATAAAGGCTACCGTGTGTAGGCGTACCACTGTTGGTAACACGTCGCACAGCGGATCGGGAGAACGGGCGCCTCGTGGCGGCTCAGTCGAGATATCGGTATCGGTAGCTGGCGGCAGCGGCCGACTCCGAACACACATATTTATATAGAAGCACATTCATACTCTCGGACGACTATGAGTCAGCGCATGCAGGGTCAGCCCATGATTATTCTGGGCGAGGACTCCCAGCGAATGAAAGACCAGGACGCGCAGGCGCACAACATCTCGGCCGCACGGGCGGTGGCCGAGTCCGTAAAGTCCACACTCGGGCCGAAGGGGATGGACAAGATGCTCGTCGACAGCCTCGGCGACGTCACGGTCACCAACGACGGCGTGACCATCCTGACCGAGATGGACATCGACAACCCGACGGCGTCGATGATCGTCGAGGTCGCCGAGACCCAGGAGGACGAGGCCGGCGACGGGACGACTACCGCCGTGGCCGTCGCGGGTGAACTCCTCAAGAACGCCGAGGACCTCCTCGACCAGGACATCCACCCGACCTCGATCATCCGCGGGTTCAACCTCGCAAGCGAGAAGGCACGCGAGGAACTCGACGAGGTCGCCGTCGAAGTCGACCCCGACGACGAGGAGGTCCTGCGGAACGTCGCCGGCACCTCCATGACCGGCAAGGGCGCCGAGGTCAACAGGGAAGTGCTGACGGACCTCGTCGTGCGGGCCATCCAGCGCGTCACCGTCGAGGCCGATGACGGCTCCCACGTCCCGGACCTGGAGTTCCTCAACATCCACACGGAGTCCGGTCGCCCGGCCAGCGAGTCGGAACTGCTCGCGGGCGGCATCGTGGACAAGGACCCGGTCCACGCGAAGATGCCCAAGGACGTCGAGGACGCGAAGGTCCTCCTGTTCGACACTGACCTGGAGGTCGACGACGCCGAGGCCGACGCCCAGCTGAGCATCGACGACCCCGACCAGCTCCAGGACTTCATCGAGCAGGAAGAGGAGCGCCTCAGGGAGATCGTCGAGAACATCAAAGACGCCGGTGCCAACGTCGTCTTCACCCAGAAGGGCACGGACGACATGCTCGAACACTACCTGGCTCGCGAGGGCATTCTGTGCGCCCGCCGCGTGAAGAAATCCGACATCGAGTTCCTCTCGGAGGTGCTCGACACCCGCATCATCTCGGACGTCGACTCCATCAGCGCCGACGACGTCGGTCACGGTTCGGTCACCCGCGACGTGGACGACGAGCGGTTCCTCGTCGAGGGCGAGGGCCACGGTGCGACCCTGCTCCTGCGTGGCTCGACCGACCACGTCGTCGACGAACTCGAGCGCGGCATCAACGACGCGCTGGACGTCGTCGCCTCGACCGTCGCCGACGGGCGCGTCCTCGCGGGCGGGGGCGCCGTCGAGGTCGAACTCGCCGGTCGCGTCCGCGATTACGCCGACTCGGTCAGCGGCCGCGAGCAGCTGGCCGTCGAGGCCTTCGCCGACTCGCTGGAACTCGTCCCGCGCGTGCTCGCCGAGAACGCCGGGCTGGACTCCATCGACACGCTGGTCGACCTGCGCGCGGCCCACGAGGGTGGCGACCAGCACGCCGGGCTGAACGTCTACACCGGCGACGTCGTCGACACCTTCGAGGCCGGCGTCGTCGAGCCCGCCCACGCCAAGCGGCAGGCGCTCTCCTCGGCCACCGAGGCTGCCAACCTCGTCATGAAGATCGACGACATCATCGCGGCCGGCGACCTCTCGACGTCCGGCGGCGAAGAGGAAGGGGGCGGCGCGCCCGGTGCCGGCGGCATGGGCGGCATGGGCGGCATGGGCGGCGGTATGGGCGGCATGATGTAGGGAGACCGCGAGCGTAGCGAGCGGTCTCCGGACTGCGAGCGGGAGCGAACGACGTGAGCGACACGCGAGCGGACGTTTATTACTCCGCGTCGATAGTCCCCTGCAGGTCGACCTGTTCGACGTGGGTGCCCCCACACGCCCGGCAGGTCGGGATCTCCAGGTCGGGTTGGGTGTAGAACTCCTCGCCGCAGTTCTGACAGCGGTGGCTCGGCATCCCCTCTTCCTCGCGGTCGCCGGTCACCACGACGGGCCGGTCGGCGTCGAGCGTGACCTCCTGGCTGACACTCCCGAAGATCGCCGACCCCAGCGGCGACCGCTTGCGCCCGCCCATGAGTATCAGGTCGGCGTTGACCTCCTCGGCGGCGTTCAGGATCCCCTCCGCGGGCGTCCCGTACCGGCTCATCTCCTCGACCGTGACGCCGGCCGCTTCGAGGAACGCCCTGGCCTCCTCGCCGGCCTTCGTCTCGGTCGGCGTGCTCGCCTCGGCCCACTCGGGGTCGTCGTAGACGTGCAACAGGTGTACGACGACCTTCTCGGCCGCACTCGGCAGGTTCGCCGCCGTCGCCGCCTGTGCCGTCGCCCTGGACTCGTCGGCGTCGATCGGGAGCAGCACCCTGTACATTAGTATCAAACCCCTTTCGAAGGTACACCGCCGACTGACAAAAGTGTTAGGACGGGTCGCGAACCGCAGTCGTCCGGTGGCACGGTTAAGTGTCGCGGCGTCGAAATCTGGGTATGGAGACGCGTTTGCTCGGCCCCGAGGCGGTCGAACGGGCGGCGGATTTCGCGGCGGTCGTGGGCGCTGTGGAGGCGGCCTTCGCCGCCGACGCACGCGGCGACGCCCGGATGCCCGCCAAGTCCTACGTCGACCTCCCGCAGTACAACGGCGACTTCCGGTCGATGCCGGCCTACCTCGACGTGCGCGGAAGCGACGCTTCCGGGGGCCAGTCGGAGTCTCCCGGGGACTCCGACACTACCGGCGAGTGGGACGCCGCCGCGGTCAAGTGGGTCAACGTCCACCCGGACAACCCCCGCGAGCACGACCTCCCGACGGTCATGGGGACGGTCATCTACTCGGACCCCGAGACGGCGGTGCCTCTCGCCCTGATGGACGGGACGGAACTGACCCGCCGGCGGACGGGCGCCGCGGCCGCCGTGGCCACGAAGTACCTCGCCGTCGAGGACGCGACCTCGATGGGCATCGTCGGCGCTGGCGTCCAGTCCTACGCACAGCTGGAGGCGGTCTCGCAGGTCCGCCCCGTCGAGACCGTGGTCATCGCCGACCGCAACGACGACCGGGTCGCCGAGTTCGTCGACCACTTCGGCGACCGGTTCGACGTCCGCGGCGGGCCCGTCGACGAGGCCGCCGCCTGTGACGTGCTCTCGACGGTGACGCCCGTCGAAGAGCCCATCGTCCACGACGTCGGCGAGCACACTCACGTCAACGCCATCGGCGCCGACGCCGCCGGCAAGCACGAGATCGCCGACGCAGTCCTCCGGGAGGCGAAGATCGTCATCGACGACTACGAGCAGTGCACCCACTCGGGGGAGATCAACGTCCCCTGGAGCGCGGGCGTGCTCGACGACTCGGACGTCCACGCGGAACTGGGGGAGGTTGTCGTCGGCGAGCGCCCCGGGCGCGAACCCGCGGACGGCGTCACGCTCTTCGACTCGACGGGACTGGCCATCCAGGACGTCGCCGCCGCTCACGTCGTCTACGAGCGCGCCACCGAGGAGGGACTGGGTCAGCCGTTCGAACTCGTCGACACCGGGAGGTGAGCGCTCACTCCCGCTCGGCGCTCTCGCGGAGTCGTTCCAGGTCGGCGGGCGTGTCGACGTCGCGGCGGACGCCGGGGTCGTCGACGTCGACGACGGCGCTGTCCGCGGCGGTCCGGAACACCGAGCGCCCGCCGGTGTCGCCGGAGACGGCCGCCAGCGCGTCGAAGTGCTCGCGGTCGAAGAGCACGGGGTTCCCTCGCTGGCCGTCGTAGCGGGGCGCCAGCGCCGACCCCTCGCCGGCGCGCCAGGCGGCGACCAGTCGGTCCACCGTTTCGGGTCGAACCGCGGGCATGTCCCCCAGCGCGAAGACGACCGCGTCGTGGGTTCCGCCGGCCCAGGCGACTGCCCGGTGGACCGAGGTGGCCTGGCCCGCCGCCGCGTCGGGGTTCTCGACGAGCGTCAGGCCGGGAAACGCCGACGCGAGCGCGTCTCCCACGCCGGCGGCGGGGTCGACCACCGCCGCGACGGCGTCGACGTCCGCTCGCACGAGCGTCTCGACCGCGTGGGCGACGAGCGGCCGGCCGGAAAGCGTCGCGAGGAGTTTGTCCTCGTCGCCGAAGCGGCTGCTCAGGCCCGCCGCGAGGACGACGCCGGCGACGCTCCGGTGGTCGGTCACGGCCGGCGGTTGGGACCGGGAGAGCAAAGGCGTTCGGCCGTTCGACGGGGCGGGGAACCTCCGATGGGCTTTCGGATAGGTCGGGGACCGACCGGAGTGAGTTCTCACGCCCGGGCGCGCCGGCAGTCGGACCCCGCAGCGTCGTCGATACAGTTTAGCGGCTGTGTTCGCTTTGGCCGGACATGCCGAACGACACGTCGGGGTCGACCGGTTCGGGTGCCGGGCCGAGCGCCGACACCGAGACGGGGGACGACCGCCTCGTCGGCCAGGGTATCACCCGCCGCGAGGACCGCGCGCTGCTCACCGGGAACACCCGCTACACCGACGACATCTCCGTGCCGGGGATGACCCACGTGGCGTTCGTCCGGAGCGACCGCGCCCACGCCCGGGTCGAGGGGATCGATACCGCCCGAGCGGAGACGATGGACGGCGTCCTCGCGGTCTACACCTGGGACGACCTCGCGGCCTCTGACTCGCCGTGCGTGCTCCCCGTCCGGTCGGGCCCGCTGGACTGTGACCCACCCGGTCATCCCGTCCTCGCCAGGGACCGCGTCCGCTACCAGGGCCAGCCCGTGGCGGTCGTCGTCGCCGCGGACCGGTACCGCGCTCGCGACGGCGCGCGCGCCGTCGCCGTGGCGTACGACCCGTTCGATACCGTCGTCGACGCCAGGGAAGCCACCGGCGAGGAGGCCCCGACGCTCTTCGAAGACGCGCCGAACAACGTCGCGCTGACGGCGACGCTCGGTGACCCCGGTGGCGCGGCAAACGCGCTCGGCGATGCCGACCACGTGGTCGAGCGCGACCTCAGGAACAACCGCCTCATCGCCAGCGCCATCGAACCGCGTGCGGCCGTCGCCGACTGGGACGCGGGCGACGAACGCCTGACCGTGGAGATGACCAGCCAGTCCCCGCACGGCCACCGGAGCGACCTCTCGTCGACCCTGGGGCTGCCAGAGCGACAGATCCGCGTCGTCGCGCCCGACGTGGGCGGCGGCTTCGGCCACAAGGGCCACCACCACCCCGGCGAGGCCATGGTCGGGTGGGCGTCCATGCGCCTCGATAGACCCGTCAAGTGGACCGCCCGCCGCAGCGCCAACTACCTGGAGGGCGCGCACGGCCGCGACCACCACACCCACGCCGAACTCGGCCTCGACGACGACGGCTCCATCCGCGGGCTCCGGGTCGAGACCGAGGCTAACGTCGGCGGCTACGCGCTGGGCGGCGGCGCGGCCATGCCCGGCTGGTACGGCTCGCTCCTCTCGGTGCAGTACGATATCCCGGCGATCTCCTGTGAGACCCGCGCGGTCTTCACGAACACGGCGCCAGTCCACTCTTACCGGGGCGCGGGCCGGCCCGAGGCCAACTACGTCACCGAGCGCATGGTCGGGGCCGCGGCCCGCGAACTCGGGTTCGACCCCGCCGAACTGCGCCGGCGCAATCAGTTCGACCCCGACGAGTTCCCCCTCGAGACGGCGGCGGGTGCCACCTACGACAGCGGCGACTACGAACCGGCGATGGACGCCGCGCTCGACGCTATCGGCTACGAGGCCCACTGCGAGCGCGTTGCCGGGGCCGACGGCCCGGTCACCGACGACGAGGGGCGCCTCGTCGGCGTGGGCTTTGCCTGTTACGTCGAGTCGACGGGCGGCGGCTACGAGAGCGGCGTCGTCCGCGCCCACCCCGACGGTACCGTCACGGTGTCGGCGGGCACCCACTCCCACGGACAGGGCCACGAGACCACCTACGCACAGATCGTCGCCGACGAACTCGGCGTCCCCTACGAGGACATCGACGTCCGCGAGGGCGATTCGGACGGGACGCCGACGGGCACCGGCACCTTCGGCTCCCGGAGCACGATCACGGGCGGCAACGCCGTCGCCGAGAGCGCCCGCGAGGTCCGCGAGAAGGCCCGGCACCTCGCCGCCGCCGCCCTGGAGGTCGACCCCGCCGACGTCGAACACGACGACAGCGAGTTCCGCGTTTCTGGTACTGAGCGCTCGGTCTCCTTTGCTGACGTCGCCGGCCGCGCCTACGGCTGGGGCGTCCCCGATGGACTCGACCCCGGCCTCGAATCCACGGCCTTCTACGAGCAGGCGGCGACCGCATACACGTTCGGCACGCACGCGGCCCGCGTCGCGGTCGACCCCGAGACGGGCGACGTCGCGGTCGAGCGCTACGTCGCGGTCGACGACTGCGGCGAGCGGATCAACCCGCTCATCGTCGAGGGGCAGGTCCACGGCGGCGTCGCCCAGGGGCTGGGACAGGCCCTCTCGGAAGAGGCGGTCTACGCCGACAACGGCAATCTCCGGACCGCGTCGCTGCAGGACTACGCGGTCCCCAAGTCGCTCGACGTTCCCGAAATCGAGACCGAGGCGACGGTCACGCCGAGTCCCGTCAACGACCTCGGCGTCAAGGGCATCGGCGAGGCCGGCACCATCGCCGCGCCGCCGACGATAGTCGACGCAGTGCTGGACGCGCTGGCGCCACTGGGGAGCGAGAGCGCGGAGCGCACTGGGAACGACGAGCGGGCTCCCGCGAGTCCCGTCGAGCACCTGGACATGCCCCTGACCGCCGAGGCAGTCTGGTCGGCGGTCCGCGAGGCCCGCGAGTGAGTGGGGGGGCTCGCGAGCGGTCGCTACGCCCCGGCGACGTCCGCGTTCGGTGCGTTCCGCTTGACGCTTTCGATGCCGTCCCACGACCCGCGCCGGTCGGCGTAGCCTTGGCCGCTGTCGGCGAGGATATTGCCGTTGCGGTGGCGCAGGCGCCAGCGGAACTGCTCCTGGGCGTCCTCGTACAGTTCGAACCGCGCCTGGCTCTGTCGGAGGGCCGCCAGGCGGGCGGCCAGGTCGGCCTCGTCGGCGGCCGTATCCGCCTGCTCCGCGCGGAGGCGGTCCAGCGTCGCCGACAGGTCGTGCTCGCTCTGACGGAGTTCGTCGATCAGTCGCGAGAGGTCGTCCCCGTCGGCGTCGGCGTCTTCCAGCACCCGCTCGAGTTCCTCGATCTGTTCGCCCCGGCGCGCCAGTTCCTCCTCGCGTTCCGCGCCCGCAGTCAGGACCGGGACGAAGACGCCGCCGATGGCCATGACCGCCAGCCCCAGCGAGTACAGGCCGACGATCCCGCTCGCCTGCGGTCGCCACCCCGGATAGGAGACCACGAACCACGGGAGCGCGGCCAGCGAGAGGACGGCCCCGACGTACACGAGTATCGTGGCCAGTCGCCGGAGCGGCAGGCGGACGAGCGGCCCCGCGATGAGCAACACCAGCGCGGCGCCGGCGATGACCACCGGCCACTGCGGGACCGGGCCCTAGAGGTCGTTCACGATGAGCAACCCGGTACCCACGATCCCGAGCAGGACTCCCAGCGCGAACACCCAGTACCCCCGGGCCTCGTCGTTCGTCTGCGGCCGACCGATGCGGTTGCTGTACAATCGTGTGAGCGGACCCCCGCTCGGTGCGTCCGTTGACATAGTATCCCCTACTGATTTGAAAGCCCTCGTACTTATAACCACTCAAATGTATAGTTCGAATGTTATTTCTTTTTCTCTCTCGCTCTCTTCATATTTCGAAATGATTTGTGAATATGTACGTGAAAAAAATTTTCGGTCATCATCTGACGTATACCCGATCGAATATCGATTAGTTTTTATCAATAGGACGAAACGAGGGTTAATTTCGCGGGAAAAATATATATCATGGGAATGAATAGTCGGTATCGGAGTGATACGACATGGGAGTGCTCGATTCGTTCGGCGCACTGGTCAGTAGTATCGTCGCGGCGGTCGTGATGCTCGTGTTCGCGATCCTCAGTTTCTTCGTGACGGTGTTCATCGTGCAGGCCGGCGTGGGCCTGGCGGGGTACTCCCCGAGCGGCGACTTCGTCGCGCTGTCGGCGGCCATCCTCGCGGCGGGGGCCATCGTGGCCGGGGCGTCGCCGCTGACGGGACTCGGCGGCGAGGAGTGACACGTCCGCGAGTACCTCGTGCCCGCGACGCCACCAATGTCGTGGGTACGGTTTTCGCGGCCCGGGCCCGACCGGGTCGGAGACACCGGGTGGCTGCAGCGGCGTTGCCCTCGTGAGTGACACTGGGAAGAGCGACGACCGACGGCGCTGCGGTGGGGAGCCACCGGTCCGCCAGAGAAGGACAGGTACATACCGACGGCTCCGGAAAGCGGGGCGTAGATGGGACCGGAACCGACGAAACTCGCGGTCGCCTGCCAGGGTGGCGGCAGTCATACCGCGTTCACCGCGGGGGCGCTCCAGCGGTTGTTACCCGAGATCGCGACGCAGGGGTACGACGTCGTCGGGTTCTCCGGGACGTCCGGCGGGGCCGTCTGTGCGCTGCTGGGCTGGTACGGGACCGTGAGTCCGGACCACGCCCCCAGCGCGCTGCTGGGCGAGTTCTGGAACGACCTGAAAGCCGAGACGCCGGCAGAACGCTACTTCAACGACGTCGCGGTCGGGACCGCCGCGCTCCGGTCGATGGGCGTTCCGTTCCCGGCGTTCAGCCCGGGCCAGACCCCGGCGGGGGCAGTCGGCCAGCGGGAACTCATACTGTCGGACACAAGTACGTGAACACGCTCGTCGAGAACACGCCAGCGAAACGCCCGTTCCCGGTCGAACGAGCCACCGACGGTGGCCTCACGTGTGTCCGACAGTATCAGACGCCTCCTCGAACGGTACGTCGACTGCGCACACGCCCGGGAGTTGAGCACTACCGTCCGCGAACGCCGGCGTCGCGAGGGCGCGGTCCACTCTGCGTTGCTGGTCAGCGCGGTCGACGTCCTGAGCGGTGAGTTCCGGGTGTTCCGCGGCCGGGAGATGAGCGCGGATGCCGTCCTCGCGAGCGCGGCCGAACCGGGCCTGTTCGGAGCCGTCCAGGTCGGCGAGGGCCGCTACTGGGACGGCCTGTTCTCGAAGAACCCGCCGGTACGGGACTTCTCGACGACGGTGGACATCCCCGACCCCGACGAGGTGTGGGTCGTCCAGATCAACCCCTCCAGGCGGTCGACGGTGCCCGACTCCCTCGCAGAGATCGAGGACCGCCGCAACGAACTCAGCGGCAACACGTCCCTCGAACAGGAGGTCGCGTTCATCGAGCAGGTCAACGAGTGGGTCGACGCGGGCTACCTGCCCGACCGGTACACCCCCACCGACGTCCGGCGGGTCCGGTTCGACGAGGAACTGCGCTGGTCGACGAAACTCGACCGGTCGCCGGCCTTCATCGAGGCGCTGTTCCGGACCGGCCGTGAGGCCGCCGCCCGGTTCCTCGACGAGCGCCGCCGTGTCAGTACGTGAGGCTCATCCCGCCCTCGTGGGTCATATCGCCCCCGTCGAGGTGTTTGCTGTGGTGCGAACAGCCCATCACGAAGAGGTTCGCCACCTCGTAGGGTTCCATCATCTCTTTGACCCGCGTGCGTTCGAGCATGACCTTTTCGACGACCTCGTCGACGGTCATGTCCCGGCGGTCGGCGGTGTCGGGCAACTGCCGGGCGACGAGACCGGTCTTGACGTAGGCGGTGCTGACGGTAAAGGCCCGGATCGCTCCCTCGCCCTCGGCGGCGATGGACTGGGTGAGCCCCCGCAGACCGAACTTCAGCGTGTTGTAGGCCACCTTGTCGCGGGTGACGATGTGGCCGTGGACCGAACACGTGTTGCCGACGACGCCCCCGCCCGCCTCGCGGAAGTGCGGGAAACAGTGCCTGGTGAGGACCAGAGGTGCCCGTTGCATGACGGCGTGCATCAGGTCGTAGCGCTCGACGGGGAACGACTCGATCGGCGCGACGGTCTGGATGCCGGCGTTGTTGATGAGATAGCGGACCGAGCCCTCGGCGGCGGCTTCCTCGACGATCTGTTCGAGGTCGGCGTCGCTCGTCAGGTCCGCACGGGCGCCCACCACCTCGCCGGGGAGGTCGAGGTCCTCGGCCCGTGCCTCGACCTCGTCGAGGCCGTCCTCGTCGCGGTCGGTCGCGACGGCGGTCAGGCCGTTGGCGGCGAACGCCAGTGCCGTGGCGCGTCCGATACCGTTGGCGCCGCCGGTGACGACGGCGACGTTCTCCGGCGCGTAGGCAGGGTCGTCTATCTCCAGCAAGTCGTCGCGGGTGGTCTCCGAGGGACCGTACTTCGCCATCGCCTCCTCGACGGTCATGTCTGCCATACCCCTCCCGACGGGTGTGAGCCGAAAATAACTACTGACCGACACGGTGTGTCGACCGGTCACACGCGAATGGAAAGTTAAAACCGGTGGACCCACTCACTGTCGGGTATGACTGCAGGCACCGGCGAGCAGCGAGAGCGGGGGTTCGACCACACTGACATCGAACCGAAGTGGCAGGACGCCTGGGACGAGGCGGACGTCTTCCACGTCTCCGACGACGCCGAGGACCCCGAGTACGTCCTCGCGATGTTCCCCTATCCCTCCGGCGAGATGCACATGGGCCACGTCCGCAACTACGCGATCACCGATGCCTACGCCCGCTACCAGCGGATGCGTGGCGAGGACGTGTTGCATCCGATGGGGTGGGACTCTTTTGGCCTGCCCGCCGAGAACGCGGCGAACGAACGCGACGTCGACCCCCGCGGGTGGACGATGGACTGCATCGCGACGATGAAAGCCCAGATGGAACTGATGGGGCTGGGGTTGGACTGGGACCGCGAGGTGACGACCTGCGAACCGGAGTACTTCCGGTGGAACCAGTGGTTCTTCCGGCGATTCTACGAGGAGGGACTCGTCGAGCGCAAGGAGACCGAACTCAACTGGTGTCCCGACTGCGAGACGGTGCTGGCCGACGAGAACGTCAACACCGAGGGCGGTGTCGAGATCTGCTGGCGGTGTGACACGCCCATCGAGTACCGCGACCTCGAGCAGTGGTTTTTCACCATCACCGACTACGCCGACGAGCTCTACGAGACGCTCGACGAGATGGACGGCTGGCCCGAGAACGTCCGGGAGATGCAGCGCAACTGGATCGGCAAACAGGAGGGCGACGCCGTCGCGTTCGACCTCACGACGGGCGACAGCGTCGAGATCTTCACGACGCGCCTCGATACCATCTACGGGGCGACGTTCTTCGCGCTCGCGCCGGGCCACGAGGTCGCCCGGGCCATCGCCGAGGACAACGACGAAGTCGCCGAGTACGTCCACCGCGCCGAGCACGGCGACGAGGACCTCCCCCAGACCTCCGGCGTGTTCACCGGCGAGTACGCCGAAAACCCCGCGACCGGCGAGGAGGTCCCGGTCTACGTCGCCGACTACGTGCTGGAGGACATCGGGACGGGCGCGCTGTACGCCGTCCCCGCCCACGACGAGCGTGACCACGCCTTCGCCACGGAACACGACATCGAAGTGCGGCAGGTCGTCGAACCGGCCCCCGACGCGGACGCCGACACCGACGACGTGGACGTCCAGGAGGCAGCCTACACGGAGGACGGTGTCCTCGTCAACAGCGGCGAGCACGACGGTCTCACGAGCACGGAGGCCCGCGAGGAGTTCGTCGACGTCTTCGACGGCGAGCACCGGGTCGAGCACAGTCTCCGCGACTGGTGTATCTCCCGCCAGCGCTACTGGGGGACGCCGATCCCGTTCGTCGAGTGTCCCGACTGTGGCTACGTCCCCGTGCCGGAGGAGGACCTGCCAGTCGAGTTGCCGGCGTTCGTCCGGACGACGGGCAACCCCCTCGACGCCGCCGAGGAGTGGAAGCAGGTCGCCTGTCCGGAGTGTGGCGGCCCCGCGGAGCGCGAAACGGACACGATGGACACGTTCGTCGACTCCTCGTGGTACTTCCTGCGGTACGTCTCGCCCGACATGGACGAGGCGCCTTTCGACACGGAGCAGGCGAGCGACTGGATGCCCGTCGACCAGTACGTCGGCGGCATCGAGCACGCCACGATGCACCTCATCTACTCGCGCTTTTTCACGAAGGTGCTGGACGACCTGGACATGCTCGACGGCGTCCGGGAGCCGTTCGAGAACCTGCTCACTCAGGGGATGGTCCGCAAGGGCGGGACGGCGATGAGTTCCTCGACGGGCAACGTCGTCTCGCCGCGCCCGTTCGTCGAGGAGTACGGCGCCGACACCGGCCGCCTGTTCATGCTCGAAGCCGCCCAGCCCGAGAAGGACTTCGACTGGTCCAAGGAGGGCGCCCGCTCGGCCCACCAGTTCCTCCAGGGCGTCTACACGCTCGCGTCCGAAGTCGGGTCCGCGGCGGTCGGAAACGACGGCTGCGAGCGCGACCCGGTCGACGAGTACGTCGCCCGCGAGGCCGCGGCGACCGCCGCGACGGCCACCGACGAGTTCGAGACGTTCCGGTTCAACCACGCGCTCCAGGCGGTCCGGGAACTGGTCTCGCTGTTGCGCCAGTACCGCGACCACACGACCCCGGACCCGGACGTGTTCGAGCGCGGTGTCGAGACGGTCACGAAACTGGTCGCGCCCGTCGCGCCCCACGTCGCCGAGGAGATGTGGGCGGAACTCGGCCACGACGGCCTGGTCGCCGAGGCCGACTGGCCCGCTGCCGACCCGCCCGCCGGGTTCGAGGTCGAACGGCGCCTCGTCGAGAACACTCGCGAGGACGTCCGCGACATCGTCGAGGTCGCCGGTATCGAGGACCCCGAGACGGTCACCGTCGCCGTTGCACCCGAGTGGAAACACGCGGTCCACGAGTTCGCGCGCACGTCCGATGCGGACAACCTCGTCGGCGCGGTGATGGGTGACGAGCGCTTCCGCGAGCACGGCGAGGACGCCGCCGACTTCGCCAAGGACCTGGCCGCCGAACGGGAGGCTCTCTCCGAGACGCTCGCCCCCGAAGACGAGCGCGCCGCGCTCGAACGGGCCGCCTGGCTCGTCGAACGGGAGTTCGACGCCGACGTCGAGGTGCTCGCCGCCGAGGAGGCTGACCCCGACGTCGTCGCCGACGCGCGCCCCGGTCGGCCCGGCATCCGCATCGACTGACGCGCCGGGCCGCGTTCACGTCCACCTCGCCGAAAGCTTCTCCCGTGGCTCGGCCGTGGGCCAGCTCGTGGGTAACCTCGCTCGGCGAGTACAGGAGCGCTTCCGCGAGCGCCTCGCAGCGGCGCGACCGGGACTCGACTGGACCGTCGAGCACCGCGTTGCGGGTACCCCGGTCGACGTTGCGGGTCTCGGGAATTCCGTCGTTCTGGTCGAACTGGAGTGGCGGCGCGCCGACCCCGCCGACAACACGGCGAAACTGTTCCGCCATCTCGCGGAGGGACAGTTCGACGCCGACCGCGTCGTCGTCGCACAGGTCTTCACCGGCTACTACGACCTCGCCCGCGGCGGCGTCTCGACCAAGCGCGAAAACGCCGAGTTCGTCGGTCGCGTCGCCGCCGACACGTTCGACTGCTTCTCCTACGCACCTGTCGATCTCGCCATCGACCCGCCGAAACGGGGTGACGACCTCCCGGATGACTGGCGCGCGGCCGTCGACGACGTCTACTGGGGCTGCGTGACGGCCACCGGCGAGCAGGGTCTCAACATCGGCCGCGTCGCGCCGATGGTCGCCGGGTGGGGTGATTCGGTACCCGGGGTGCAACTGAACCGGATGTGTGGCTCCAGTCAGCAGGCAGTCACCTGGGCTGCCGGACAGATCCGCGCGGGGTTCGCCGACGTCGTCGTCGCCGGCGGGAGCGAGCACCTCACGCGCGTCCCGATGGGTGCGGATAGCACCGCGGAGTCAGGGATTATCGCCCGCGACGCGCTCACAGACACGTACTTCGAGCACTACGACGAGGCGACCGGCCAGGGCGAGGGCGCCGAGCGAATGGCCGAACAGTGGGGCGTCTCGCGGGAGCGAGCCGACCGCATCGCCGCGGACTCCCACCGCAGGTGGGGTGAGGCCTGGGAGGCCGGGCACTACGACCGCGCCGTCGTCCCCGTCGAGACGACGCTGGACGGCGAACCGGCGACCGTCGACCGGGACGAACACCCCCGCCCGGACTCGACCGTCGACTCGCTGGCGGGGTTGCCCCTGGCTTTCCGTCCCGAGGGCGAGGGCGTCCACCACGCCGGCAACTCGTCGGGCGTGGTCGACGGCGCGAGCGCGCTGTTGATGGCGAGCGAGCCGGTCGCGGCCGACCGCGGGTGGGACCCGCTCGCCAGGGTCGTCGATTCGGTCGTCGTCGGCGTCGACCCCGTGACGATGCGGACCGGACCGGTCCCCGCCACCGAGCAGGTACTGGAGCGCGCGGGCCGCGAAATCGGTGACGTCGACCTCTTCGAGGTCAACGAGGCCTTCGCCAGCGTGGTGGCGGCGTGGCTCGACGAGACCGGCGCGCCCTGGGAGCGGACGAACGTCCTCGGGGGCGCCATCGCCCACGGCCATCCGTTCGGCGCGACCGGCGGGGCGTTGCTCGGGAAACTGGCGTACGAACTGGACCGGCGCGGGGCGGACCTGGGACTGTGTGCGATGTGTATCGGCTTCGGCCAGGGGATCGCGACCCTGATAGAACGGGCGTGAGTGGTGTCTGATAGTGATTATTGTAGATTATTTCCGGATTGCACCGGTACCGGTGCCGGCGCGTACCGGTAAATCGCTACAATAATCACTATGAATCGGACCGATCGTGACTGACAGCGCGTACTGAAAGCCCTCGGCCCGCTCGCGGTCGCTGCGCTCCCGGCGTTACTCATCCCTCGCACGGCTTCGTCTCGCGCATGAACGCACGAGACAGCGCGTGCCACCGTGGTTGATCGGTCAGTCGAGCACGTCGCGGTGACCCTTCACTCCAGCGTGACGATACGCGTCTCGACGAGGTCGGCGAGCACGTCCGCGGCGTGGCCGTTCGGGTCGACGCCCTCGTAGACGGCCTGGATAGAGCCGTTGACGACGACGAACGTCGTCCGTACGGTGACGCCGCCGTCGAGGGAGTTGTCGTGGTCGATCGGGACGTCGAACGCCTCGGCGATCTCGGCGTCGGGGTCGGCCAGCAGGTCGAACTCGAGACCCTGGTCGTCGGCGAAGTCGGCGTGGGAGTCGACGCCGTCCAGCGAGACGCCGTAGACGGTCACCCCCGCCTCGCGGTAGGTGTCGAGTTCGTCCTGGAACTCGTTCGCCTCGATCGTACAGCCACGCGTGTCGTCTTTCGGGTAGAAGTAGACGACCGACACGCCCGTCCAGTCGGGGGCGACGGTCTCGCCGTCCTGGTCTGGCGCACGCACGTCGGGCGCCGGGTCGCCGGGTTCGAGTACCATACCCCTCGTTCGGTGTCCGGCCGAAAGGCGATTGCGGTCCGAGCCTCCCTCTCGCGCTCCGGGAGCCCTGACGGACACTCCTCAACGCGTGGTCCCGGGGCGAACACGTTCGCGACCAGGCACAGCCCGACGGCGCCCTCACTGTCGTGTATGGTCGGAGTGCCATCGCCGTTCGGCGGGAGCGACACCGCGTTCGACGCCCACGACGAGTTCGTCCCCGAGCACGTTCCGCCGCCCGGGGAATTCCTCGACGGCCACGACGTGCTCGCGGGCCGCGACCACCTCGCGGTCAACCGCCTCGCCCGCGACCTCTTCGAGGAACAGGGCGTCTACGACATGACATTCGGATACAACCTCGCGCGACTGAACAACGACCCGCGGCACCCCGACGCCGGCTACCGCTACGCTATCGAGGACGCCGACGCCGCCGACGCCGACGGCGCTGTCGACCCGGACGTGCCGAAGGGAAGCGGCGACGGCGAGAGCGACCCCACGCGGGTCCTCCGGGCGGAGTTCACGCCGACGACCGCGTTTTGCCCACAGAGCGATACGCTCACCAGGGGGACCTTCCGCGCCTGGAACGGCCTCGCCGGCCGTCACGAGTTCGACCTCGTGCGGGTTCGCGTCGCGCCCATGCACCAGCGGTCGGTCGAAATAAACGGCGAACTCCGCCAGCTCGAGGCGCGGTTCCACGGGACCGACGAGGTGCCCGACGGCGACACCCTCGCCGACGAAACCGCCGGCGACGACCCCACCGGTCGAGAGGGCGACTCCCCCGACGACCCGCCAGCGGGCGACGGGAGGTCGACCCGCGGGCCGACGGCCCCGTTCTGATACGGACCGTTGTACCCATTTTCGGCGATGCCGTCGACGTATGGGCGAGTCACGGCCCGATGCGTTCACCGTGGTTCGCGACGGTGGTAACGAATTACAACGGTTCGTATGAGGGAAGGCGACATACCGATACGACCGGGCCCCGTACTCCCGAGGGATGACGGCGACACGCGACCGGGTCGCGCTGGGAGCGATGGTCTTCGCAGTCTTGCTCGCCCAGGTGTTGCTCTACCCGGGCGTGGACACGCTCGTGGGCACGCTCGGCGCCGAGACGACGCTCGATGCGAGCACCTGGTTCCTCGCCGCCGAGTTCGCGGCGTTCGTCCTCTTCGCGGGGGTCTGGGGGGCCCTGAGCGACCGCACCGGCCGGCGCACCCCCTTCATCGCCGCCGGCGCGCTCGGTGGCGCCGCGGGCTACGCCGCGCTCGCGCTGGTCGCCGGCCGCCTCGCGCTCCCGTTCGCGGGCGTCCTCGCCGTCCGTGCGCTCCAGGGCGCGGCCACCGTCGGCGCTTTCTCGCTCGCGATGACGATGCTGATGGACCTGCCGGGGGGCCACGGCCGGAACATGGCCGCCGCCGGCGTCGCCATCGGGTCGGGCACCGCGCTGGGCGCCCCGCTCGGCGGGGGGCTCTACGCACTCGCGCCGACCGCCCCGCTGTGGGTCGCGAGCGCCTGCCTCGTCGGCGTGGCCGGCCTCGCGCTCCTCGTCGCCGACCGCGCGCCCGCGGGCCGGCGGGACTCGCTGGCCCGCGTCGTCGCGAGCGTCCGCGACACTCCGGCGCTCTCGCTGCCCTACGCCTTCGGCTTTCTCGACCGTTTCACCGCGGGCTTTTTCGCGCTCGTGGGCACCCTCTACTTCCGGACCGTCTTCGGCCTCGACCCCGCCGCGACCGGCCTGTTGCTGGCGGGCTTTTTCGCCCCTTTCGCGCTCTTGCAGTACCCCTTCGGCGTGCTCTCGGACAGGGTCGGCCGGACGGGACCGATCGTCGCCGGGTCGGCGGCCTACGGCGTCGGTGTCGTCGCCGTCGGACAGGCCCCGACGGTCGCGCTCGCGGGCGCGGGAATGGTCGCGGTCGGCGTGCTGGGGGCGCTGATGGCACCCGCGACGATGGCGCTGGTCACCGACCTCGCGGCCGCCGAGGAGCGCGGCGTCGCGATGGCGGGGTTCAACGCCGCCGGGAGCCTGGGCTTTCTCGGGGGCGTCGTCGTCGGCGGCACCGTCGCCGGGACGCTCGGCTATCCTGCCGCGTTCCTCGTCGCTGGCGGCTGTGAGATCGCGCTGGCGCTGGCCACGCTCCCCGTCTTTCTCCGCCTGGAGACCGGCGGGTCGTCGACGTTCGCCAAACGAGGCGGAACCGAGTGACCACATCTTCTACTGTCGGACACAAGTACGTGAACACGCTCGCCGGGAACACGCCAGCGAAACGCCCGTTCCCGGTCGAACGAGCTACCGACGGCGGGGCGTACGCCCGCTTCGGTCTCGGCCACCTCCTCACGGGTGTCGTCGCGTCGCTCGGTCTGTCGCTCCTCGCCCGCAACGGCGGGGTCCCCGGAATCACGCTCGGCGCCGCGGTAGTCGCCCTCCCAGCGGTCTTCGTCGCCTCGTACGGCGTCGTGCTGTTTCGCGACCTCGGTGACGGGACGAGCGAGCGCGACGTCGACCCCGACGTCGAACCCGAGTCCGGCGTCGAACCGTGACTGTCGGTCCGTCAGCTGTCTCTCCTCGCTCAGGGTGCAGTCGCAGAAAGCGCCAGGACTGGGATTTGAACCCAGAATCCCATACGGGAACACGCTTTCCAGGCGTGCGCCTTACCAGATTCGGCCATCCTGGCCCACAGTGTGACGTAGCAGCGTCTCCCCGTTAAGCACTTTCGTTTGGCGCCGGGAGTCGGCCCCGGAGGAGGTGCGTCGTCGCGCCGGCGGCGGCCGCCACGACCGCCGCCACCGCGAACTTCACGAGCACGGACACCCGCTGGCCGCTCCAGAGCTCGAACCCCTGGACCAACACCAGAAAGGCGAGTCCGCCGATAGCGGCCCACAGCAGGCTCGATTTGGTCGCCGACGAGAGCGAGAGCGACACCGGCGGGTCACCCCTGCTGTCGTCCCGGTCGCCTGTCTCGCCGCCGTTCCCGTCGTTCTCCGGGTCGCCGTCTCTCCCCTCGCTTCCCGGCCCGACGTCGTTTTCGTCGCTCGCCTGCCTGCCGTCGTGACTGTCACCACTCGTCCCCTCGGGACGGTCGCCGCTCATTTGGTCGCGACGGCCTCGACCTCGACGCCGACGCCCTTCGGGAGTTCGTCGACGCCGACGGCGCTCCGGGCCGGCGGGTCGGCCTCGAAGAACGTCGCGTAGGTGTCGTTCATCGCGTCGAAGTCGCCGATGTCGTCGAGGTAGACCGTCACCTTCAGGACGTCATCCATGCCCGCGCCGGCGGCGTCGAGCACCGCCTCGACGTTCTCCAGGGCCTGCTGGGTCTGGACGTCGACCGCGGCGTCGTCGAGCAACTCGCCGTCGGGCGTCAGGGGGATCTGTCCCGCGGTGAACACGAGGTCGTCGGTCTCGGTCGCCTGGCTGTACGCGCCCACCGCGGCCGGCGCGGCGTCGGTGCTGACGGTGCGTTTCATACCCGAACCCGGGTCCGCCGCGCCCTTAAAAGCGCAGGCCGACGGTCGCGTGGGGCGACGGGCGACTCATAGTGATCATTGTAGATTATTTCCGGATAGCGCCACCACCGGGGGTGGCGCATA
>JAZKRZ010000032.1:0-22379 GCA_036626395.1 Haloarculaceae archaeon
ACCGGCACGCTGTCGAGGACCCCCTCGACGATGCTCGACTTCCTGACCTCGTCGACGCGGGCGTCCGGGGTCAGGACGACGCGGTGTGCCAGCACCGGCCGGGCGATGCGCTTGACGTCGTCCGGCGTGACGTACTCGCGCCCGAGCATCCCGGCCCGGGCCCGGGCGGCTTCGAGCAACCGCTGGGTCCCGCGGGGGGAGACGCCGACCTCGACGCGGCGGTCCTCGCGGGTCGCCCGCGCGGTGGCCGCGATGTACGAGACGACGTCGTCGTCGACGCGCACCGTCTCGGGCGCGCTCCGCAGGTCCGCGGCGTCCCCCTCGCTGATGACCGACGCGACCGAGGGGCTCTGTTCCTCCCGGCCGAGTCGCCGGTGGAGCAGTTCCTCCTCGCCGTCCTCGTCAGGATACCCGATGGACGTCTTGACGAGAAAGCGGTCGACCTGCGCCTCGGGGAGTTCGAACGTCCCCTCCATCTCGACGGGGTTCTGGGTCGCCAGCACGAAAAACGGCGTCGGCAACTCGTAGGTGTCGCCGTCGACCGTGACCTGTTCTTCCTCCATGGCCTCCAGCAGCGCCGACTGCGTCTTCGGTGGTGCGCGGTTGATCTCGTCGGCGAGCACGACGTTCGCAAAGAGGGGCCCCTCGTTGAACTCGAACTCGCGCTCGCGTTCGTTGAACACGTGGGTGCCGGTGATGTCGGCGGGCAACAGGTCGGGCGTAAACTGCACGCGGGAAAAGGAGAGGCCGACGGCGTCGGCCACCGTCCGGGCGGTGAGTGTCTTCCCCGTCCCGGGGACGTCCTCCATGAGGACGTGCCCGCGGCCGATGAAACCCAGCAGTACGTCTTCGAGGAACGCGCGGTCGGCGATGACGGCCGACCCCACCTCGTCGAGTATCCGGTCACACTCCGCGCTCGCGTCCGTGACGTCCATACACCCCGATAGCCCGCCACCGGTTTAGGGATTCGGAAAATAATGACAGTAATTTTGCTATTTGGGCGGGGTACTTATTAGTCGGAGGCTCTCGAAGACGCCCCGAACGTGAGGCGCATCGGGCTGGTCGTCACCGGGGCGGCCGCCTGTCTGGCCGCGCTCGCGGCCACGGCCGGGCCGGACGTACTGCCGACCGCCGTCGCCACCGCCGGGTTGCTCGTGTTCACGCTGGGACTGGTGCGCGTCTCCCGGTCCTGGCTCTCCGCGGGCGGACTCGGGCTGTTCGCCGGCGGTGGCGCGGCGATGCTGGCCTGGGACTTCGGGGAACGAGCGGTGAACCTCGGCGAGCAGGTCGGCCGGTCCGGCGTCACGCGGCGTTCGCGCGCAGTTCACGCGGGGAGCAGTGTCGTCGTCGCCCTCGTCGGCGTCCTCGCGGGGTACGCGACGCTGGCAGTCGCGCCCGGGCCGCTCCCGCTGGTCGCGCTCGTCTGGCTGTGTCTGGCTGTCGTCTTCCTCGTGGCCGTGCTCGGGGTGTGAGCGCGTCCGGGACGCCGGGGTTTCCCCTGTGGTGTCCGTCGTCCCGGGTCTTCGAACCGTAACGTACAAAGTCAGCTTGCCAGTAGGAGTGAGTGTGCCGAGGTAGCCTAGCCCGGCCAAGGCGCCTGCCTCGAGAGCAGGTGTCCGAGAGGACTCGTGAGTTCAAATCTCACCCTCGGCGTTTCTCGCGAACACATCCGCGAGCGGCTGCTGTGCGTGTCGCTCGCACTGTGCGCGAGTGGCGACAGCCGAGATTTGAACGAGAGGGCACGCAGCCCGCGCAGCCTCGCGAGCAGGACCGTGACCGTGTAGTTCAAATCTCACCCTCGGCGTGTCCCGGCGAGCGGGACCACGGGAGCGTTTATGTATTCCCGGACCGATCCAGGGCTGTGTCACCGACGCGACCGAACGTCGTCTGCATCGTCGCCGACGACCTGGGCTGGCGGGACCTCGGGTGCTACGGGAGCCCCTTCTACGAGACGCCGAACCTCGACGCGCTCGCACGCGAGGGGACGCGTTTCACGGACGCCTACGCCTCGGCACCGGTCTGTTCACCGACGCGCGCGAGCGTCGTGACCGGCAACTACCCCGCCCGGGTCGGCGTGACCGACTGGATCGACTTCTGGGGCGAGACGCATCCGGCGCGAGGAGCGCTCGTCGACGCCGGCTACAGCGACCACCTCCCGGGCTCGGAGACTGCCCTCCCTGCCGCTCTCGGGGACGAGTACCGGACCTGCCACGTCGGCAAGTGGCACCTCGGCGGGGCCGAACAGGGCTCCCTCCCCGAAGACCACGGGTTCGACGCCAACGTCGGCGGCTGTGAATGGGGTTCGCCGACGGGCGAGGGCGGATACTTCCGCCCCTGGGAGGTCCCGACACTCGACGAGCGAGACGGCGAGGCCGCCGAAGGGGAGTACGACTACCTCCCCGACCGCCTGGGCGCCGAGGCGGCGGCGTTCGTCGAGGACGCCGCCGGCGGCGCCGACTCCTTTTTCCTCCACTACGCGCCGTATCTCGTCCACACGCCGCTGCAGGCGCCCGCGGGGGCGGTCGACCGCTACCGGCGCAAACGCGAGGCGCTCGGGCTCGACGACGTCGCGGAGTTCGAGGTGGGCGACAGGTTCCCGGCCGAGCACAAGAGAGACGCCCGGATCAAGCGCCGGCTCGTACAGTCGGACCCGACGTACGCGGCGATGGTCGAGGCGCTCGACCGGAACGTCGGGCGCGTGCTCGACGCCCTGGAACGGGCCGGCGTGGCCGAGGACACGGTCGTCGTGTTCACCTCCGACAACGGCGGCCTCGCCACGGCCGAGGGATCCCCGACCACGAACCGACCGCTCTCGGAGGGGAAAGGCTGGATGCAGGAGGGCGGCAACCGCGTCCCGTTGCTCCTCCGGTGGCCGGGCGTGACGGACGCGAGCGACGCGCCGGACCTCGTCGAGACGCCTGTCACCAGCCCCGACGTCTACCCGACGGTCCTCGACGCGGCCGACGTGCCGACCCCGGACGGTCAGGCCCTCGACGGCGAGAGCCTGCGGGCGGCGGTCGACGGCGACGGGTTCGACCGCGACGCGGTCTTCTGGCACTACCCCCACTACGGCAACCAGGGCGCCACGCCGGCCGCGGCCGTCCGGTCGGGACGGTGGAAACTGGTCGAGTTCTTCGAGACCGGACACGTCGAGCTGTACGACCTCGACCGGGACGTCCGCGAGGACCACGACGTCAGCGACTACCGACCGGAGAAAGCCGACGAACTGCTCGCCACCCTGCGCGAGTGGCGCGAGGACGTCGGCGCGCGTCTCCCCGAAGAGAACCCGGAGTACGAGCCCTGGCTGGACCGGGCCGGACCCGACTGATCCCGCTCGTGGCGGCGTGATGGCGCCCCCCAGTCCACGACCGGTCTGGCGCCGGTTGCTCACGCCCGAGGATTTATGTCGCTCTGATTTAACGACCGCTATGCCGGAGAAAGCGCACTCGCCGCCGGGGCCGCCGGTAGTGGGGAACGTGCCGAAACTGGCCGCGGACCCGCTGCGTTTCCTGGTTGGGGTCCAGCAGGCCTACGGCGGCCGGTACCCGCTCGTGCGGGTCGACCCGGCCGTCGCGGACGGGGTCACCGTCGTGCTCGACGCGGAGCTCGTCCACGAGATACTCGCCGACCGGGAGCGGTTCAGCGTCCCGGCGGCGACTTTCGGCGCGGTCGGCCCCTCCGGGAGGCGGTTCATCGGCAGGTCCATCACCAGGGTCGACACGAGTCCGACCGCGACGCCCACCAGGACGCCGACGGGTAACCACGCGAGCGAGAGCGTTCCCACGACCATAGCGGTGACAGGCATCCCGTGCGCAAGTGTGGACGTGGCAACTACGTGGGTATGAGACGTCCGACGTGGCAACTAGTAGCTGTGCGTCGCGCGCGGCGGTCACCCGTTCTGGACGACCGCCGCGAGGATGCCCGCGGTCTGGCCGACGCCGACCAGCGCCAGGCCGGCGACGACGGCCGCTTCGCCCGCCAGGCCGGCGGGTTCGAGCGCGTAGACGACCGCGCCGCCGAGCGAGAGGGCGCCCCCGCCGAAATACGCCCGGCGGTAGCCCGGCGTCGGGACCGCCCGCCCGGTCAGGAGGTAGGCGACGCCGGGGACGACCATCCAGACGAAAAGGGTGCCGAGCGCGAGCATCCCCCCGAGTCGAAACGCCAGGTCGGCGGTCCCGGCGACGGTGGCGACCAGTCCGACGAGCAGGACGCGCTGCCAGAGACGGAGGACCGGCCCGGTCATCTCGTCGCGGGAGGCGACGGCGAAGGCGACCAGCAGGACGTCCATGACGACGAGCGCGATCAGGAGCGTTCGACGCGAGACGGTCCCGAGGTGGGCGAGCAGGGTCACGGTCCAGGCCGCCGGGACGAGCAGTCCGGGTACGACGTCGGTCAGCGAGCGGCTCACGGTCGCCCGGACGTCCGGGCGGCCAATCGGCCTTTCGGTGACGGACCGGGGGCCCGTGGTCGTCCGCTCCCGGTCGCGCTCGGCCGGCGGGGTCGGCGGACACGGCACACACTGTCGGATGCGCCCGATACCAGCATCCGGTCGCGTGATCGGCCGGGAACAGAACAGACCCTCGATGGCGTCCGCCCGGCGAACGCGTTCTCGTACTCGCGTCCGCCAGTCTCACTCGCCGGTCGAGAGCGTCGGGCCGTCCCCGGTGACCACGACGGTGGCCGTGACACCGGACCCGTCGACGCGCCAGGTGAACGACTCCGTCACGTCCCTGCGCGAGCCGTTCCCGGCGGGCAGGTCGGCGGTGACCCGGACCCTGTCGGTGCCCGGTACCGTGGCGAGGTCGGCGAGCGTCTCGCCGGCGCCGGGCGGGAGCTTGTCGACGGTGCGGTTGACGCTGACCCACCGGGCCTCACGTCGTACCCGACGGTCTCGCCGACCCCGTTTTCGACGCGGAGGTCGCCACCGCCGGCGAGCGGGTCCCGGTCGGACAGGTCCGCGAGTGAGGTCACAGACTCGCGACGAGGAAGATGAGCGCGGAGACGGCGAGCGACGCGAAGATGATGGCGGCGGCCAGCGGCGCGCCCATCGAGATCGCGGCGTTGGCGGTCGAGGCGAGCATCTCCGTGCGGTCGTTGCCGAAGACGGTCACGCGGGCCGTCTCGCTTTCCATCCCGACCTCGACCGGTTCCAGGTCAGCGACGGCCTCCGCGACCAGGTCGCCCACCAGCGCCCCGAGGTCGGCGGGGTCGACCTCGTCGCCGACCTGGTTTTCGGCCTCGACGGTGTTGACGACGTGCGTGTCGGTGGTCATCACCTCGACGACGTCGACCCCCTCGACGGCGTCGATGACCCGCTCGCGGACGCCGGGTTCCATGTTGTTCCCGTCGACGAGGACGTAGGCGGTCCGGTGGCCTTCGACACCGTCGGACTCCGAGGCAGTCTGACGACCCCTCGACTCGTCGGAGTCGAGGACCTCGAAGACGGCGACGCGGACTCCCAGCGGACCGATCCCCTCCTCGGTGGTCCAGTCGGTCCCGTCGTGGGCCACGCCGACCCGGAGCGGGCCCTGCGACGCGCGAGCGAGGCGCTCGCCGACTGTGCCGGCCCCCTCTATCATATCGAACGAGCGCTCGCTGCCGGGGACGACGTGGCCCAGGTCCTCGCCGTCGAGGCCGTCGTTGCAGTTGTGGGCGTCGACGAGCATGACCTCCTCCAGGCCGCTGGTGCGGGCTTCTGCCGCGGCCGAGAGGCCGACCGCGTACTCGACGTCGTCGGCGCAGTTCGGCGAGAAGGTGTTGACGAGGAACGCGCCGTCGCCGACGCCCTGGCCCGTCACCGTGGCCTCGCCCTGGCGGACCTGGACCGACCGGGTCGCGGCGTCGTCGTACTCGATACGTCGGTAGGCGGTGGTCGCGGCGTCGATGACGGTGTCGACCTCGCGTTCGGTGACGAGGTTGAAGTCGTGGCCGGCGGTCGCGTGGGGCGGAAAGGCGAGCCCGTCGGACTCGGCGGCGATGCGATTGGGGAGGTTGCCGCCGCCGATGTCACCCATCGGACCCGGGTGCAACATCGGCAGGACGAACCGGGCCTTCTCGCCGCCCTCGGGGCGGCGCACCGAGAGCACGGTGACGGGGACGAGCGCCTCCTCGCCGATCTCCTCGAAGAAGTTCTCCAGTTCGCGGGTCCCCTCGGCGATGTGGCCGATGAACCCGCCGACGAAATCGAGGACGCTCACGCCGAGCCCCCGCTTCCAGGGCTGGTCGATGACGGTCACGAACAGCCAGACCGCGCCGGCGTACACGAGACAGATCGTCGCGAGGATGGCGAACTTCCCGGGGTCGATGTAGTCGAGTTGCTGGAGGCGGGCGGGCGCCTCGTCGGCGCGGTAGAGGAAGGCCCGCGCGACGGGACCGCCGCCGAACTCCAGGTAGCGCATCGTCCCGCTGTAGACGAACAGCAGGGCGGCGGCGACGACGGTCTGGAGGCTCGCGGGTATCGTGGCGACCGGCAGCGAGTGTCGGGAGACGGCCATGAGGACGAACAGGCGCAGCGCGAAGATGGACGCGAGCGCCACGAGCAGGGCGTTGACGACGAACTCCTGGCCGAGCGGCGCCACGACGGCGACGACCGCGGCGACGGTCAGCGCGGCGATGGCGACGAACTCGCAGGTCAGCGCCAGAAGCGAGGAGCCGTTGCGCGAGAGTTTGCCCCCGAGTTTCCGGTCGACCCAGGGGGTGAACACCCCCGCGACGACGGTCGGGAACCCGATATAGAAGACCCCCTCCCAGGCGTCCTCGAGGACGAACCGCGAGTTGAACGCGGCGACGCCGGTCACGGCGGCCAGAAGGAGCGCGAGGACGACGCTCGAGTACCAGCTGGGGGCGCGCACGACGAACCGCGACAGACTTGCGAGGTTGCCCTGGGTCGTCGTCATGGTAGATCCCGCGCCACCCCGCGGCGTGGCGTGTGCCCTTCTTACCGCCCACAACACGTACAGTTAATTTAAAGGTGGTCTTTCGGGCCGCCGAGACGGGTTTCGCCGTTCCGTCCGACGTGTGACAGACACGCGGCTGACACACTCGTTCTGCCAGGTGTCACACCGCTGTTGTACTGTCGAGCACATAGACGTGAACGTGCTCGTCGGAGACGTCACCGGCAGATTCGCTCCCGGTCGAACGGCCCCCCGAACTGTGGCATCGACCGTGTCCGACAGTATATCAGACGGGCTGCTGTGCGTCGTTTCCGGATCGACCGCACGGTCCCGCGCGGCCGTCCCGGCAGACAGTAACAGTGGTCCGTCTCACTCACAGACCGCAAGGAAGTTCTCGAAGACTTCCTCGCCGCGCTCGGTGTGAGCGACCTCGGGGTGGAACTGGACGCCGTAGAGGTCGCGGTCCGCGTCGCTCATGGCCTCGACGCCGCAGACGTCGCTGTCGGCGGTCCGGGCAAAGCCCTCGGGAACGCGCTTGACCTCGTCGGCGTGGCTGGCCCACACCCGCGTCTCGGGTGCGAGCGACCCCACGAGCGGGTCGTCCTCGTCGAGAATCCGGACAGTGACGTCGGCGTAGCCGCCGTAGTCGCCGGGACCGACCTCTCCGCCCAGTTCCTGTGCGATCACCTGGTGGCCCAGACAGATGCCCAGGACCGGGACGTCGAGGTCGATGTAGTCGGGGCAGTTGCCGATGCGGTCGATGCTCGGACCGCCCGAGAGGACGAGGCCGTCGGCGTCGATCTCCGCCGGCGGGGTCTCGTTGTCAACGAGTTCGACGTCCACGCCCATGTCCCTGAGCGCGCGCTGTTCGAGGTGTGTGAACTGACCGTGGTTGTCTATCACGTCGATACGGGTCATTACGCCCCCGTAGCGGACCGGCCGACAAAAGCACGCCGGATGCCGCACCACTCGCGGTCGGCGGGCCGGAGGCCGGGATTCCGGGTCCCCGCCGAGATGGTGTCGCCGGGGTTCCGGCGCCCTTATGTCCTCTCCCGTCGTCGGCCAGATAGATGCGACGGTCGCTGCGAATCGTCGGCGGGTTCGCGCTGGCGTTGCTCGTCGTCGGCGGGTTCCTGCTGGTCGTCGGGCCCCGGCGCGTGCTCGCGGAACTGGCGACGGCGACCCTCCCCGTGTACGCGGTCGGGTTCGTCGCCGTTCTCGGGGCCTTCTGGTGCTGGAGCGAGGCGTTGCGGCGCCTCCTTCTGAGCGTCGGTCAGACCGTGGGCGGCCCCAGGTATCGCGCGGCGTTCATGAGCGGCGAACTCGCCAAACAGGTCGTGCCGATGGGACACTCCGGCGGCCCGGTGTTCGTCTCCTACGCCGTCAGCCGGGAGAGCGACGCCCCCTACGAGTCGACGCTCGCCGCCGCCACCGTCGTCGAGTTCGTCAACATCGGCGCGTCGGTCGTCCTCGCGACCGGGGGGCTGGCGGTCCTCCTCCTCACGGGCCAGGGGCCGCTGGACGCGGTCTTCGCGGCGCTAGTCGTCGGACTCGCCATCGCCGCGAGTGGACTCTTCGGCGCCGCCGCGCTCGTCAACTACCGGCGGGCGCTCGTCGAACGGGGCGTCCTGTGGCTGGCCGGCGTCGGCCGCGCGACGCTCGGCCGTCTCTCCCGACGGGTCCGGGCGGTGCTGGCCGGCGAGCGCATCCAGTCGACCTTCGGTACGTACTACGCGGCGTTCGACAGGGCGCTGGTCGACCGGACGCAGGTCCGGCGGGCCGCCCTCTTCTCGCTGCTCGGGTGGGGGCTCTTTCTGGTGCCGCTGTACACGAGTCTTCTGGCGATCGACCACCCGGTGCCCTACGCGCTGGTGGTGTTCGTCGTGCCCGTTTTGAGCCTGGTGAACGTGGTCCCGCTCCCGGGCGGGCTGGGCGGCTTCGAGGTGGCGCTTGCGGGCGTGCTCGTCGCGCTGGTCGCCGGGCTGGAGTTGCCCGCCGCGACCGCCGGCGTCTTCCTCTATCGGCTCTCGAACTACTGGTTCGTCGTCCTCGTGGGCGTCGTCGCCTCCGCCGTCGTCTCCGTCAGGCCGAGCGACGCGCCGCCGGTCCTCGGTCCCGACGAGAAGTGACACCGAGTCCTCGGTCGTAGCGACGCCTCCCGGGGGTTCGCCCACCGGACGACTTTTGCCCGCAGGCGCCGTCCCGGGCGGTATGTCACGCCGCGTCCGGCTGGTCGCGGGCTTCGCGCTCGCCTTTCTCGCGGTCGGGGGGTTCCTGTGGGCGGTCGGGCCCGGGGCGGTCCTCGCGGAGTTCGCGACGGCTGACCTGCCGGTGCTCGCGCTCGGGTTCCTGTCGGTCCTCGTGGCGCTGGCGTGCTGGAGCGAGGCCGTCCGCCGACTGGTCTCGACGACCGGCCACCCCGTCCGGGGGGTCCGGTACCGGCTCGCGTACCTGAGCGGCGAGTTCCTCAAGCAGGTCCTCCCCATGGGCCAGAGCGGCGGGCCGGTGCTCATGGCCTACACCATCAGCCGGGAGAGCGAGGCCCCCTACGAGCCGACGATGGCCGCCGCCTCGGTGTTCGCCTTTCTCAACGTCGTCGCGTCGCTCGTCCTCGCGGTGGCGGGACTCGCGTTGCTGGTCGCCACCCGTCGGGGCCCCACCGGGACGCTCCTGTGGAACGTCCTCGTCGCGATGGTCGCCGTCACCGGCCTCGTGCTCGCCCTCTCGTATCTCGCGGTCTACCGCCGCCCGCTGCTGGAACGCGTCGCGCTGCGCGCGGCCGCTGTCCTCCGGCGGGTCGTCGGACGGGTCTCGGCGCGGGCCGACGCCGCCCTCGCCCCCGTGGTCGTCGGGAGCGTCGTCCGCAGCTACACCGACTCGGTCGGCCAGCTCGCGGGCGACCGGCGCAGTCTCGGTGTCACCGTTGGGCTCGCAGTCACCGGCTGGCTCTTCTTCCTGGTGCCGCTGTACACGAGTTTTCTCGCCATCGACGACCCGGTGCCCTACGCGCTAGTGGTGTTTGCCGTCCCCGTCGTGACGCTGTTGAACGTCGTCCCGCTCCCGGGCGGGCTGGGCGGGTTCGAAGCGGCGCTGGCCGCCGTCACCGCCGCCGTCGGGACCCTCGAACTGTCGACGGCGACGGCCGCAGTCTTCCTCTTTCGGCTCTCGAACTACTGGTTTCTCGTCCTCGTCGGCGGACTCGCCGCACTCGCGCTGTCGGTCCGCGTGACTGACCCGCCGTCGGTCGTCACGCCCCCGGAGGACCCCGACACGCTCGACGAGGGCTGACCTACTGGTCGCGGTCGTACCGTTCGGCCGCGGACTGAAACCCAAGCTCCGCCTGCTCGCGCGAGCGTCGTCCCTCCCGTTCGGCGATGGCCTCGGAGTCGGGGTTCGCGTCGTCCGTGACCCGAGCCCACGAGTCGTGGATCTTCGCGTGACACCACCGGCAGAGATAGACCGTTATCTCGTGTTCCGGGACGGCGCTCCCTTCGTCTCCAGCCGCGCCGCCACCCTTGCTGCTGGCGTCGCCAGCGGCCCCACCGGACCGATACGAGAGGTGGTGTTCCTCCAGCAGCGGTCGTTCCTCGTCGTGGGCCAGTCGGACCTCTTCCAGCCCGCAGCGGGCACACTCGCGGTCGTGGTCCCGCGAGCGGAAGTGGGGGCAGTCCGCCCACTCCCAGGGACCGGTCAGCCCCTCCTCTTCGAGGCCGCCGTGCTCGCGGGTCGCTTCACTCCCCGCTCGCGTTTCCGAGGCGCTGGGCGCCTCGCTTACGACGGGACATCGGAAGTCGTCGCGACTGCGCGCGTCGGCGAACGCGGGGTCGCGGTCGCCGTGTTCGACGGCGAATCGACAGCGGCCCCCGTCGGTGCAGTGGTCACAGCGGTCGACGTGGGCGTAGGGGTCGTCGACGCCGACCGACGTCCCCGAGGGCGTCTTCTCCATGCCGCCCGCTCGGACGCCGACGGTCATCAATCTGTTCTCCCCTGCCCGCAAGGGTTTTTTCCCGGCGGGCGCACCGGCAACCATGCGTCTCGTCCACGAGTCGGCCGCGGGGACCCGGACGCTCGCGACGGACGTCGAGACGGCCGACTCGCTCGTGGCCCAGCTGAAGGGACTGATGGGACGCTCGTCGGTCCCCGAGGACTACGCGCTGGTCTTTCCCGTGCGCCGGGACCCGGTCGCGGTGGCCATCGACCGTCTGCCCGGACCCCTGGGTCGGCTGGCCGACCCCGACCGGCACGGCGTCCACATGCTGTTCGTCCGGACGCCGCTCGACGTCGTCTGGGTCGACGACGGGGACGTCGTCCAGGTGCGGACGCTCCAGCCCTGGACCGGGCGGGCCAGCGCCCGGGCCGACATGCTGGTCGAACTCGCGCCCGGCGGGGCAGCGGGGGTCGAACCCGGCGACACGGTGCGGCTGGTCGCAGACGACGAACCGGCCGACCCGGCCGGACGTAGCGACCCACCGAGGACTGTGGGGGACGGCGAGACAGGCGGCCAGGACGGGAGCCACGAGACGGGCGGCCCGGCGGCGGACGGCGGGGATCCAACAGTTTAATACCCCCTCGTACCGCACTGACGGCCACGATGTCGGACACTACCGACACGGAGGATAGAGGAAGTCGCCACACGGCGGCTGGCCGCGAAATTCTCCGTCATGAGTGACGGTTCCGGTGAGCGCGAACGGACGACCCTCTTCGGTGGCCGTTCCGAGACGACTCACCTCGGCGACGTAGACGTACAGTTTCTCGATACGACGCTGCGCGACGGCGAGCAAGCGCCGGGTGTCTCGCTCACGCCCGACGAGAAGGCCCGCATCGCCCGCCGACTCGACGACGCCGACGTCGCCTACATCGAGGCCGGGAGCGCCTGTACCGGCCCCGGCGAGCGCGAGACTATCTCGCGCGTGGCCGAACTCGACCTGGACGCGACGGTGACCAGTTTCTGTCGGGGCCTCCAGCGCGATATCGACCTCGCGATGGAGTGTGGCGTCGACGGGATCAACCTCGTCGTGCCGGCCAGCGACAAACACGTCACCGAGAAGGTCGGCACCACCCACGAGGACAACGTCCGGAACACCTGCGAACTCGTCGAGTACGCCAAAGACCACGGCCTCTGGGTCGAGGTCATCGGCGAGGACGGCTCCCGGGCGGACATGGACTACCTCGAGGAACTCCTCGGTGGCGCGCTCGAGGCGGGCGCCGACCGGATCTGCTGGGCCGATACGGTGGGCCACGCGACGCCCGACGAAGCCGTCGAGGCGGTCTCGCGGCTCTCCGAACTCGGTCCCGTAAGCGCCCACACCCACGACGACCTCGGGCTGGCCGTGATGAACGCCCTGACCGCCGTCGCCGCGGGTGCCGACGTCGTCCACGGCACGGTCAACGGCATCGGCGAGCGCGCCGGCAACGTCGCCATCGAGGAGGTCGCAATCGCGCTCGACCACGGTTACGGCGTCGAGACGCTCGACCTCACGCAGGTGTACGACCTCGCGGAACTCGTGGCCAACGCGACGGGTATCCCGCTTCCGCCCAACAAGGCCGTCGTCGGCCAGAACACATTCACCCACGAGTCGGGCATCCACACCGACGGCACGCTCAAAGACGAGTCGATGTACGAGCCCTACCCGCCCGAGAAGGTGGGTCGCGAACGCCGTCTCGCGCTGGGCAAACACGCCGGGCGCGCCGGCGTCGAGGCCGCACTGGCCGAGCGCGACGTGGAAGTCGCCGACGACGACCTCGACGAGATCGTCACTCGCGTCAAGGAACTCGGCGACCGCGGCAAGCGCGTCACCGACGCCGACCTGCTCGCCATCGCCGAGGACGTGACGGGTCGCGAGCGCGAGCGCCGCGTCGAGATCACCGAACTCACGACGGTTGCGGGTGGCGGTACGCCGACCGCGACGGTCACGCTCGAAGTCGACGGCGAGGAGCGCACCGAGGCCGAGACCGGGTCCGGCCCCGTCGACGCCGCGATCAACGCCGTCCAGACGGCGCTGTCACACTCGTTCGACACCCGGCTGGACTCCTATCACGTCGACGCCATCACCGGCGGCACCGACGCCGTCGTCACCGTCGAGGTGGAGATGTCCCGCGGCGACCAGACCGTCACCGTCTCCGCCAGCGACTCGGACATCACGCGGGCGTCCGTCGAGGCCATGGTCGACGCGATGGACCGACTGGTCGCGGACGAACCCGACGCCGTGATCGCTGACGACTAAATTTTCACTTCGGGGGAGTCCTCGCGCCCTGCGGGCGCTGCGGGCACCCCCACTCGCAAAAATTTAGTACAAAAACCCCCTTCGCGCGCACTCCGTTCGCGCGGAGTGAACCGCCGCGCGCCTTCGGCGCCCGGCGGACGTTCGAACCGTGGACTATCCCCTTCGACAGATAGTGCCTCTAACAATCGTTTGAGACTACAGGAGACCCTTATCAATACGATGTCTCGTCGAGGGTATGAACAGGTCCCTCGCAGTCGGCGTCGTCGCGGTCACCCTCCTCGCCGTGGCGGTCGGTGCGGCCTTCGTCGTCACCGACCCGCTGGGTGGCGACGGCGTTCAGGAGATGGAGACGTTCGAGGACTCCGAATCGTTCGCTAGTTACGTCCAGCGCGGCAGTACCGACGACTTCGCGGCCGGACCGAGAGCCGAAACCGCGGACGTCGAGACGACCACCGCGTCGGCGGACGCGGGCGGCGTCGACGGCGGGTCGGCGTCCGAGGAGAGCAGCGAGTCCGGCGGCCCCTCGCGCGTCGGCACGACGAACGTCCAGGTGGGGGGCGTCGACGAACCGGACCTTGTCAAGACCGACGGCGAGCACTTCTACTACGCTGTCCCGCACAGCTCCCCGCTCCCGGAACCCACCTCGACCGTCGAGAAGCGGGCCCGCGGGACCACCCACGTCGTCGACGCTTCCGAGCCGGCGGACCCCGCGCTCGTCGGCGACATCAACGAGTCCGGCCGGCAGTTGCTCGTCGGCGACACGCTCGTCGTGTTCACCCGCGAGGGCCTCGTCGGCTACGACGTGAGCACGCCCGCGGAACCGACCCGCGAGTGGGAGCGCGAGCGCAACGGCACGCTCGTCGCCGCCCGCGCCACCGGCGGGCAGGTCTACCTCGTCGTCGAGGTGCCTGTCGCACAGTCGCCGGAGTGTCCCGTCGAACCCATGGACGGAGCGAGCGTCGCCTGCGGCGACATCTACCACCCCCGCGAGTCGGTGCCCGTCGACGCCACTTACGTCGCGATATCGCTGGACGCCGGGAGCGGCGCGGTGACCGACAGGGTGGGTTTCGTCGGCACCCGCAGTCACACCGCCGTCCACGTCACCGGCGACGCGCTCTATGTCACCTACACCGAACCGTTCGACCGCGGTGAGGCCTACACCGAGGCGCTGCTCGCCTCCGGGGACGTCCCCGACCACGTCAAGGAGCGACTCCGGGAGATCCGCTCGTACGACCTGTCCAGTCGGGCCCAGGTCTACGAGGTGGGTGCCACGGTCGAGAACTGGCTCCGGACGCTGAACGAGTCCGAGCGCCGGCGCGTCTCGGAGACCCTCTCGACCGACCTCGAAAATTACGTGAGCAACCACTCGCGGAACTTCACGACGACCGGCATCGTCCGCGTGAGCATCGACGGCGGCCTCGCCGTCGAGGCCCACGGCACGGTCCCCGGCCGCCCGCTCGACCAGTTCTCGCTGGACGAACACGACGGGCACCTCCGCGTCGCGACCACGGTCCCCGGTGCCGGCCGCGACAGCGAGAACGACCTCTACACGCTCGACTCCGAGACGCTGGACCGCGTCGGGTCCGTCCAGGGCATGGGCGAGGACCAGCAGATCTTCGCCGTGCGCTACGTCGGCGACACGGCCTACCTCGTGACCTTCCGGCGGGTCGACCCGTTCCACGTCGTCGACCTCTCGGACCCCGAAAACCCCGTCGAGCAGGGCGTCCTCGAACTCCCGGGTTTCTCGTCGTATCTACATCCCGTGGACGACGACACGGTTCTGGGAATCGGCGAGGAGGACGGCCGCGTCAAGGCCGTGCTGTTCGACGTCTCGGACCCGACGGACCCCACCATTGCGGACTCGAAGGTGTTCGACAGGGGCCGGTCGCGCGTCTCGGCCACCCACCACGCCTTCACCATCGACCGCAGGCACGGCGTGTTCTTCCTCCCGGCCGGCGGGGAGGGACTCGTCGTCGACTACGCGAACGAGTCGCTGGCCGTCGAGACGACCGTCGAGACCGGCGGCGCGGTCCGGGCGCGCTACGTCGACGACTACCTCTACGTCTTCGGCCAGCGCGAGGTCGCCGTGCTCGACGAGACCACCTGGGAGCGGACGGCGACGCTCGCGCTCGCCGATCAGTCCGACGGGTGAGGCCCACTAACGTGGGCCGAACTTTTTGACCCGGGGAGACGTAGGTTCGGGTATGTCAGAGACGGAAGCGGAGAAGTACGTCTCGTGCCCGGCACCGGCGTGCAACCGCAAGGGTCGAAAGAGCACGATACGCGAACACCTCGCCGAGAGCGACGACCAGCGCCACGAGCGCTTCGACGGCAGCGAAGTATGACATCCTCCTCGTCGTGAACAGAGAGGGACCGGAGGTCCCTCAAGCAGTCGGGCGTGGCCCGACGACGACGGGGTTTCCTCTGTGGGAGTCTCAGCCGGTCGACGACTCGCCGGAGGCAATATTCCCGGTGTGGTGGACGGTACTCGGGTCTGTGCGCTGTTCTTTGGGACGGTGAGAGCGTGGTAACTCCGACCAAGTGTGGTCGTCCCACTCGAACCGCACGGGCCGTGCCATCGGCCTGACTGGGTGGTTTGCGTGCCGTTCCAGGAACGCTTGTGAGGCTGTGAGGTCGGCGTGGCCTTCGAATCCACACGAGCAGGTGAGCGTCTCCTGATGCCGTGTCGTTCGGGCTGTCGAGCCACACTGCGGGCACTCTTGACTCGTCCATGCTTCTGACCGAACTTCCACCGAGATGCCATATTCCTCGGCGGTACAGGCCAGTCGTTCGGTGAACTTCCTGAACGACCAGAAGTTGTGGGTCTTGGCGTTGGTTTCGACCGACCAGTGCGTTTCCAGCACGTCGGTCAACCCGCCGAGATACACCGTGTCCACGCCGTCCTCGGAGAGTCGTTCGAGCAAGTCACGACACAGTGCCTCCTGGGCGTGGTCGCGCCGACGGGTTCGCTTGCGATACAATCGCCGGATCCGCTCGCTACTATACCGGCATTTCGGTAATTTGGACTGCAACCTGGCGATCTCCCGTGTCGTCTCGCGGAACCGCTGGAACAGGTCCCGACCTTCGTACAGGTATTGCTGGCCAGTCGTAGTGGTACAGGCGACGAGATTGTTTGCACCAATGTCCAGAGCGGCCGTCTCTGAGGCCAGTGGAGTCGCCCGTCCATCAGTAATAGTCACGGGTTGGGAAGCCCTGAACGTGCAATCAGTCTCGTCGTACCACAGGTCCAACCGGCCCTGTTTGTCGTAGTCGGGCCAGTTCGGGTCGCCAGCGATTTCGAGTCGGAGCCGCCCGGTGTGGTCGTATCGGTCTTTCAACTCGCGCCCGACCAGTATCTCGAGTCGGGACCGCTCGCCCCACTCGACGGAATATGCGTCGTTGCGAATGACGCCCTTGAGTTGCCGCCCCTCCTGTTCATTGCCACGGAAGCCCGGCGGTTCCGGGTGCTCCGTGACCGACGTGTTCGCCTCGTCGTGATACGCGTTCTTGGTCTGGAAGAACGCCCGCCACGCTTCGCTGTTTTTGCGTATCACCTGTTGGGCCGTGGACGCGCCAAGCACGCCTTTGTATCTGCCTTCCAGTCGGCCTGTATCGGCGTCCCACACGTCTTCGTCTTCGAACCCGTTTTCGTCGTTATACCGCATGAGACGCTGGTAGTTGACCTCGTTCCAGAGCGCGGCGGAAGCGTCCAACAGGTCCCCTAACAGTTGCTCTCCGGTGTCGGAAAGCGGTCGCACGGCGAACGTGTTGGCACGCCTCATCTGCCGGTTGACGCTGCGCTCCGTGGATAATTAAATGCCAGCCAGCCACAGTGAAAGTGAAACCACTGGCGACTGTGGGAGACTCGGGACCAGCAGCATCGCGGCGGTTTCTCACGAGTGGGACGCGACTCACGCTCGTCGTAAACGGCGGGACTCTTTCGCTGCTCGAAGGTAGGGGAACAGCCCGATCCCGCAAACAGTTTTTGTCCCGCACTCTGAGCGCCGGTATGGACGCAGTCACGCTGTATCGCGCGCCGACGACCGTCGCGGACGCCGACGCCATCGCCGACTGGCTGGCCGCCCGCGTCGACGCCGACGTGACGGTCCGCGACCGGTTTCTCTCGCGCTACGGCACGGCAGAGGGCGACGCCGATTCGGACCTCGCGGAGTCGTTCGCCGAGACCCGCGTCCTCTCGCCCGACGAGCGCGAGACCGGCAACACGATGGTCGGCATCGTCCGCTACGAGGAGCGCGCCCTCGAAAACCCCGAGCGCGCGGGCGGCGTCATCTACGACGGCCTCGCAGTCCAGGAGATCCTGGGTGGCCTCCTCCCCGCGGACGAGCGCGGGCTCGGCCACCTGCACGTGCCCCTGCTGGACCGCGTCCTCGGCACCTGGGGCGACCACGACGGCCGCTGGCACAAGCGCGTGAACGTGCTGGGCCAGCCCGGCCTGGTGTCGGTCCCCGGCCTCTACGAGGCGCCCGCCAAGCCCGAACAGTACTACAAGGAACAGCAGAAACACGCCCTGCTCTCGGGCGGCGCGCCGCCCCGGGAGGTGCTGGAAAACGAGGTCGAGGGTGAATTCCTGGTGGCCGACGACCCCCGGACCACCGACGCGCTCAAGGGCTACGTCCTCCAGACCTACCACTACCTCGCGACCGGCGAGAGCTTCTGTGACGACGAGCGCTGCCGGCTGTCGAACCCACACCGACAGCCCGGCGTGGTCCAGGCGCAGTTGCGCGACCCCGAGTTCTGTCCCGAACACGCCGAGCTGTACGGGGTGTGAACGCGACCCGGCGATTCGCTGTCGATCGAACGCCCCCGGTCCGCTCGTAATACTCCTGGCCACGGCTCACAGAGACCCGCCCGTGCCGACCCGGTCGGCCGGCGGGCTCGCCAGATCCGACGAGGTCGGCGGCGCGCTGGTCCGTGGCGCTCACGGCCCCGTCGGCGCGTGGGTGGCTGGCTCGGGTGTCCCGGAACGCGGTCGAAACGTCCGTCGGACCGTCACGGCTGGCCCGCGTCCGGCAGGCGCTCGCCCCACTGCAGGCCGAGATAACCGACGCCGAACTCCACGAAGCCGGCTTTCCCCGAGCGCTCGCGCACCGTCTTGCGTGCGACCGCGACCCGGCGTTCGAGACTGCGCGTCGGCGAGACGCCCCGTTCGCCCGGCGCCGCGGCGCGGACGAACGCTCTGAAGCCCAGGTTCAGCGGCCGGGCGATGAAGCGGTCCGAGCGGCCGGCGTTCAGCAGGGCGACCCGCCCGCCCGGCGCCAGCAGGTCCATCCAGCCGTCGACCACGGGTCCCGGCTCGGCGAACATCCCGACGACGAACGTCGCGAGCACCGCGTCGACCGGGCCGGCCACGGGCGGGCGGGTCGCGTCGGCCTGCACGAGGTGGACGTTCGACCACCCCTCGCGGCCGACACGCTCGCGCGCCCGCTCGAGCATACCCCGCGTGAGGTCGACGCCCACGACCCGCCCCTCGGGGCCGACCGCCTCGCGGAGGTGCGGGAAGTTCGCCCCCGTCCCACAGCCCATCTCGACGACGGTGTCCCCGGGCTCCAGCCCGAGCGCCGCGACCGCGCGCGCCCGCCAGGACTCGACGCCCGGCGCCGTCGCCACCCAGTCGTAAACCCGCGCCCAGCGCCCGTAAAAGGACTGCGTCGCGACGACGTCGTCGGCCATCAGACGTCCCTGGTCGCCCGTGCGGCCGCCGGCGCGTCCGCCGCCAGCACGTAGAGTATCGGTTCGATGCCCTCGCTACCGGTCTGGTAGAGGACGTCCGCGTCCGTCCGTCCGGCGATGGCCGCTGCGACGGCGTCCTCGATCGGTGCCTCGGGGTCGAACTCGACGGCGTCGTGGCCGGCCGCCTCCAGAGACGCGAGGACGTCCGGGTCGTAGCGGACGTTGAGCGCCGCCCGCGCGTCGCTGCCGCCGGCCCGGGCGGCCAGCAACACCGACGCGACGTGCTCGCTGACGCCGAACTCGGGGTCGCCCGGCACCGCGACGCTCCCCTTGACGTCGAGGATGCGACCCGGGACGGCCGCGACGTCCTCGATGCCCTCGGCGTCGGGCAGCGCCTCGACGAGGTTCGACCCCACTGCCGGGACCAGCCCCGCGAAGCCGCTCGTGTTCTCGAGGATGCGCAGGCCGCGCCGGACCGACGCCAGGGTTCGCTCGGCCTCGCGCACCCGGCTGTCCGGGTCGTGGACGGCGAAGCGGTCGTCGCCGTACGCTGCGAGCCCCGGCATCGCCTCCTCGTGGAGCTGTGCGAGCAGGTCGCCCTGTTCGAGCCGGCGGACGAACACCTCGGCCTCGACGAGCGCCTGGACGCGCGTCATCTCGCCGCTGGCCAGCCCCTCCGCGAGGCGCTCGACGAGGTCGTTCAGCCGCCGGTCGGTGAGCAGGCGGTCGTTGCGCGCCACCTCGCCGTGGACGTACTTCGAGACGGCGCTCTGGCTGATGCCCAGCAACTCGGCGACCTCGCTCTGGGTCAGCCCCCGCTCGCGTAGCGCCTCCGCGAGCATCGACCTGAAGGTCGGGAGGAACTCCTCGACGACGAGTTCCTCGACGAACCGCATTACTGGTCGCCCCCGAACTCGCGGTCACCGCGGATCCGCGAGGCCTGCGGCCCGGTCTGGTTCTGGTATTTCGAGCCGCGCTCCTCGCCGTACGGCCGTTCTGCCGGCGTCTTGAGTTCCGTGAACGTGAGCTGGGAGATGCGCATCCCCGGGGTGAGCGCGACCGGCGCGGTCCCGAGGTTGGAGAGTTCCAGCGTGATCTGCCCCCTGTACCCGGGGTCACAGAGGCCGGCTGTGTTCGAGAGAAAAACGCCCCCGCGACCGCCGAGGAAGTTCTCTATCGTTCGCCCGTTCGGTTGCACTTCGAGGTCGTACGTCGCTTCGATTCGCTCGGTCTCCCTGACGGAGACCACCTCTTCGAACCGGACGTCGTGGTCGAGGATCTGGTCGAGGCGAGTCACGTCGACTCCTTGCTCGGTGTAAGCGTCGCGGAACCGTCGCAACGTCTCCCGTTTGACTGTGTCGTACTCTTCGTTTTCGACGTTGGAGATGCTCGACTTCGACGAATACCCCATCTCGTCTGCGGCGTCTTTCATCCGCATACCTGCCGCTTCTCGCAGGTTTCGGAGGAGGTCACTCGGGACGGGAACGTACTGTCCTCGCTTGTGTCGCTCGCCGCTCACGTCGACCGCCCACATTTCACCGTCCCAGTCGGTGTCGCTCATCGGGATGTGAATTTCGCGTTCACGACTGTACGCAGAACTCTGCTTGCCCAGGCGTGCTGCCAGATACATGACCCGGTTCACGAGTCCCTCGTGCGTGGTGTAGAGCGTATCACGCTCGTCCCGACGACACGCGTCTCCATCGAGAAGCCCTTCGAGAAGTCCGTCCAGAACGTGTCCTGGCCACTCGAACGCCTCGTCCGGGATCGTCTTCTCGTCTCCCGAGTGAGCCAGGCTCCGCACGATTTTCGACCAGAGCGCGGAACAGACGGTGAGTCTCGTTGTGCGCTCTTGCTCGTCCCAGGAGAGTGACGTGTCATACTGTTTGAAGAACGCGGCGAACTGGTCGAGGTACCGTCGTTCCGGATTCGCGACCTGCACGTGTTTCCGTCTCGCGGACCCCTCGGCGATGTAGAACCCGAGGACCCAGCCGAACTCACGGGTCAGCGGTAGTTCGCGCGGTAATCGGCGGTCACTTTGGCGGAACGCGACTTCGACGTCTTCGGGTGTTGCGAGGCGCGGAACGGCTTCCATCGGTGCGCTCTCGTTGTCCTCGTAGTGACGTTGACTGCCACGCGAAATAGTGTGGGTGTCGACGTATCCGAACCCGTCCGTCGCGTACAGCGTCGTGTCCGTCGGCTCGACGTGTTCTAGTACGTCGAGCGACCGGCGTTCGGTCGGCGAACTCGGGAGTTGCTTCGGTACCATCACGTGGGTTCCCTCGGCGTCTTCGCTCGGGATCCGCGTGACGCCGCCGTTCTCGTCGAGGGTGAAGAGGTTGTGGTCTTTCGTGACCCGGACCTGTCGTCCCGAGTTCAGAGTCACCTCGAATATCCGCTGTTTCGGGTTCGTGATGTAGTCGGTTACCCTGTGTGTACTCACTCGGAGGGTATTCGGGTCGAACGATACCGCCGACGCCGGTCGCTCGTTCTCGACGATATCGCCGACCTCGTAGAACCCGAACCCATCCTCGGGCGTCCACAGGAATACCTCCTCGTCGTACGGGAGTGAAGCGTGCACAACGATAGCCAGACGCCCCAGCGAGGAGCGCCCCTCGACGTGGGCGATGAGATCGTCGGGAATCTCGACGCGCTCGTGGGTCGTCCCGAGGACGAAATCGCCCGGGTGGAGGATGTACTCGCCGTCCTCGTCGACGACGGTCTCCTCGACGTACTCGTCGACCTCGCCCTCGCTTCTGGGGTGGATACAGGGGATGTTGGCGTGCTGGAACTCCAGGAACTCCCGTCCCAGGCGCAGGTCGACGCTGGCGGGCTGGACCTGCAGGTCGATGTCCTCAAGCGGTTCGATCACCAGGTCCCCCTGTTCCAGGCGTCGCAGAATGTCCCCGTCCGAGAGTATCATACCGGCCTCTCGGCGGGGCGCGAATAAAACGTCACGGTCCCACCTTCGAGCGGTGCAACACCGACTCCGCCACGGCACCGGAACACCCGGCCCGGATTTCCGTCGCCCGAACCCCTATACACGCTGCCGCCCCGGTACGTGCCATGACCGCGTTCACCGACCGCGAACGCCGTGAGTTCGCCCGCAACGGCTTCCTGACGCGCGACGCCCTCCTCTCCGGGGACCTCCTCGCCGACGCCCGCGAGGCGGTCCACGAGGGCACCGACGCCGACCTCGACGACCCGGACGCGGTGGTCGGCGCGGGGTACGACGTAGACGCCGACGGCGTCGACCAGGTCCCCTTCACTGCGATCGCCGAAGCTGTCTTCCCGGCCGCCGAGGCGCTCGTCGGCGAGGGCGTCCTCGCACCGCCGGGCGAGGGGATGCAGGTCGCGCTCAACTTCCCGGACGAGGGCGCGGGCGAGCAGTTCCTCGGCCCGCAGTCGGTGACCGGCCACCTCGACGGCTACGCCGAGTTCGACGAGAACCCCGAGGTGTACACCTTCACCGTCGGCGCCGCGGTCTACGTGAACGACGTCCGCCCGCGTTCGGGCGGCTTTACCAGAATTGAGGCGAGAATGCCCCGTCCTCAAGGAGCGAACGGTAGTGAGT
>JAZKRZ010000033.1:0-21875 GCA_036626395.1 Haloarculaceae archaeon
CGGTCGACCAGCCGCTGGGCCCCCCGGCGCCCGCTTTGAACGGCCCAGAGGTGGCGCGCGATCCGGTCCAGCGTGTTTCTCTCCCCGGCTTCGACCCGGACAACGAGGCCGCCGTCCGTCACCTCGCTCCCGCCGACGGCGTCGTCGCCGGGTTCCTTCCGGACAGGGAGGGACTCCCCGGTGACGAGCGCCTCGTCGACGGCCGCCGTCCCCTCGACGACGGTCCCGTCCAGGGGCACGCGCTCGCCCGGCCGGACGACCAGTTCGTCGTCCGCCTCGACGTCCTCGACCGGGACCGTTTCCACCCCCGGTGTCTCCGCGGTTCCGGTCCCGTCGGGTCCGTCCTCGGGTCCGGCGCGGTCGGCCCCGTCCGTCCTGCGGCGAGCGGTCCCGACGCGGTCGGTCGTCAGGTCGGTCAGCCGGCCGGTGGCGCGGTTCTTGACTCGCCGCTCGTAGTACCCGCCGACGGTGACTGCCATGACCACCACCACGGTGACGTCGAAGTACACCTCGGTGTGCCCGAGCACGAGCGCGATAGTGCTGTAGGTCCAGGCCGTCGCCGCTGCGAGCGACACCAGCAGGTCCATGTTCGGCTCGCCGGCACGGAGGCTGACGTAGGCACCCCGGAGCACCGGATAGCCGGTATACCCGAGGACGACGGTTGCCGCGAGCCAGACGTTCCCCAGGAGGTACGCACCGGCGGCGCCCGTGAGGTCGATCGGCAGCTTCGCGGGGTCGACGCCGAGGTAGGTCGGGTAGAGGAAGACGAGATACCACAGCATGGCCATCATGCCGAAGAACCCGCCGACGATCAGGCGACCGACCGTCTCCTGTTGCGTCTGGCCGGGGTCGGCGTCCTCGGCGTCCGTGACGAGTCGCGCCTCGTAACCGGCTCCCGTCGCGAACTCCGGGAGGGCCGGCTCGGCAACCACGTCGGGGTCATAGACCACCCGGAGGAGGTCGGCCGCGTAACTCGCGTCGGCCGCGCGGACCCCCTCGTTGTCGGTCGCGCGCGCCTCCAGGAAGGATTCGCAGGTCGTACAGTGCATCCCGTCGACGGCGAGAAACGCCTCCGATCCCTCGACTTCGCCGGCGTTCGGGCCGGTGTCGAGGCGGTCGGTCGGGCGGCCGTCGTCTTCCGGCCGGTCCGCGGCGTCGACGTCGTCGAGCCGGCGGGCGACCGAGAGACAGCCCCGACAGCAGAACTGGCCGTCCACGTCCGTGCCGGTCACCGGGTCCGAGCCGACCGGCAGGTCACAGAGACGACAGCCGGCGGCTTCGGGCGCTTCCCCCTCGGCGAGGCCCATTCGTCAGACCGGGTCCGCGCTGGCGCTCTCGTGGGGACCGAACATCAGGAACAGACTGGCGGCCACGATGAGCACGCTCACCAGCGACAGCGCGACGTAGGCCGTCGACGTGTCGAGGATGTACAGCCCGACTGGCACCAGCGGCAGGGCAGCGAAGACTGCGGCGACCAACCGGATCCTGGTCGATGACATATACAGGCGCTTGTATGGACTCACCCATAAAATAGGGGTGTGTTTTCAGTGCCTGGGAATCGGAATGGTTTCTTATGCCCGGCAAGCCAATCGAGATACACACATGAGGTTCGGGTCAATATCGCAGGCCGTGACGGCGACGTCACGGTTTGTCACTGACGACTGCGGCGGGTCCGGACGGGACCGGCACCGACGGAGTGACAGCGACGGGGGGCACCGATGACTCGTGAGGACGGCGTGACCAGACGGGCGGCGCTCAGGTCGGCTGCCGGGCTGGCCGGTGGGGCCGTCCTCGCCGGCGGAGCCGCCACCGCGGCCGCCCAGTCCGACGAGTTCGACGGCTGGTTCGACGACGTGAGCAACTACGACGGCGTCGTCGACCTGACCGACCAGGACCAGGTGACCGTCGACGTCGGGTCCCAGGCCAACGGCGGTGCCTTCGGGTTCAGTCCGCCGGCCATCCGCATCTCCCCGGGGACGACCGTCACCTGGGAGTGGACCGGCGAGGGCGGCGGCCACAACGTCGTCGCCGAGGACGGCACCTTCTCCAGCGGCGAGGAGTTCGTCTCAGAGCCCGGCTACACCTACGAGTACACCTTCGAGGAGGGAGGGACCCACCTGTACGTCTGTGTCCCCCACGAGTCGCTCGGGATGAAGGGCGCAGTCGTCGTCGGAGCCCCCGATTCGGGCGGCGACGCCGGCGGTGGTGCGCCCGTCACCCGGCCACCGGGTGCGACGACGGGCCTCGCCGTCTTCGCGGCCCTGCTGTTCGCGGTACTGGCCGCGGCACCCCTCCTCGGGTGGCGGGCCAACCGGCGCGTGCCCGCCGGGTCCGCGGCCGGCACCGCCGCCGGCGCGGCGTCCCGACAGGTCACGGAAGCGGCCGTCCAGGAACCGACCGAGGAAGTCGGTCACGACGAGTTCGACCCCACGGGGACCCTGTCGATGGTACTGGTGTACCTCGGCATCCTCGCGGTGATGTGGGTGTTCATGTACTTCGTCGAGTTCCTCAACAACGGTCCGACGGTGATCGGGTGATACCATGGAAATTCATAGATTCGAGAAACTCTGGCTCGCGCTCTCGCTGTTGCTGATCGTCTCGTTCGTCGGCACTATCACGTACGGGTCGATCAGCGAGGGGATCGAGATGGTCAACGACGAAGGCGGCACGATAGACTCGGCCGACCTCTCCGGTACCGAGTTCGAGGACCCCGGCGTCCGCCGGGTCGGTGAAAACGAGTTCGAGGTGTACGTCGTCGCCCGGCAGTTCCTCTTCGAACCCGGCACGACCGACCCCATCGTGCTCCCCGAGGGCAGCACGGTCACCTTCTACGTGACGAGTCCGGACGTCACCCACGGGTTCAACCTCGCCGGGACGAACCTCAACACGATGGTCATTCCCGGTCAGGTCGCCGAGCTGACGACTGACTTCGAGGAGACCGGGCGGTACGGCATCGTCTGTCACGAGTACTGCGGGTCCGGCCACCACACCATGGAGGGCGAGCTACGGGTCGTCCCGCAGTCCGAATACAACGGAACGGGGGCAAGCGCATGAGCACGCCGACGGCTGACGAGACCGAGAGCACCGAGGCCGGCGCGGGGACGAGCGTCGACGCCGAACAGCGACTCGCGTACCTCGAGCGCTACCCCGGCGCCGCCCAGCTCGTTCGCGTGTGTTTCCTGATGGCGTTCGGCGCGCTCGGCGTGGGCGGTCTCTTCGGGCTGGTCCAGGCGCTCCACCGGACCGACGTCTACCGCGGGTTCATCAGCTCGGCCGATTACTACTCGGTCCTGACGGGACACGGCGTCTTGCTCGTGCTCGTGTTCACGACGTTTTTCATCGTCGGGATCTTCATCTGGGCGGTCACGCGCAGCCTCGGACGGTCGCTGTACAGCATCCGCCTCGCGTGGGTCGGTGTCGGACTGATGACCGTGGGGACGGTTATGGCTGCGGTCCCGATCCTCGCCGGTCTCACGCCGGTCGACATGAGTGCGGCCGTTCTGTTTACGTTCTATCCGCCGCTGCAGGCCAGCCCGCTCTTCTATATCGGCGCGGCGCTCATCATCGTCGGGTCCTGGCTTTCGGGCGCGAACTACTTCCTCACCTACTGGGACTGGCGCAAGGACAACTCCGGCGAGCGCATCCCCCTCCAGACGTTCATGGTGCTGACGACGTTCCTGATGTGGTACATCTCCTCGATCGGGGTCGCCGTCGAGGTCGTCGGGTTCCTCATCCCGTGGTCGCTGGGGCTCGTCTCGCAGGTCGACACGCTGACGATGCGGACGCTGTTCTGGTACTTCGGCCACCCGGTCGTCTACTTCTGGCTGTTGCCCGCCTACCTCGTCTGGTACACCGTGCTCCCGAAACTCGCGGGCGGGCGCCTGTTCTCGGACCCGCTGGCACGCGTCGTGTTCGTGCTCTTTCTCCTCCTCTCGACGCCCGTCGGGTTCCACCACCAGTACGTCGACCCCGGCATCTCCGAGGGCTTCAAGATGATCGCGATGACGAACACGATGATGCTGTTGCTCCCGAGCCTGCTGACGGCCTTCACCGTCGTCGCGAGCCTGGAACACGCCGCCCGCCAGCGCGGCGTCCGCAGCCGTCTGACGTGGCTCAAGGACCTGCCCTGGGAGAACCCTGCGTTCTCGGGTGCCGCCCTCGCGGGGCTGCTGTTCGCGGCCGGCGGCTTCTCCGGGATGATAAACGCCGGGATGAACATCAACTACCTCATCCACAACACGCTGTGGGTGCCCGGTCACTTCCACCTCACCGTCGGGACGGCCTTCGCGCTGACCGCGATGGCGGTCTCGTACTGGCTGGTGCCCCAGATCACCGGCAAACAGCTCAAACACCGGACGGTCGCGGCGGTCCAGCCGTTCATCTGGTTTATCGGGATGGTGCTGATGTCAAACGCCATGCACCGGGCCGGGCTGGCCGGCGTGCCCCGCCGGACCGCCGAGCCCGAGTTCAACGTCGTCGATATCGCGTTCGAGGGCGTCCTCGGCGGCTACGCCGAGATGCGCTGGCAGATCGCCGCCGGCGGCGTCCTCCTGACCGTCTCCCTGCTGCTGTTCCTCTACGTGATGGCGACGACCTGGCTGGGCAAGCGGGGCGGCCAGCTCGAGGTCAACGGCGCGATCCCCGACCCGCTCTCCGGGGCCGAACACAGCCCGCGCGTCCTCGACAACCTCAAGCTCTGGCTCGCGATCGCCGTCGTGTTGATCGTGTTCGCCTACTCGCTCCCGCTGTTCGACATGCTCGCCGACGGGGTCTTCGCGCCTGGCTCCCCAGCGGTCCCGGTCTGAGATGGCCGGTGACCGCCCCGGCCCCCGCTCTGTCGACGCCACGGGCGACGGCGGGACCGACGCCGACGCCGACGGCGAGGGGGACGATGACGACGCCGCTCGCCGCCGTCGGCTCATCAAGTACGTCCTCATCATCGCGTTCGCCGTCCCGCTGGTCGTCGAGGGGGCGACGCTGGTCGGTCTGGTCGGCTCCTACGTCGGCGACGACGCGACGGCCGCACCCACGCCGACGCCCACGCCCGACGAGGCCATCACCGAGGGGTCCCAGCTCCTCTCCGAGACCGAGCGCGACGAGCGGGTGACGACGACCAGTCTGCGGTCGAGCGGTGACGGCTGGACGCTCGTCGTCTCGGTCCGGGTCGAGAACACGGGTGACCTGCCCTACGAACTCCGCCTCGGGTCGGTGACGACCAGCGGCGGCCGCACCGTCGAGGGCTCGGCGACGACCGGTCGCGTCGTCCCCGGCGAGTCGGCGACGGTCTCGGCACAGTGGAGTCTCCCGGCGGGCGACCGGCCCGACACGGTCGCGGTGACGGCAGTCGAGTACGACGACGGCGAGCGGGTCCTCGTCGACCGCGAGGTCCGCGTGGGCCGCGTCCCGGTCGAGGGGTGACCCTCCCGGGGGCGACCGTGGTCGGCCCCGTCGGAACGACGGGCTGGCCGGGGTTTGATACCGCTCTCGTCCCACGTCCCCGTATGAGTCTCCTCCCCTCGCTCGGGCCGTGGGCCGTGGCGCTCGCCGCACTGGTCGTCTGTAGCGCCTTCTTCTCCAGCAGCGAGTCGGCCGTCTTTTGCCTCCCCGCGGCGTCGAGTACCGCTGTCGCGGACGACGAGGGGTCCGTCGAGACCGGGCCGGCCGCGACGCTTTCGGACCTCCGCGCGGACCCGCACAGACTCCTCGTCACGCTGCTGGTCGCCCGGTACTTCGAGCCCGGGCTGTCGGTCGCGGTCGCCACCGCCCTCGCCACGACGCTCGTGCTCGTGTTCGGCGAGATCGTCCCGAAGTCCTACGGGCTCGGCCGCGCCGAATCGTGGAGTCTGCGGGTCGCGCGGCCTATCGCCGTCCTCGAACTGGTCCTGTCGCCGCTGGTCTTCGTCTTCGACCGCGTCACCCGCCGACCCACCGCCGTGGTCGGCGGCGACCCCGACATCGAGGACCCCTACAGCGACTGAACTCAGCCGAGTGGCTGATAGACAGGGAGCGGAATTCGCGGAACCGGCACGCCGGCCAGTCGCAACCCGTGCGTGAGCGCTACCAGTCCGAGCACCAGGAAGAGCGCGCCGAGGCCCCGCTGGACGCGGGTCCGGGTCCGCGCGGACACTTCGGTCCAGAACGTCCCCAGCGCGAACAGTGTGGGGAACGTCCCGAGTCCGAGTACGCCCAGCGCGAGCGCTCCCTCTATCGGCGACCCGCGGGCGAAGGCGTAGAGGTAGGCCGGGAAGAGCAGTGGACAGGGCAACACGGCGTGGACGGCACCGAGCGCGAGGATGCGGGGGCCACGGACCATAGTGTCGACCCGCGCGAGGAGCGCGCCCGACACCCGGTCGAACAGTCGGGCGGCGCCCGGGAGCGACTCGACGCCGCCCGCCGACCCGCCCAGGAGATACCGGACGCCGGTCACGAGGATGAACAGGCCGACGAGGACGCCCGCGACCGCCCGGACGGCGTCGGCGACGGCCACGAGCGCGGCAGCGTCGTAGACGAGCGCCCCGACTCCGCCCAGCAGGGCGCCCATCGCGGCGTACGAGAGCGTCCGTCCGAGGTTGAACAGGCCGTGCTGGCGGACCTCCCGCCAGTCCAGGCGCCGCCGTGTGGCGCCGGCAGTCGCGACGCCCGGCCCGTCGGTGGCCGCCGGCCCGTCCGCCCCGTTCTCGTCCGGACGCATTCGCGTCGCGTACGTCGTGACGAGGGGCCCACACATCCCCAGGCAGTGGGCGCCCCCCAGGAGACCGATAGCGAGGAAGACGCCGAGGCCGACAGGCTGTCCCCCGAGCGCGTCGAGCGGTCCGGGCATACCCGGGGATAGGTCCCGGGAGTGATTACGCGTTCGGGTTCGCGCGTCGAAAGCCCCCGGTCGTTCGCCGCGTGGCCAACCGTTTTGCCGGACTCGACCCTCCCGACGGGTATGGACACAGTGACCCCCGACGACAGCGAGACGGTCGAGGTGAGCGAGGGCGTCTTCCTGACACAACTGGCCATCGGCGAGCGCATGAGCATCCAGCACCTCCGGATGGAACCCGACGCCGAGGTGCCGATGCACGACCACCACCACGAGCAACTGGGGTTCGTCTACGAGGGTACCCAGACGTTCCTGCTGGCGGACGACGAGACGGTCGACGTCGAGGCCGGCGAGTCCTACTACCTCGAGAGCGGGGAGCCCCACGCCGCGCTCAACCTCGGCGAAGGGACCATGCGGGCGATCGACATCTTCAGTCCGCCGCGACCGAACCCGAGCTGGCTGGAGGGCTGACCTCCCCCCGCGCTGACCGCGGTGTGCGCGGCTCGCGACCGCCGCCGCACCCGGCCCGTGACCGCCGAAGTCAGTTTCCGGTCGCGTCCTCGGCGGTCGTCAGCGTCGGCGTCGGCGTCGCCGCGCCCGTCGTCCGCCCGGAGGCGGTCGTCGGGGCCACGGTGGGCGTCGGCGTCGCGAGCGACAGGTCGTCGACCCACCGCGGACGTTCGACGTTCGCCGAGCCGACCCTGTCGTAGTAAAAACGGACGTAGACGCGCTCTTCCCTGGCGTTCCAGGACCGTTCGAAGGTAACCGTCATCGAGCGGACGAACCCCTCCGGGGTGACGTAGGCGGTCACGCTGTAGTTGCTGACGGTGGCTCCCGTCTGTCTGATCGTCGGTGGGACGCCCGCCCTGGCGTGGAGTCGGTAGTACGTCGTCCCCGCGCGTTCGACGCGAGTCACGTTCGGGTCCAGTCCCGCGAGGAACCGCTCGATGAGCTGGCCGCCGGGAACGTAATCCTCTCTCTGCCCGGGGTCGGCCAGCGTCTCGTTCCGGGTCGCGTTGCCCTCGACGGTGCGCAGATACCCGCCGGTATCGTCGACGAACAGCGACTGGTTCAGCGGCCGGTCGTCCTCGACCTGCCGGACGAGAAACCGGCCGGGTTCGACGACCGCTCGCCTGGTGAACCCCCGCTCGAACGCCGTGCCGGCCTGTTCAGTGCCGTCGAGGGCGTAGACCAGCCGCCACCGGTAAGAGCGGTCGGAGACGAACGATTCGTGTGCGTCGCGGAGGCGTCTGGCGTCGACGATACCTCCCCGAGAGACGCCCGGCGGTCGCTCGACGGGGGGAGACGTCGCCACGCTCTCCCCGGCCGGCGAGACCGGGACGGGCGTCAGCGTCTCCCGCGGCGTTTCCGCCCCGCCCCCGCCGAACGAGACGCCGGCACACCCCGCGAAGACGAGCAGCGCCGCGACGACGACCGGCCGACCATCCATAGACCCCGCTATGGACTGGTGAAGCAATACGTTGACGCCGACCCGTGGCAGGCGTCGGCCGGTCCCGGTCCGGGCACGCGGTCAGTCAGCGGTTTCGGCGGCCCAGCCGTCGCCGTGTCCCCGCCCGCGCTCTTCGTCGGTGAGATAACACTGCGGGTCGGGCGCGAAGGGGTCCCCGCTGTCGGCGATAGCGCGCAACCGGGAGGCGCCGCGACAGACGTCCTGGTACTGGCAGGCGCCACAGCGACCCTGGAGGTGCGTCTCGCGCTCGCGGAGCGCCCGGAGGAGGGGGTTGGACTCGTCGGTCCAGATGTCCCCGAACGGTCGGTCTCGGACGTTGCCCAGCGCGTAGCCCTGCCAGAACTGCGTCAGGTGGACGTTGCCCTGGTAGTCGACGTCGGCGACGCGCTCGCCGGTCGGGTCGCCGCCGTTGCGTCGGAGATACGCGAGGACGCGCTCGGCCTGCTCGTCACCGAGTTCGCGACGGGCGTACTCGACGAGGTAGGCGGCGTCGGCGTAGTTACCCACCAGGAGCGTCTCTATCTCGTGACCGCGGTCGTGGTACGCGCGAGTCATCTCGCAGACGCGACGGACCGCCTCGCGGCGCTCCTCGGGCGCGAGGTCGACGTCCCGGATGTCGGCGCCGCGGCCGCCGTAATCGAGGTGATAGAAACAGAAGCGGTCGACGCCCCGGTCCGCGAGGAGGTCGACCACGTCCTCGAGGTCGCCGGCGTTGTGTCTCGTGATCGTGTAGCGGAGTCCGGTCTTGAGCCCGGCGGCCTGCGCGGCCTCGATGCCGGCCAGCGCACGGTCGAACGCGCCCTCCTGGCCGCGGAACTCGTCGTTGCGCTCGCGCAACCCGTCGACGGAGACGCCGGCGTACTTCAGTCCCGCCTCCCGAAGTTCCTCGGCACGCGCTTCGGTGAGCAGCGTCCCGTTGGTCGAGAGCACCGGCCGGAGGCCGGCGTCGCTGGCGTGGGCGACCAGTTCCACGAGGTCCGAGCGCGCGAGCGGTTCGCCACCCGAAAAGAGGACGACCGGGGCGCCGAACTCCGCCAGGTCGTCGAGGAACCGCTTGCCCTCGGCAGTCGAGAGTTCGCCCGGCGCGGGTTCGGTCTCGGCGGCGGCGTAGCAGTGCTCGCAGTAGAGGTTACACTGCCTGGTGCAGTTCCACACCACCACCGGTCGACGCTGCTTGCGCTCGCGGATCTGGGCTTTCGAGGACTCGTCGGCCGCGTCGTACCTGAGCCCGTCGCCCTCCGCGTCCAGACCACAGAGCAGTTTACTGACCGAGATCACGACTCCGCCCTCCCGTCGGCGGTTTCGTCCCCGTCGGCGTCGGCGAACTCGTATTCCTCGGCGCGGTCGCCGAGCGCGACGTCCTCGGCGACGAACCGAACGGTCTCGTCGGCGGGACAGAGCCACAGCGTCTCGGCGGCGAAGCCGAACAGCGTCGTCGCCTGCTCGCGGGCGACCTCGGCGGTCGGCGCGCTGACGCTGCCGGCGTGACGAAGCGGCTCCGCGCTCGATTCCCGGAGGAACAGTTCCCACTCGCGAGTGCGGTCGCCGCGGGGTTCCCCACGGCGTTCGAAGCCGTCACCCTCGCTCTCGACGCCGTCGGGCCCCTCGGTGCCCTCGCGTCCCGCTGGCGCAGTCATGTGTGGCGAGTCCGCACTGGTCCCCCTAAGCGAGTCCGCGGATTTTCAGTTCCTGGGAACCCCGTGGCGAACCTATGTGTGCGTGCGGGGTACTGACGGGCGATGAAGACAGACGTGACCGTTCCCCCGGGCGGGAGGTGCCGGGGATGAAGCCGTCGGTGGACACGAGCGAGCGACCGATAGCTTTCATCTGGGAGGTCACCCAGGCGTGTGACCTGGCCTGCGAGCACTGCCGGGCGGACGCACAGCCCCACCGCCACCCCGGGGAACTCTCCACGGCGGAGGGCAAGGCACTGCTCGACCAGGTGACGGGCTTTGGCGACCGCCAGCTCGTGGTCCTCTCGGGCGGCGACCCGATGAAACGCCCGGACCTGGTCGAACTGGTCGAGTACGGCACCGACCGGGGGCTGCTGGTCTCGCTGACCCCGAGCGGCACCGAGAACCTCGACCGGGCGGCCATCGCGGACCTGGCCGACGCCGGCCTCAAGCGGATAGCACTCAGTCTCGACGGCGGGGACGCCGAGAGCCACGACGCCTTCCGCGGGGAGTCGGGGAGCTTCGAATCGACGCTGCGCGCCGCCGAAGCCGTCAGCGAGGCGGGCCTCCCGCTGCAGGTGAACACTACCGTGTGTGCCCAGACGGTCGACGACCTGCCGGCGATCAGGGAGCGAGTCGCCGACCTCGGGGCGGTGCTCTGGAGCGTGTTCTTCCTCGTGCCCGTCGGGCGCGGCGCCGTTCTCGACGGGGTCTCGCCCGAGCGGGCCGACGCGGTCATGACCTGGCTCGCCGACGTCGCCGACGAGGCGCCCTTCGGGCTCAAGACGACGGAGGCGCCCCACTACCGGCGGGTCCGCCGGCAACTCGCGACAGAGGGTGACGACGGCGCCGGCGACGCTGGCCCAGTCGACGGCAAGCCGGGGGTCATCGCGGGGGACGGCTTCGCGTTCGTCAGTCACACCGGCGATGTCTACCCGTCGGGGTTCCTGCCGGAGTCGGCGGGGACCGTCCCCGGGGACGACGTCGTCGACGTCTACCGGGACTCGGACCTGTTCGAGGCGCTGCGGGACCGCGACCGGTTGCGCGGCAAGTGTGGTGCCTGTCCGTATCGCGGTGTCTGTGGCGGGAGTCGGTCGCGGGCCCACGCGGCGACGGGCGACCCGCTGGCGAGCGACCCGCTCTGTCCGTACGTCCCCGAGGGGTACGACGGGCCGCTCCCGTGGGACGGGACCGACCGCACGGTCCCCGGTGACTGACCCGCGGGCCGCGTTCGCGACGAATACCTGTCAGACGAAGAATCTGTGGGGTGGTCGGGAATCCGGTCGCGGTGGCGGCCGTGGGATGTTAACGGGCGTTCGAATGTCGGTGCGGTTATAACGCAGGTGGGGCAAGTCCCGGTATGGTCCGTGACCCGTTCGCGGACGAAACCGAACCCGACCTCCAGGAGGTGCTGGACGCGCTTGACGACCCGGACTGTCGGCGGATCGTCACGGTGCTGGAGGAGCCGATGACGGCCAGCGAGATCTCGGACGCGAGCGGCATCCCTCTCTCGACGACGTACCGGAAGATCGACCGCCTGGAGGAGGCACAGCTGCTCTACGAGGGCACCGAGATCCGCCCGGACGGGCAACACGCGAGCACCTACGAGGTGAGTTTCGAGGAGGTCGTCATCCGGCTGACCGAAGAGCGCGACTTCGAGACCGAGGTCGCTCGTCGTGCGCGGACGCCTGACCAGCGTCTGGAAAACCTCTGGTCGGAGGTTCGAAAGGAAACATGAGCCCCCACATCACCACCGTCGCAATCGTCGCATTGAAGACCGTCACCCTCCTGCTCGGCGGGTTGATCACGTATTTCTCGTACAAGGCCTACCGCCGGAGCGGGAGCCGTCCGCTGTGGTACCTCGCCGTCGGATTCGGGGTGGTCACGCTCGGCATCCTGTCGGCAGGGGTGATAGACCAGCTGATACGTTTCTCGCTCATCGGCTGGTCAGTCCCCGTCGCCGGCGAGGCGTTCGGCGGCCAGGCGGTCGCCGATATCGCCCTCGTCGTCGAGAGTGCGCTCACCGCCGCCGGGTTCGCTGTCATCGTCTACTCGCTGTACTCCGACTAGGTCGTCGTCGTCCCCTCTCGTCGGACCCCCGGGCCCCACTGTATCGTGGGTGACGTTCTCACGATCCGGGAACGCGACTGCGGATATATGCCGTGTGAGAGATACACCCGCACAGGGAGTGTGAAATCGTGATGGACCTCACCCTCGTCGTCGTGACAACCAAGGCGCTGACGCTGACCTTCGGCGGCATCCTGACGTGGCTCTCCTACCGGGCGTTCATACGGACGGGAGCGCCGGCGTTGCGCGCGCTCGCGGTCGGTATCGGCCTCGTGACCATCGGTGCCCTCGTCGGGGGCGTCGTCCACCAGGTCCTCGGTCTCTCCGTGCTGGCCGGGGTCGCCGTCCAGGGCGCGTTCTCGGCCGCCGGCTTCGCCGTGTTGACCTACTCGCTGTACGCCGACGGACCGACCGACCCCGTCTCGCCCCGGTCGAACAGCCGCAACCTGGGCTGACCGCGTCGCTCACTGTCGCGACGGCCCGGTCGAGGTGTCGGCCCCGCGACCGTCTGGAGCTCCGTGTTCCCTCGAATTAACGACCTCCCGCATCGAACTGCGGCCGGGAGGCCGCGGTCACTCCGGACCGGCGACGGTGATGACGGGGACCGGTGACGAGCGCACGGTCTTTTCGGCCACGCTGCCGAGCAGGATCCGGTCGGTCCCACGTCTCCCGGTCGTCCCCATCCCGACGGCGTGGATGTCGTTCGATTCGATGCAGTCGAGAACTTCCTCGACTGGCGTTCCGTGTTCGATATGGCGGACGATATCCATCACTCCACGCGTTTCGGCCTCCGAGACGACGGTTTCGACGGCGTCGGTCGCGGTCTCCTCACTTCCGTTTCCGGAAATCGTCGACCGAACGTCCGGCCCGAGCGGGGCGTCGTCCACGACAGAGAGGACGTGCAGGGTCGCGTCGAGCGAGGCCGCGAGTGAGAGCATGTGTTCGGCCGCGTGTGTCGCAGCGGTGCTTCCGTCGGTCGGGACGAGAATGTTCTCGTAGGGGAACTCGAGGGACTCGTCGGTTCGCATGCGAACTGTGAGGACGGGGACCGAGGACAGCCGGACGACCTTCTCGGAGACGCTTCCGATGAGGTATCGGGAGACTCCCGCCCGACCGTGGGTCGGCATCACGACCAGGTCCTGGCCGTACCGTTCGGCGTAGTCGACGACCGTCGGGGCCGGATTCCCCTGGACGACGTCGGTATCGTGTTCGACCCCGAGCGTGTCCAGCGTCTTCGCGGCCTCCTCGACGACGTCCTCGCCCTTTCGGACGAGCGCATCGACAGTCCGTCCCTCGACGACGGTGACGCTGTCGCGCGTCGTGTCGGCGACGTAGATCACCTGGACTGTAGCGTCGGCCCAGTGAGCGATCTCGCCGGCGTGATGGAGGACCGCAGCGGCCCCCTCGCTGCCGTCGTACGGGAGGAGGACGTTGTCGTACATGACTCGATGCGTGTGATACTGTCGGACACAAGCGAGGCAACTGTCGGTGGCTCGTTCGACCGGGAACGGGCGTTTCGATAGCGTGTTCCCGGCAAGCGTGTTCACGTACTTGTGTCCGACAGTATGAATACTCCGGCGGCCCCCTAATGATTTCGCCCCTGCTCGGAGTCTCGGTCCCCGAAACGCCGCCGGTCAATCGGTTTCGCCCTCGTCGGCTGGAAACTCCGATTCGGCCGGGTCGACGGCGTCTCGGTCGACGGTCACCCGGGCTTTCTGAATGCGGGTGTCTTCCACCTGTTCGGCCCGCAACGCCACGTTCCCGTAGTCGAATTCCTCGCCCTGCTCGACGAGGCGCCCCGCGCGGTTGAAGATGAAGCCCGCGATGGTCTCGAACTCCTCGCCCTCGGGGAGGTCGATATCCAGCGCCTCGTTGACCTCCTCGATGTTGACCTCGCCGCGGACCAGTATCTCCGTGTCGTCGACGAACTCGATCGGGTGCTCCTCGTCACCGACCAGTATCTCGCCGACGATCTCCTCGAGGATGTCCTCCATCGTGATGAGGCCCTCGGTGGCACCGAACTCGTCGACGACGATCACCATGTGCATCCGGTTCTCGCGCATCTCCGAGAGGAGTTCGTCGACGTTCTTGGACTCGGGGACGTGCAGCGTCGGGTTGACCACGTCCCCTACCTCGAGGTCGGAGGCGGCGTCGTAGTCGGACTCCCGCAGGTCGCGGATGTCGAAGACGCCGACCATATTGTCCAGCGACCCCTCGTAGACCGGCAGACGGGCGTGCCCCGACGCCATGCATTCCTCGATGGCCTCCTCGACGGTCGCGTCTCCGGAGATGACCTCCATGTCGAGTCGGGGGGTCATCACCTCCTTGGCGACGGTGTTTTCGAACCGCAGGGTACGCTGGATCATCTGGCGCTCCTCCTCGTCGAGGATGCCCTCGCGCTCGCCCGTCTCGACCATGTTCCGGATCTCCTCGCGAGTGACGTACGACGAATCGACGAACGAACCGCCGGGAGTGACCCTGTTGACGACCCGCGTCAGATAGTAAAACAGCGTGATGAGCGGCCACAGCACCTTCCCGACGACCGTTAGCGGGCGAGCGACGGTCCGCGCCCACGACTCGGTGTTGTCGACGGCGTAGGACTTGGGCGCGCTCTCGCCGAACACCAGGACCATCGACGTGATGCCGAACGACGAGACGAGCACCGCCGTGCCCGCGTCGAGGTAGAAGCCGACGATGGTCGTCGAGATAGAGGACATCGTGATGTTGACGAGGTTGTTCCCCACGAGGATCGTCACGAGCAGGCGGTGGGGGTCCTCTTTGAGGGACTCGATCGCCCGCGCACCACGTTTGCCCTCCCGGACCATCGCGTCGATCTGGTGGGCCGACAGCGAGAACATCGCGATCTCCGACGACGAGAAAAACCCCGACCCCATGAGCAACGCAAGGATCAGAACGATTCCGACCGCGGTGAGCGCCGTCTGTCCCAGTTCGATCCCGACGACCGGCAGGGTGGTCTGGATGGTGCTTGCCAGAGATACCGCTGTGAGAACGGACGATCCCATCAACACCGGTTTTGCCGGAGCAGAGAATTAACCCTTGTGTGACCCGGGACGGATTTCGACTCGCGTGGTCCCGCTCTCACCCGTCGAGTTCGTCCCGGACCATCGACTCGAACCGGTCCAGCCCCTCGGCGAGTCGGTCGCGACCGTTCGCGAAACTGAACCGGAGATGCCCCTCGCCCCCCGCACCGAAGGCCGACCCCGGCGCGGCGACGACGCCGTACTCGTCCAGGAGCCGTTTCGCGATGGCCATGCTCGACCCCTCCAGCGCGCTCACGTCCACGAACGCGTAGAAGGCACCCTCGGGTTCGGCCGCCGACACCCCGGGGGTCTCGCCGATGCGGTCGACCACGAAGTCCCGGCGCTCGCGGAACGCGGCCCGCATCTCCCGGACCGGCTCCTGTGGCCCCGTCAGCGCCGCGAGGGCGGCGTACTGGGCGGGGGTGTTCACGCAGGAGGTCGTGCTCTCGTGGATCTTCGTCACCTGCGAACAGACGTCCGCGGGGCCGGAGAGCCAGCCCACCCGCCACCCCGTCATCGCGTAGGTCTTCGAGACCGACCCCACGGTGAGGACCCACTCTCGCTGGTCGGGTGCCGCGACGTCGGCCACGTGCGGCGGCGTCTCGGCGTAGGTCAACTCGCGGTAGACCTCGTCGGCGAGGACGAACGCGTCGTGTTCGACGGCGGCGTCGACCACGCGCTCGACCGAGTTCGGGGCGAACACTCGACCCGTCGGGTTCGAGGGGGAGGTGAGCACGACCGCCGCCGTCGCCGGCCCGATGGCCTCGACGACCGGGTCGGGGTGCGGTTCGAAGCCCCGGTCGGCCGGCATCGAAACCGTGACCGGGTCGATCCCGCCGAGTTTCGCCCCCGAGACGGGATTGGGCCAGGCCGGCGTCGGCACGACGACTTCCTCGCCCGGGTCCGCCACAGTCAGTAACGCGAGATACAGCGCCTCGACGCCCCCGGTGGTCACGACAACCCCGGTGTCGGGGTCGACGGTCCGTCCCTCCCCGGAGAGTCGGTCGGCGACCGCCTCCCGTAGTTCGGTGGTCCCGGCGTTGTGGGTGTAGTTCGTCCGCCCGGCCGTCGCGGCCTCGTGCGCGGCCTCGACGACGTGTGCCGGCGTCTCGAAGTCCGGTTCGCCCAGTTCCAGGTGGACCAGGTCCGACGCGCCGGCCGCCTCGGCCTCGGCGGCACGGTCGAACATGACGCGTATCTGCTGGGGCTCGATGTCGCGGACGCGCCGTGCGACCCGCCCACCCGACGGTTCGGACTCGTCCATCGTCCTCACCGAACGGCTTCGACGACATAGGCGTTCGGGACCGGTTCCGAGTGGTGGCCCCCGGGTGAGGCTTCCCTCCCCGGCGACCGACCAGCCACCGGCTTTCCTGTGGGTTACCGACAGTTTTTCTCGGTGGCCGCGAAACCGGACGGCGTGGCACTGACGCTGACACCGCCGCTGCTCGCCGGGATCGCCGCCGTCGTGCTCGTCGCCGGCGCGGTCAACGGCGTCGCGGGCTTTGGCTTCGCCCTCGTCGGGACTATGGCCCTCGCGACGGCGATCGACCCCGCGACGGCCGTCGTCTTCATGATCGTCCCGATTCTCTCGGTGAACCTCTCGCTCGTCCGCGACCTCTCGGTGTCGGAACTGCGGACCTGCGGCCGGCGGTTCGCCCCGCTCGTGGTCGCCGCCCTCCTCGGCACCATCGTCGGCCTCGTCGTCCTGGAACGGGTGCCCACAGGTCCGCTGAAGGTCGGACTCGGGGTCGTCTCGCTCGGGTTCGTCGCGTCCGCACAGGACGTGGTCCCCGTCCCGGGCCTCGACCGGGCGAGGGAGGGCTGTTTCGTCGAGACGACGCCGGCGATGGTCGGCGTCGGCGCCGTCTCCGGGCTGCTCTTCGGCGGGACGAACGTCGGCGTCCAGCTCATCGCCTACATCCGGAGCTGTGACCTCTCCCACGGCGTGTTCGTCGGCGTCGTCGCCATGGTCTTCCTGGGCCTCAACGGTGTCCGCGTCGCCGCCGCGGGCGCACTGGGGCTGTATCCCAGCGTGGCCGTCGCCGGGCTGTCGCTCGCCGCGGCGGTCCCCGCGGTGACGGGCGTCGCCCTCGGCAAGCGCATGCGCTCGCGTGTCGCCGAGCCCCGCCGGCGCCTCGCCGTCCTCGGGCTCCTGACCGTCATCGGCGTCCGCCTCGTCTCCGGCGGACTCGGGGTCGCGTGACCGACGCGGTGCACGGAGTTCCGCGGAGCGAACGCTTATCGGGGACGACCGTGTCCCCGACAGGTATGGCACGATCCGGTGTCCCCGCCGAGGCCGAAGAGCTCGTGACCGGCTGTCTGGAGATGGCACACGTCTCGACCTCCCGGGACGACCGCCCACACGTCGCGCCCGTGTGGTACCGCTACGAGGACGAAACCGTCGAGTTCGTCACCGGCGGGCGGAAACTCGACAACCTCCGCGAGAACCCCCGGACCGCTATCTCCATCGAGCGCTCCGAGGACGGCGTCGGCCAGTGGCACGTCGTGCTGTTCGGCACCGCCGAGATCGTCACCGACGAGGACGACCTCTGGGCCGGTCGGACGCGACTGTTCCGGAAATATCGCGACCGCGAACCGACGCTCGAAGAGGACGGCGAACCCCCCGAGGCGCTCGTCCGCGTCGACGTCCACTCGACGGTGTGTTGAGACGACCGTCGCGAGAACTGAGTCGGTCCGGACGAACGAGGTTACTGCAACTTTCGCCATTTTCTGGGTCTGAAACGCCCGATCCTCGACAAACATTGGGGGGGGGATCTTCCGATGAGACTTGCTCTCCCCGGGGACGCCACCGGATGCACCGAGCGTCCAGCCGGGTGGTGCGCTCCGCGGGTCATCGGCCGTCTCTGTGACGTTTCCTCGGTACGATGGCGCCGTGACCGTTCCATCCGGTCGCGCTCTGAGGCACTGTCGTAGCGCTTCTTGGTCGTATCGACCGAGCAGGTAAGCCGGACTGCGACCACCTGACGGGGATGTCGCGGTTGAGCTGCCAGCCGAGAGAGCCCGTTCGGATGCGGTGGGGGGCTCCGCGAGGGGGAGGCACTTGCTCTCGTGGTTGGGTTCCCGGAAGTCGCACTCCGAGGTTTCCTGGTCGTGGGGGCAGTCGCCGTCGTTGCACTGGAGCGCCGTCATATAGGATATCCGTCAGACGGCGTTGATGCTCGGACGCCCCCGGCGCGTCTCGGATCCTATTCAAAATCCAACACCAGATGGGCGCCCGCTTCGAATCTACGGATCCACCTCCCGGCGGACACGCACCGTTGCCCGCAACCGCGAGCGTGCCTCGATCGACAGGTAGAACCTGCTGACGACACCCGCTTTTCCGGGGCCTCCACGTTGATGTGGCCACGGGCTGTATCGCTGGCCGATGGAAGAACGTCGGCGTGCGTGGATGGTTGCCGTCACACTCTGGCTGGCGTTTCTCTTCCTGACTGCCTACGAGATCGCGCCAGCGAGTTTCCTCCCGCTCGTCCGGGAGGGGCTCGACGTCGGCCCGGCCGCCGCGAGTTGGCTCGTGAGCGCGCTTCTCCTGGCGATGGCCGTCTTCTCGATCCCAGCCGGCATCGTTCTCGACCGGGTCGACAACCGACGAGCGATCTTCCTCTCGATCACGGTCCTGCTGCTGTCTACGATCTGGGCGTGGCGGGCGGGCCGAGATGGCGGGTACGCGTGGGTCCTCACCGCCCGGTTTGTCGGCGGCGGGGCGATAGTGACGCTCTGGACAGCCGCTGTGAACGTCGTTGACGGCTCTTTCGACAGGGATATCCAGGGAACGGCTATCGCGTTCCTCGCCACGAGCATCCCCGGTGGGTTCGCGATCGGCCACCTCACAGCGCCGCTTCTCGCGGACCGGGTGGGCTGGGCTGGTAGTTTCCCGGTCTACGGGGTGCTGGCGTTCCTGGGGGTCGTCGCCTTCGCAGTCACCAGCCGGGGTGGCGCGCTCACAGTGGATGCCGAGGCTCCGTCCCGGCGAGAGTTCGGAACCGTCCTCAGGAATCGCTACGTCTGGACTGTCGCCGGGATGGCCTTTGTCGCCTTCTCGCTCAATCTCCTGTTCAACAACTGGCTTCCGACGTACGTCGCCGAGAACTTCTCGCTTCCCCTCGGGCTCGGCGGCGCCATCGCCGCCTTCTTCCCCGCAGTCGGTGTCGTTGCGCGCGCCTCGGGCGGCGTCCTCTCCGACCGCTTCTTCGGGACGCGTCGCCGGCCGATCGTCCTGGGCTCGTTCGTCGTACTCGTCCCGGCCTCGGTCGCTATCCCCTTCATCGACCACGTGGCCTTCCTCCTCGTGGCTCTCGTCGTCACTGGTTTCGTCACCCAGATCGGTCTCGTCCTGCTCCTCCCCTACGTCCGGGAACTCGTCGCGGATAACGTAGCGGCCACGGCGTTCGCGGTCCTGAACACGGTCGGGTTCCTGGGGGCATTCTCGGCGCCCGTCGTGTCGGGGGCCCTGATCGAGGAAGCGGGGTTCTTAGCTGCGTTCGGCTATGCAGGACTGCTCGCTGGTGTCGGGTGCGTTCTCGCGTGGTCCGTCCCCGACTCCACACAGTTCCAGCGAGGGTAGGGGACTCCGGAAACGTGCTCGGTAGTGAATCGGCACGGATTCTCGGAAACTCGTGTGGATAAACAGCGAAGGTGGCGTCGCCAGCGGCTGGTTCTGGTCTTCTGCTGGGTGGGTGCGACGGGCTGCAACCGCGAATTGGTTCCGGGTGTCCCGTGGTCCGGGCGGATCTTGAACCGGATGCAGGCGTGCTCGCTCACCTCGTTCGCTGCGCGCGACTGCCGGGGCTCAAATCCGCGAGGCTATCCACTCCTCGCGTCCGTTCGTCGCAGGATGGGTCCGGGCGGATTTGAACCACCGACCTCGGCCTTGTAAAGGCCACGTCATAACCAACTAGACCACGGACCCTCGTCACGAGCAAGCCCCCGCGCCGGAATAACGCTTTCTTTCTCTCGCACGTCGCGCCCCTACTGGTCAACCCGCCGCCCAACCCGTGGGTTTACCGCGACGCCGGTCCTACGTCGGGTGATGGGGGACCGCCCGGTTCTCGCCGCCGTGCTGGCCGTCCTCGCCCTCGCGGCGGTCGCCGCCGTCGTCGTCCAGTCGGGGCTGATCTACAGCGTCGTCTCGCCCAACCCCGGCGGCTACGAGCGGGTGACGGTCACGACCTACGACGAGAACGGCACGCGACTCGCGACCGTCCGGGTCCGGGTTGCGGATACCCGCCAGAAGCGCTACGTCGGCCTCAGCAACACCTCCGAACTCGCCACGGGCGAGGGGATGCTGTTCGTCCACCCCAGCGAAGGCCGCCACAGCTACGTCATGCGCCGGATGGATTTCCCGCTCGACATCGTCTTCATCGACGCCAGCGAGAGCGTGACGACGATCCACCACGCGCCCGCCCCGAAGGGTGAGTACGAACGCACCTACACCGGGCGCGGCAAGTGGGTGCTGGAAGTCCCTCGCGGGTGGACGAACCGGACGGGGCTCGACCCCGGCGACCGCGTCGAGATCCCCGAGCGCGTTCACGATACCGGTCGTTGACTCACCAGCGCGGCGACACCAGACGTGGAGACCTGACCGAACGGAAAGATATCGGAAGGCCTGCACGTCAGTTACGGGGGTGTTCGAACACGCTTCTGTTCGCGCCGATGCCGGAGTATTTCACCGGTTTCGCGCTGTGGCGAAACACATCATCCGGTGGGAACGTTTCACACGGCTCCGACGACCTTTTGACGGTCCAACCCGTGTACGTACTCGATGAGTGTCGACCTCGACGAGGAGAAAGTATTCGAGGACGTTCGCGACCGGGTCGACCGGCCGATGCAGCGGTTGTTCGCCGAGTACGGCCGGGAGAACGTCCCGCAGTTCGTCGTCGGTCTGTTCAGCAGCGTCTTCGCGCGGGTGCTGGATCTTCTGCCGCCGCTCCTGTTGACGCTGGCGATCGACGCGATCTTCCTCGACAACACCGCCTTCAGCATGCCGCTGGTTCCCGACGCGTGGCTCCCGACCGGCAAGAACGCCCAGCTCTGGTTCACGGTCGCTATCATCTCCGTGGCGTTTCTGGTCGGCGCGATGTTCCACTGGTCGCGCAACTGGGGGTGGAACTCCTTCGCCCAGCACATCCAGCACGACATCCGTACCGATACCTACGACAAGATGCAGCGCCTGAACATGGACTTTTTCGCCGACAAGCAGACCGGCGAACTCATGTCCATCCTCTCGAACGACGTCAACCGGCTGGAGCGGTTTCTCAACGACGGGATGAACTCCTTTTTCCGACTGTCGGTCATGGTCGTCGCCATCGCCGGCATTCTGGTTTACTGGAACTGGCAACTCGCGATGGTGACCCTGGTGATCGTCCCCCTCATCGCCTTTTTCACCTACAAGTTCGTCCAGATCATCCAGCCCCAGTACGCCGAAGTCCGGTCGTCCGTCGGCCAGCTCAACTCCCGCCTGGAGAACAACCTCGGCGGCGTCCAGGTGATCAAGACCTACAACACCGAGAGCTTCGAGTCCGACCGCGTCGACGACGTCTCCGAGGACTACTTCGACGCCAACTGGGCGGCCATCAACACGCGGATCAAGTTCTTCCCCGGTCTCCGACTGCTCTCGGGCGTCGGCTTCGTGGTCACGTTCCTCGTCGGCGGCCTCTGGGTCTTCACCTCCCAGACGACCGGCACCGGCCCGTGGATCTTCACGGGCACACTGAGCGAGGGCGAGTTCGTCGGGTTCATCCTGCTCTCCCAGCGGTTCATCTGGCCGATGGCCCAGTTCGGACAGATCATCAACATGTACC
>JAZKRZ010000034.1:0-21563 GCA_036626395.1 Haloarculaceae archaeon
GGACGCCGGGTCGACGCGCGACGCGGGGGCGGGACGCGACACGAGCCCGACGACAACGCCCACGATGGTCCCGCGGGACTACGAGCTCGTCGACGCACGGTTCGCCCGCGAGTTCGACGTGGAGTTGGTCTGTCCGACCGACGACCTCGTGAACACGCCGAGCGGCGTGGTCAACGACCGCTTCTACCGGCAGTTGCACGAACTCGTGCAGGACCACACCAACACGCTCGTGTTCACGAACACCCGCTCGGGGGCCGAACGGGTCCTGCACAACCTCCGCGAGCGCTTCGACGGCTACGACGAGGACAACTCGGGGTGTCACCACGGCAGCCTCGCGAAGGAGAAGCGCCAGGAGACAGAGCGGAAACTCAAGGACGGCGACGTGGAGGTCGTCACCACCTCGACGAGCCTCGAACTCGGTATCGACATGCCACACATCGACCTCGTCGTGCAGGTCGGTTCGCCCAAGTCGGTCGCGGCGCTCCTCCAGCGAGTGGGGCGGGCGGGCCACCAGCTCGGCGAGACCGTGACCGGGCGGGTGTTCGCCCTTGACCGCGACGAACTCGTCGAGTGTGCGGTCATGCTCAAGAAGGCAGAGGAGGGGTTCGTCGACCGGGTGTTCGTCCCCCAGAGGGCCCAGGACGTCGCCGCACAGCACGTCTACGGCATGGCCATCGCGGACGTCCGTCCCGAGCGCGAAATCAAGCGGATCCTCCGGCGGGCGTATCCGTACCGCACCTACTCCGACGAGGAGTGGGAGTCGCTGTTGCGGTATCTCACCGCCGATTACGACGGCCTGGAGGATAAAAACGTCTACGCGAAGGTCTGGCGCGACGACAACGACCCGCCCGACGGGGAGTACCACTACGAGGAGCACCCGGTCGGCGAACCGCTGATGGGCAAGCGCGGCCGCCTCGCCCGCGTCATCTACATGACCAACATCGGGACGATCCCCGATTCCTTCACCTGCGACGTGTTCACGCGGAGCGGCGACCAGTGGGTCGGCCAGCTGGACGAGGAGTACCTCGACACCATCGAGTCGGGCGACGTGTTCGTCCTGGGCGGCGACCGCTACGAGTACCGCTATCGCCGGGGTTCGAAGGTGTACGTCGACCCGACGAGCGCCCGGCCGACGGTCCCGTCGTGGTTCAGCGAACGGCTCCCCCTCTCGTACGACCTGGGCCGCGAAATTCTGACCTTCCAGCGCGAGTTGCTCGACCGCCTGGAATCGGGGGGGATGAGCGGCGTGCGCCACTGGCTGCGCGAGTACCCGCTCGACGAGAACAGCGTCCGCGCCGTCGCGCGGATGTTCGCCGAGCAGACCGCCTACACCGGGTCGAAGAGCGTGAGCACCGACGAGCGTCTCGTCGTCGAGGAGGAACTGGACCGCGAGGCCTACGAACGGCGCTACTACGTCCACTCCAACTACGGCCGGCGGTTCAACGACGGCTTCTCGCGCCTCCTCGCGTATCGGGTCACCCGCGAGGCCAACGCCAACGTCCAGGTCGCCGTCGCCGACCACGGGTTCACGCTCTCGATGCCGCTGAACAGGAAAGTCGACGTCGTGGGCGTCGTCGAGGACATCGATCCCGCCGACGTGCGCTCGGACCTGCGGGCGAGCCTGAAGGGGACCGACCTGCTCAAGCGCTACTTCCGGATCAACGCGACTCGCGCGCTGATGATCCTCAAACGCTACAAGGGCTACGAGAAGTCGGCCAGCGAACAGCAGGTCAGTTCCGAGATGCTGCTCGGGTTCGCCGAGGACCTGGAGGGGTTCGCCGTCATGGAGGAGACCTACCGGGAGATACTGGAGGACAAACTCGACGTCGCCGCCGTCGAATCGGTCCTGGCCGACGTCGCCGCCGGCGACGTGACTGTCGAGCACGTGCGCGTCGACTCGCCCTCGCCGCGGGCGTTCGGGCTCGCGACGCTCATGGCCTCGGACGTCGTCCTCGCCGAGGACGAGGGCGAGGTCCTCCGGGAGTTCCACCAGCGCGTCCTGGACGAGATCGACGACGAAACCGCAGTCGACGCGGGCGCGAAAACCGGGTGAACGCCGCGTCGCGCGAGTTCACATCGACCGCGTGACGGTCACTTCGATGACCTCGTCCACGTCCGGGTAGCCGAACTCGTCCGCCACGTCGTCGACCGGACGGACCGTCCCGTCTTCGTCGGGCCCGGTGTCGGTCCCATTCTGTCGGGGTGCCTGGTCGGGGCCGGCACCCGGTTCCTGGTTCGTCTCCGTGCCGGCGTCCCAGAGGACGAGTTCGTCGGTGACGTCGCCCGATATCGGGTCCTCACCGTCGAACAGGGCGATCCCCTCCGGGTCGGACGCGTAGAAGAGGTCGTTCGACTGGACGAACATCGTCGCGAGCGTCAGGTGGTGGTCGTGACCCGCCTCGATTTCGAACGTGTAATACTGTCGGACACAAGTACGTGAACACGCTCGCCGGGAACACGCTATCGAAACGCCCGTTCCCGGTCGAACGAGCCATCGACGGTGGCCTCACTTGTGTCCGACAGTATAACTCGCTCCGGGCCCCAGGGGTCCAGCCTCCCCGGCCCCGTCGGGCGTCGCCACGGCACCGACCATCTCGACGCCGTCGACCATCGAGAGTGACTCGCCGAGCGTCGACGGGTCGCCGTCCTCCGCCAGGGACTCCAGTCCGTTGCTCGCCGCCTCGCCCGCCGAGAACGCGGAGACGTCCGGGGAGTGAACCGCGTACGCGGTCGGGGAGAGCGGGACCGCCAGGTCCTCGCCGTCGGAAGCCGTGATCGTCCCCTGCCCGGAGACGTTCGTCACCGTCACCTCGAACGTCTCGACCGAACCCATCGTCTCGGTCATCCCGTCGTCAGTCTCGCCGCCACCGTCACTGGCCTCGCTACAGCCGGCGAGGCCGACGGCGGCAGTCGCAGCAGCGATCCGAACGAACCTGCGGCGCGTGTGGTCTGTCATTGCTTCGACTGAACCGGCGGCCGGTGGCCGAAAAAGGTATTTTCGAACTCCGGACACCCTTCTATCAAACTCCCCTCGGCGACTCTCCGGAGTGAGATCGAACTCCGTGCAAAATTCGGCGCCGTCCGCTCCCGCGTTTCAGACCAGCAGGGTATCGAGCGCGTCGGGCACCACGAGGACGTCACTGCCGGGTTCGATAGCGTCCGCAACCGACTCGCGGGCGTGCATGAGACACTCCTCGACCACCTCGGGGTGCTGGCTGTTCGTGACGTAGACGTCGTGGTCGCGCAACGCTCGGGCGACGACGAACGCTCGCTGGGCGCCCGCTCCGTATCCCTCGCGCATCTCCTCGTAGAGTGCGTCGGCGCTGTCGGCCCCCGAGAGCCACTCGTAGAAGCGCTGCTCGCCCGTCCCGTCGCCGGCACCCTCCGGGAGCGTCGCGGGAATGACGACCCGTCCACCCCTCCGCAGTGGGTTGTTCGCACCGAGAACCACGTAGGTGGCTGCCCGCGTCGTCTGGTAGAGGTTGGCGTCCTTGGGCGCGCCGACGCCCGCGAGGACCGCGTCGTACTCGTCGGTGACCTCGGCGGCCAGCACCTCGCGTGCGGTCCCGGCCAGGTCCCGGACGACCGCACGCGGGTCGCCGGCGTTCGCGCCGAGGATCCCGCTGGGGCCGTGCGTGACGTTGAGCGCGAAGTCCGGCCCCGCCAGGTCACCCGCCTCGTCGAGGAACGCGCGGAACGGGTTGTCCGCGACCCGGCCCAGGCGGACGCCGTCGTTTGCGAGCATCTCCGGCCCGTGCGTGTAGCCGACCTGGGACTCGCTGCCCGCGCCGACGACGACCGTCTTCGCACCCCCCGAGAAACCCGCGTACTGGTGGGGTTCGACCATCCCGGTCGAGACGACGCTGTCGGCCCCGACGACGGTTTCGTTGATCTCGATGGGAACGCCGTCGACGTCCCCCACGGAGACGGTCGACTCGGGGTCGTGGTTCTCGGCGAGGTCGGCGTGTTCGCCGAGCGCGTCTTTGAGCTCCCGGTCGGTCATCGGCCGGTGGAGGCCCAGTCCGACGACGACGGTCACCCGGTCGCGGCCGACGCCCGCGGCCGACAGTTCGTCGAGGAGCAAGTCGAGCAAGACGTCGTCGGGCGTCGCGCGGGTCACGTCGGTGACGACGACGGCGACCTCGTCGTCCGGGTCGACGCGCGCTCCCAGCGGCGGTCCGTGCGGGTCGGCGACGGCCCGCTCCGCCGCGGCCCGCGGGTCGACGGCCTCGCCACCGGGCGGGCGACAGACGGTCACGTCACACGCGGGCAGGTCGACTGAGGCGGTCCCCTCGCCGAGCGGAACTTCGACTGGCACGGCCGCACGTATACCTGCCTGCCTCGAGAGTCTACCGGTCGGCCACCGGGGTCGGAGGCTACCGGTCAGTCGCCCGCACCGTCGGGAGCGGCGCGTGGTCGACCACCAGCGGCATCGCCACGATGCCCAGCGCGAGGACGAGGTTCACGCCGGTGACGACGGGAACCATCCCCTCGACGAGTTCCTCGATACCCATGAGCGCGACGACGAAGACGACGCCACAGACGTTGAGGAGGGCGCGCCCGGACCGGGAGGTGAGCGGGACCGACCGCGGAACCCGCGCCGCGCCGGCGAGGCCGCCGATGCTCCCGCCGAGTGCCAGCGCCGCGTCGGCGGTGCCTCCCGTGGTCACGAGTGCCGGGACCGAGAGGACGGCGGCCGCCGCGAACCCGGAGACCGCGCCGCGTTCGAAGACGGCCGTCGCCCCGCCGAGGACGACGAGGCCGACGACCACGCCCGCGACGACGTCCCCGAGGTAGTGAACGCCGAGGACGACGCGCGACAGCGAGACGGCGACGACCAGTCCGGCGACGCCGGCGACTGCTCGCGGGTCGCGATACCGGTCGAAGGCGAGCAACGCACCCCCGTAGATGGTCGTCGCGGCGATGGCGTGCCCGCTGGGGAAGCCGACGGGGCTGGGCTCGACCGGGTAGCGCTGGACCGCGGCGGGTGGCCGCGGGAGGTCGAACCCGTACTTCAGTGCGAGCGTCACCGCGAGTCCGACGAACCCGACGCTGACGAGCGCGAGCAACTCCTCGCGGTACTCCTCGACGTTCCAGTACACGAGCGAGAGCCCGAGGACGAGGAACTTCGCGCTCCCGAGGAGCGTTATCGCCCAGACGAGGGGGACGAGTTCGTCCGGGACCGCCTCGCGCAGGACGCGACTCGCTTCGACCAGTCGGAGCACGTCGGCCCTGTGTCGCCGCCGGAGTAGAAAGTTTCGAGACGCGGCGTCACCGCGCCCACTCGACCATCCGCCCGTAGGTCTCGTCGGTCGCGAGCGCCTCGGCGTCGCCCACGAGCACGAGCGCTTTCTTCGCGCGGGTCAGCGCGACGTTCACGCGCCGGTAATCCTCGAAGATCGGGCTGGAGAGGTCACCCGTCGCGACGAACGAGATGACGACGACCTCCTTGCTCGACCCCTGGAACCGGTCGACGGTGTCGACCGCGACGCCCCCGGGGACGCGATTGGTGACCTCGGCGACCTGCGCCCGGAAGGGCGCGATGACGCCGACGTCATCGGGGTCGACGCCGGCCGCGAGGTAGGCGCGGACCACCTCGTCGACCGCCGCGGCCTCTCCGGGGTTGGTGTTGCCCTGCGCCGTTCCGTCGGGGTCGACGAACGCCACCCGGTCCTGCAGATGGGCCGGGAGTCGGTCCGGGTCGACGCCCGGCAACTCGCGCAGGTGCTGGCCCGCCACCGCCGCCGTCGCCGGGCGCAACTGGCCGTCGTAGAACTCCCGCGAGGCAAAGGCCTGAATGCGCTGGGCCATCCTGTACTGTCTGTCGAGCAGCACGGAGGCGTCGGGGTAGGTCTCGATGAGGCGCTCGAACAGCGAACGCGAGAGCCGCGCGCCCGGTTCGTCGGCGCCGTCGCCGTCCGCGTCACCAGCGACCGGCCCGTCGTCCGAGCGGACGACCGGCGGTAACTGCTGGTGGTCACCGACGAGGACGAACCGGTCGGCGAGCGTGGTCGCGGCGAGCGTCCCGGGTTCGGTCAACTGGCCCGCCTCGTCGACGACGGCGACGTCGAACGCCTGTTCGCGCATGACGCGCGAGCCACACGACGCGGTGGTCGCCGCCACCACCTGTGCCTCGCGCAGTGTCGCGACGCGCTCGTCGGGGTCGCCGGCGCGCTCCAGCCGGTAGGGCAGGACGTCCTCGCGCACGCCGCTCTCGGTACCGACCCGGAGAAACCCGTCGAAGCCCTGGTCGCGCAACTCGCCCAGCGCGTTGTCGACAGCGCGGTTGGTGAACGCCGAGAGCAACACCCTGTCCCCGCGCTCGACGAGCGCCTGCACGGTCTTCGCGAGGGTGTAGGTCTTGCCCGTCCCCGGCGGGCCGTGGACGAGCGCACAGTCTTGGGCGCCGACGGCCAGCTCGACCGCCGCGTCCTGGGCGTCGTTGTTCGGGACAAAGGTCTCGTCCACCGCCGCGAAGGCCGGTTCGCGCCGGCCGAAGAGGACGTCTTTCTCCCCGGGCGACTGGGTCAGGACCGCGTCGTGTATCGCCGTCAGCATCCGGTCGGTGGACAGTTCTGAAGGGTAGACGTCCAGGCGGCGTAACTCGATGGGTTCGTCGGCGGTCACGACGACCAGGGCCGGCTCCAGTCGCTCGACGCGGGCGAGTTCGGCGGCGCCCCGGACCGGGTCGCCGTCGCTCGCGAGCACGAGGTCGCCCTCCCGGATTTTGGAGACCGCGCCGGTAGCGCGCGCGCGCAACTCCCAGCGCCCGCCGTCGAGTTCCCGCCGGTCGAGCGGGTCCAGGTCCACCAGTGCGCGGTCGTCGCCGGCCCGTTCGGCGGGCGATTGCTCCCAGAGTTTCGCGTACTCGCGGTGGACGGCCCGGCGTTCGCGCTCGACGGCCCGGTACACCCGGTCGACGTAGGCCCGTTCCTCCTCGGGTACGGCCGTCCCGACCTGTCCGGCCTTGGACTCCTGGTCGAGGCGGCCGGAGACGGCCATACAGGTGTCCTGCTCGAAGCAGTACTCGCATTTCGCGTCGGCCTCGTAGCCCGTCGGCACCCCGAGGTCGTGCTCCATCGCCGCGAGCGCGTTCCGCGTCCGGACGACGAATTCGAGGAGACCGGACCCGATGGAGAACTCCTTCGCCGGCGAGAGGTCGCCGTCGGCCTCCGAGCGGTCCAGCGCCGCGTTCTTCGTATAGAGGAGCGTGCCGGTATCGGGCGGGTCCCCGCGACGCTCGCCGAGGACGAGCGCGTAGCAGGTGGCCTGGACCTTGTCGTGAAAGCGGGGGTCTCTGCGGGTGTTCTTGCCCGTCTTCAGCTCGACGGGCATCCCCCGGCGGACCGCGTCGGCCCGTCCCTTCAGGCCGTAGGTTTCGCTGACCAGGGTCATCTCGGAGCGCCACTCGTCGTCCCGAGTGAGCGTCCCCTGCTGGAGCCACCCCTCGATGGCCGAGGCGTGCTGGCGGACCTCCTCGCGGACGGCGTCGGCGTCTTTCCCGAGCAGGCCGAGGTCCAGACCCGCCTCGCGGACCCGCTCGTCGATGGCCTCGTCGAGGTCCCGACCCCGGAGGAGATCGCCGAACACCTCGTGGACGATGGTCCCCTTGACCACCGGGTAGGCGTGGGGCGTCCCGCCGAGTTTGTTCAGGTAGTACATCCGCGGGCACTGCACCCACGAGCGGACGTCCGTGACGTCCACCAGGAAGTCGGGCTCGACGACCACCATCGAGTCGCCCGTCGTCGAGAACTGGGTCTCGCCGCGGTATTCTCTCCGTTCGGGGTCCGTGACCGCCAGTTCCATCCCGGGTTCGAGGTACTCGCCGGTCTCGGTCCACTTGTCCCACAGCGTCACCGTGGTCGGCTCTCCACGACCGCGGTCGGGCCGGAGCGTGACCTCCAGCAACTCGCTCTCGCCGTACTGCGTCGAGACTGTCCGGGGGTCGTCCACGCCGACCACCACGCCGCGCACTGTCACACTCCCGTCTTGCTGGCGACCGGAAAAACCCTGTCGGTCACTCCGGGCCCTCACCGTCGGTGGGTCCCGCCTGCCGTCCGTCGCCGTCGGTGACCTCGGGCGACCCGTCCTCGCCCGTGGTGGCGCCACCGGGTTCGGGGTCCGTCGTAATCAATCCTCTCCCGGGTCCCGACCCGGTTTCCCCGAGCGGCGCTCGGGTCGACGAACAGACGGCCCCGGGTGCCCTCGTGCGCGCGTCTGTCCGGGACCGATGGCTTCATTCATCACTGCCCCCATCTGTGGGACATGCGTGTCCGCGACTGGCAGGACATCCTCGAGGACGTCGTCGAGAGCGACGCCCGGCCGGACGGGTGGCGGGCGGTCGGCGGCGACCGTGCCGGCGGTATCGGCGAGGACCTGTACGTCGGTCACCCCGCCGTGGGCGTCTACCAACTGAAAACGTACGCCCGCAACCCCTTCCAGGTCGAGGGCGTCGGGACCGAGGTCGCCCGTCGCATCGACGACGACCTCGACCCCCTGTTCCCCGAGGACGGGACCGGCATGTTCGGCGTTCAAGAACCGCTCGAAGACGAGGACGAAGCCGAAGCGGCGGCCAGCAGACTGGAGGAGGTCGTCCGGACGCACGCAGACGCTCCGACCACGCCCGGCGCGCTGTTCGAGGACGTGATGGACGTCCTCGACAGTCCGGCCTACGGGCCCATGGAGTTCGACCACCACGACCGCCCGGACGCCCTCGACGACCTCGCGAACACGTTCGAAGAAGCGGAAACACTCCTCGAGGCCGAGTTCGAGGACGTCGTCGACGAGTCCGTCGACAGGGGGTTCCAGTGAGCGCCGAGTCCCGCGTCCGCGCCTACTACGACGCCCTCCGGGGGGGCGACCCCCTCTACGCCTACTTCGCGCCCAGCGACGCGGTCGTCAAGTTCGGCATCTCGGAGCACCTCGACGGTTACGAGGAAGTCGAGGCCGCCCTCCGCGAGCAGACCCGGACGACCGCCGACTGGCAGGTCGAGAGCCGCGACCTCCGGGTGACAGAGCGGGACCGCCACGCCTGGTTCGCCGACCTCGTCGGCATGGGCTGGACCGACGTCGAACGCGGGATCCGCTTCGAATTCGACACCCGCTGGAGCGGCACGCTAGAACGCGAGCGCCGCACCCGCGGCGAGTCCGAGGAGTCGCCCGGCGACTGGCGGTTCGTCGCCATGCACGTCAGTACGGCGGGTGACCTGTGATGGCCTCGATGACGGGAACACGCCCGGTATGGCGGTCCACGGGGGGGCGCGCCTGATGGTCGGACCGGTATCACAGGGCGAGCGCGACTCGTTCAACCGGAAACTCAGGGTGGGCGTCGCCGCGCTCGTCGCGGTGTCGACGGGAATGGTCGCGCTCGGTGCCGGTGCGTCGCTCCCGCAGGCGGGCGCCGCACTGCTTGGCGGCGTCGCGGTCGGCGCACTGATCGCCTGGTACATCGTCCCCAGCGGGACCGCACCGGCCACGCGACGAGCAGTCGGACGGGACCGGTTCGACGACCCTTTCGCCGACGGTGGCGAGAGCGACGACGCGGGGCACGAGGGCGCGGACGGCCGCGGGCGGGCGCCCTCGTCCGGCGGCCGGCGACGGGAGAAGTAGGCCGGTCTACGCGTGCATCCGGGCGAGCCACCGGGCCGGGTCGTCGAGTTCGTCGTCGGTGGGGAGGTGGTCGGGCGACTCCCAGACGCGAGCGGCGAAAGCGACGTCGCGGGCGTCGGCGACGGCCTCGAAGAAGGCCTTGCCGCGCTCGTACTGGCGGCGTTTCATCCCCAGCCCGAGGAGGCGACCCACGAGCGAGGCGACGGGGCCCCTGTTGCGGCGACGGGCGTCGACTTTCGCCCGGAGGTCGGCGTACTCGTCGTCGAACGCGCGGTCCATGACCAGTTCGGCGTAGCCCTCGACGGCCGTCATCGTCGTGTTCAACTCCCCGACCGAGAGCTGGTCGAATCGGCGCTCGTTTATCGCGTCGACGGTCGCTTCGAGCGACGCCTCCAGGTGGTCCGACAGCCACGGGGCGGCGCCGAATTCGGCGGCGTGCGCCACCTCGTGGAAGGCGATCCACCGCCGGAAGCGGTCGAACTCGACGTCGAGTTCGTCGGCGACCCGCTCGACGTTCGGGTGGACGAAATACAGGGCGTGCTCGTCGCCCTCCGCGAGGAGGAGCGGGTCGTACTGTCCGAGGACGTTCTTCCCGAGGAAGCTCAGCGCGACAGCCATCGACCCGGTGTTCGCGACCCGGGCGGCGCCGGGAAAGAGCGCGACGTCGTCCTCGATCAGCGACATGACCTCGCGGAAGGTGGCGACGTTGGCGTCGATCCAGTGGTGGCGGTTCTGGACCTCGAGGCTCCCGGGGAGGTCGAAGTCCATCCCGCCGACCGACCGGACGCGGTCGCGAGCGGCGCCGACGTCGGCAGCGTAGGCCTCCCGTTCGGCACTCGAGAGGGCGACCGAACCGGGGTCGGTCGACGCTTTGGCCGCCCGGGCGACCGCGTCCCAGTCGACCGGGCCGTCGCCCGAGGCCGCCGTGACCGCGCGGACGCTCTCGTAGAGTCCCATACCGGGGCGAAGGACCCGCCGCTAATAGGCCTTCTGTCCCGACAAGAGCGACAGGATCCGCGAGCGCGGGCGCCTTCGAGTCCCGTCAGGGGAGCGGTTCGGGTTCGCCGCCGAGCACCCGGCGGACGGCGACGACGAGGAGGACGAGCACGAGCAGACCGGCGCCGACGGCGACGGGTTTCAGGTTCGGGCCGCTGCCGACCCCGGCGTCGTCGTCATCCTCGTCCGGCGCCGGCAGGAACCCCTCCTCGGCGGTGGCGGCTTCGTCGTCGCTCCACCCACCGCTGCTGAAGGGCGCGTTCGCGACCAGGTCCTCGGCGTCCAGGTTGACTTCCAGGATCGTTATCTCGACCATACGTCACGTTCGGCCACTGTCGGCAAAGCCGTTTCGGCGGAACGCGAACGCGAACCGACCGTCGAGGGACGACTGCCCCGTCGCGCTTGCCGGAGGGGGGCGTTTGAAGAACGTGGCCGTTGACTCCCCTGTATGGCCCCGGAGATAACACGGATCGAGAGCGTCGAGTTCGCCTACGAGATCCCCGACATGGGCACCGACCACCACGGGTTCAACCTCGTGTACACCCCCGGCGAGTCCGTCGAGCGCAAACTGTTCGCGCTCAAAATCGAGACCGACGAAGGCATCACCGGCGAGTACGTCGGCGGCAACTCCCCCGGCGCGGCCCAGGTCAACATGTTCGCCGACTACCTCGTCGGCAAAAACCCGCTGGAACGCGAGCGCCACTGGTCCGAAATAAAACGCGCGCTGCGCAAGTACGACCGCATGGGCATCGGCCCGGTCGACATCGCCCTGTGGGACTTCGCCGGCAAGTACCACGACGCACCCATCCACGAACTGCTCGGGACGTACCAGACGCGGTTCCCCGCCTACGCCTCCACCTATCACGGCGACGAGAACGGCGGCCTCGACTCACCGGAAGCGTTCGCCGACTTCGCCGCCGACTGTCGCGACACGGGCTATCCCGCCTTCAAGATCCACGGCTGGGGCGGCAGCGAAGGCTCGCGGGACCTGGACCGCGAAATCGAAGCCGTCCACGCCGTCGGCGACCGCGTCGGCGACGAGATGGACCTCATGCACGACCCCGCCTGCGAGTTAGAGACGTTCGGCGACGCCCTGAAACTGGGTCGTGCGCTGGACGAGCAGAGTTTCTTCTGGTACGAGGACCCCTACCGGGACGGGGGTATCTCCCAGCACGCCCACCGCAAGTTGCGCCAGCAACTCGACACCCCGATCCTGCAGACCGAACACGTCCGCGGGCTGGAACCCTACACCGACTTCATCGACGCCGAGTCGACGGACTTCGTCCGTGCGGACCCCGAGTACGACGGCGGGATCACGGGCGCGATGAAGCGAGCGCGGGTGGCCGAGGGCCACGGCCTGGACGTCGAGTTCCACGCGCCCGGGCCCGCCCAGCGCCACTGCATCGCCGCCACGCGCAACACCAACTACTACGAACTCGCGCTCGTCCACCCCGACGCCCCGAACACCCAGCCACCAGTCTACGAGGGCGACTACTCGGACATGCTCGACACCGTCGACGCCGACGGCCACGTCGAAGTCCCCGACGGACCCGGACTCGGTGTGGACTACGACTGGGACGAAATCGAATCCCGCGCCGCCGGGAGCGTCCACGTCTACGAGTGACTGGAGACCACCGATGAAAGGACGCGACGGCGCCGGCGAGCGTGACGGTCCGTACGAGCCCTCCTGGGAGTCGCTGGACACCCACCCGGTCCCGGAGTGGTACCACGACGCGAAACTGGGGGTCTTCATCCACTGGGGCGTCTACTCGGTGCCCGCGTGGGCGCCCACAGACGCCGACATCGGCGGCGAGAACGCCTCGCCCTACGCCGAGTGGTACCCCTACTACATGTACGACGAGGAGTCACCGACGTTCGACTACCACCGCGAGGAGTACGGTGCGGACGTCGAGTACGCCGATTTCATCGAGGAGTGGGACGCCGCCGAGTGGGACCCCGAGGAGTGGGCCGACCTGTTTGCCGACGTCGGTGCGGGCTACGTCGTCCTCACGGGCGAACACCACGACGGCTTCCCCCTGTGGGACACTCACTACACGAAATACAACGCCGCCGAGATGGGCCCCGAACGCGACCTCGTCGGCGACCTCGCGACCGCCGTCCGCGACCGCGACATGCGTTTCGGCGCTTCCTATCACGCCAACTATAACTACTACCAGCCCGGCTTCGCGGGGCGCTTTGGCCACCCAGACTACGCGGCGGGGCCGCTGGGCAGCGAGGAGAGCGGTCCGGGGCCCGAGTACGTCGACTTCATGAACGCCAAACACCGGGAGCTGATACGGGAGTACGACCTGGACCTCCTCTGGTTCGACACGCCCAACGCCGACAGCGACCACCTGCGCGCGAGGGAACTGATGGCGGATTTCTACAACCGGGCCGCCGAACGCGGACGGGAAGTCGTCGTCAACGACCGGGCCGCCACGGACGCCGTCGGCGGCACCATCGACCCCGACGAGGACGGGGGCGAGACACACGGCGACTTCGTCACGCCGGAGTACGCCACGCTCGACTCGCTGACCGAGCGCAAGTGGGAGGCCTGCCGGGGGATCGGTCACTCCTTCGGGTTCAACCGCGCCGAGGACGAGGACGACCACATTGACCCCGGCGAACTGGTCCGGACGTTCGTCGACGTCGTCTCGAAGAACGGCAACCTCCTGCTCAACGTCGGGCCACAGGCCGACGGGACGATTCCGGACCCCCAAAAGCGGCGCCTGCGGGCGCTGGGCGAGTGGCTCTCGGTCAACGGCGAGGCGGTCTTCGGCACGCGACCCTGGGTCGTCGCCGAGGACGACCACAGCGACGTCGAAGTCCGGTACACCTGGCGGGAGGGCGCTCTCTACGCGACGGCGCTGGCGTGGCCCGAGGAGGAACTGACGCTCGGGATCCCCGCCCAGACGGGGTCGATACCCGACGACGCCGCGGTGCTGTCGGCCGACGGCGGCCGCCCCTGCGGGACGAGCACGCAACGCGAGACAGTCACCGTCAGCCTCCCCGACCGACCCGACCACGACTACGCCTACGCGGTCCGGTTCGAGGGCGTCGACGGCCCGGACCGCTGACTGCGAATGAGCGAAGACACGCCCGATGACGTCGCTGGCCCGGACGCTACCCCGGGGGATACCGACCGGGACGAGCACCCGGGCGGTGGCGACGCGGACGACGCGCGGGTCTGTCTCGTCGCCACTCGACCGGAGACGTTCGAGCGCTGTCGCGACGGGTGCTACCCGTCGCCGCGGTCCTACGACCGGACGACGGCCCCCTTCGAGTACCTCGGGTTCTACCGGACCGCGCCTGTCTCGGCAGTCACGCACTACGCTCGGGTCACCGACAGGGTCGAACAGGACCGCGGCGGTCCGGGACCAATGGACGGGGAGGACTGGGCGGCGACTATCGACCCGTTTTCCGAGACTGACCGGGTCGTCGTCTTCGAACTCGGCGACCTCGTCGCGCTGGCGGAGCCGGTCGAGAACGACCGCTCCGGCGTCCGCGGCGCGTGGTACTGTGCGCTCGGCGAACTACGGGCGGCCGACCGGCTCTCGGAGCTGGTCGAGCGCGACGGACCTGGCTGAGGGACGCCCCCGTCCCGGCCGGTGTGTCCCGCCGCGCGAGTGCGCGGACGTGTATCGGGACCGATCATGGACGTGTTCGAAACCATTCATTTGAAGACGGGCGCGCCGCAGTGAGGTCGTATGGAAGACGAACAGCGTGAGTTCCTGGAGGGCCTGCTCGAAACCGCGAGCCCCTCGGGGTACGAGACGCCGAGTCAGCGTGTCTGGGTGGACTACGTTTCGGCGTTCGCCGACGACGTGTCGGTCGACGAGTACGGCAACGCCGTCGCAGTCCACGAGGGGGACCCGGGCACCGACGTGGCGGTGGCGCTCGCGGGCCACGGCGACGAGATCGGTTTCGTGGTGCGCCGGGTCACCGAGGAGGGCTATCTCAAACTGGGGCGGGTCGGCGGGTCGGACAAGACGGTCTCGCGGGGCCAGCACGTCACGGTCCACACCGGCGACGGGCCCGTCCACGGGGTCGTGGGCCAGACGGCGATCCACCTCCGGGACGGCGAGGAGGACGTCCCCGACGTCGCCGAACAGTACGTGGACGTCGGCGCCGCCGACGGCGACGAGGCGCGCGAGTTGGTCGAGCGGGGCGACCCGGTGACGTTCGCCCAGCGCGTCCGCGACCTCGAAGGTGGGCGGATCGCCGCTCGCGGGATGGACAACCGCGTGGGTATCTGGGCGGCCGCCGAGGGGCTCCGCCGCGCGGTCGGGGCCGGGGCCGACGCGACCGTCTACGCGGTCAGTACGGTCCAGGAAGAGGTCGGGCTCAAGGGTGCGCAGATGGTCGGGTTCGACCTCGACCCGGACGCGGTCGTGGCGACGGACGTCACCCACGCCACGGACTCGCCGTCGGTCCCCTCGGGGGCGGAGACGGGCCTGGAGCTCGGCGACGGACCGGTCGTCTCTCGGGGGAGTTCGAACCACCCGGCAGTGGTCAAGGCCGTGCGGGACGTAGCGACGGACCGGGACCTGGACGTCCAGCTCCAGGCAGCGGGCATCCGGACCGGGACGGACGCCGACGCGTTCTACACCGCTCGCGGGGGGACCCCGTCGCTCAACGTCGGGATCCCGAACCGGTACATGCACACGCCGGTCGAGGTGGTCGACCTCGACGACCTCGACGCGGTCGCGACGCTCCTGGGCCGGTTCGGCGCTCGGGCCGAGGCGTTCGCTCCTTTCGCCGTCGAGGTGTAGACCGCACGACGACGCTGCCGTCGCCGTCTCGGTCGCGCCGACCGGGGTTGTGAGTCGGTACGTTTATTGGGGCGACGCCAGCCAGTTCGGGTATGAGTGGACGACCGCTGGACGTGCTGGAGGCGTCTCTCGGTGAGGAGGTCACCGTACGCCTCAAGGGCGGCGAGGAGCACGTCGGTGAGCTCACCGGCTACGACCAGCACATGAACCTGGTCATCGAAGGCGACCGAGACACAACGATTATACGCGGCGACAACGTCGTGTCGATACGTCCATGACTGGTGCAGGAACACCGAGCCAAGGCAAGAAAAACACCAAGACGCACGTCCCGTGTCGGCGGTGTGGCGAGAAGTCCTATCACGTAAAAAAGAAGGTTTGCGCGTCCTGCGGATTCGGGGAATCGGCCAAGCGTCGTGACTACGCCTGGCAATCCAAAGCAGGCCAGTAAGGTATGCACGAGAAGTGCGGTGTCGTCGGCATTTCTCTTCAGGACCGTGACGCCGCCCGCCCCCTCTATTACTCTCTGTACGCCCTCCAGCACCGCGGCCAGGAATCGGCCGGGATCGTCACTCACGACGGGTTCCAACAGCACAGCCACGTCGAGATGGGGCTGGTCAGCGAAGCCTTCGAGGAGGGCGACCTCGACCCGCTGAACGGCACGAACGGCATCGGTCACGTCCGCTACCCCACCTCCGGGGGCGTCAACGACTGCTGTGCACAACCCTTTTCGGTGTCGTTCAAGAGCGGGTCGCTCGGGCTCGCGCACAACGGCAACCTCGTCAACGCCGACGAGGTCCGCGAGGAACTCGCCGGTCTGGGCCACGCCTTCACCTCGAACGGCGACACCGAAGTGATCGCCCACGACCTGGCGCGCAACCTCCTGGAGGCGGACCTGGTGCGTGCGGTCAAGCGGACGATGAACCGCATCCACGGCTCGTACTCCCTGACGGTCATGCACGACGAGACAGTCCTCGGCGTGCGTGACCCCAAGGGTAACCGACCGCTGTGTATCGGCGAACTCGACGACGGCTACGTTATCGCCTCCGAGAGCGCCGCCGTCGACACGCTGGGGGGCGAGATCGTCCGGGACGTCAGACCGGGCGAACTCGTGGTGTTAGACCCCGACGGGACCGGATTCGAGTCCTACCAGCTCGTCGACGAGGGCGCGACAGCCCACTGCTTTTTCGAGCACGTCTACTTCGCGCGCCCGGACTCGGTGATCGACGGGGAACTCGTCTACGAAGTGCGCCGCGAACTCGGCCGGTCGCTGTGGGAGGAATCGGGTATCGAGACCGACGTCGTGATGCCGGTGCCCGACTCCGGGCGCTCGTTCGCCTCGGGGTACGCCGAAGCGGCCCCCGAGGGCGTCGACTTCGCCGAGGGGCTGATGAAAAACCGCTACGTCGGCCGGACGTTCATCATGCCCACCCAGGACGAGCGCGAACAGGCCGTCCGCCTGAAGCTCAACCCGATCCGCAGCACGGTCGAGGGGAAGTCGGTCACGATCATCGACGACTCCATCGTTCGCGGGACGACCTCGAACCAGCTCGTCGAGTTGCTCCACCAGGCCGGGGCGGCGGAGGTCCACGTCCGCATCGGCGCCCCACCGATCGTCGCTCCCTGTTACATGGGGATCGACATGGCGAGTCGCGAGGAACTCATCGCGGCCGACCGGTCCGTCGAGGAGATACGCGACGAGATCGGCGCCGACTCGGTGGCGTACCTCTCGATCGAGGCCGTCGCCGACGCGCTCTCGAAGGCCGAGACGGACCTCTGTCTGGGCTGTGTCACCGGCGAGTACCCCTACGATATCGAGGGCGAACGGACCGACCGCGAGGTGTCCCGACCCGCGACCGGCCAGCCGTCCGCCGACGACTGAGTCGTCGCCCGTCAGAAGTACCCGAGCAGGTCGATCCCGACGTCGAAGTGGTCGAGCGCGACGTACCCCAGGTAGATCCCGACGATCCCGAGCAACCCGCTCAGGTTCGGCGGCGCGGGGATCGGCACGTTCAGAAATCGGAAGATGGCACCCGTGACGAACCCGGTCACGAGCGCCAGTAACGCGATTGACGCCTGGCTCATACCCGCCGTTCACGCCGGAGGGACTCACCGTTTTCGTACCGTCGACCGGACACCCGTCGCTGCCCGGGTAGTCTCAAATGAAGTGGGTGGGTGGGGGGTGGGGGTGGGGCACCGAACTGGTGCCGCACTTCATCGTAACGCCCGATGGTATATAAATTCCCCCGTCAAATTATCTATTTTGAAAACAGGATCCCGCTCGTAGACGTCACAGAACCCGGGGTACACGGTGAGGGATATCGCGAACGGATTTACAATTGATAACTGGGGAAACATCTCTGACCAGAGTCGAAACACTCGCTGGTCGTGTGTTCCGGGCGGTCGAACGGCCGGGTTCCCGCGGCCGGGGGGAGACGGATGAGCGAGGGCGAGACGGTCCTGACGGCCAACAGCGGCCACGAGGCGCTGGAAACCGTCGGCCCGGACGTCGACATCGTCGACGTGCACTTCGATGCCCCCGTCGTCAAACCCGTCGACTGCAACGGCGTCACCACCGTCGTCGCGGAAATGTGCGAACGCGCGAGAAACGAGTCCACCCTCGCCGGGAGCGGCGAACACGCACACGACGAACGGCGGCTGGCTGAACGCCGTTGAAACCTCGTGATCGGGACCGCAGAGGTGGAGGGCGTCTTCGAGCCGCCACGTCACCGAGTGTCGACGAGCACGTTCGCGTACGAGTGGCCGACAGTACGAGCCACGCACGGCAGTTCTCTGGACCCCTCTCCCGTGTCGATACCCTTAGGGTGTCAGCCTCGTTGTTTCCGTCCGATGGAGGGGTCGCTGTGGTACGTGCTGACCGGGACGCGCGGCGGGAAGAACCGCGTCCGTATCCTCCAGGCCGTCAGACAACAGCCGCGCAACGCCAACCAGCTCGCCGAGGACCTCGACCTGAACTACAAGACAGTCAGACACCACCTCGACGTGATGACCGACAACGACATCCTCCGGGCGAGCGGCGACGACTACGGCGCGGTCTACCTGCCGACCGAGCGGGTCGAACAACACTGGGACACCGTCGAGGACATCTTCGAACGGGTAGAGTAACTATGGCCGAATTACGGAAAGGGTATAACCGCGTTAAGGCACAAGGGTGGCACGGATGAGTCTCTGGCTGGACGCCGCGAGCGTGGCCGCGACGCTCAACGTCGTATTCCTGGCGGGCCTGAGCACCGTCTGGGCCCGCAACTACCTCCAGTTCCGCTCGAAGCACCCCCTCGGGCTCTTGCTTTTCGGACTGGCCCTCCTGGCCGAGAACTGTCTGTCGTTTTACTACTACGTCCTCGACCCGCAGGTCGCCGGCCTCCTCCAGAGCGCCGCACCGGTCGCGGGCCGCGCGATGGCCTTCGTCCAGGTGCTCGAACTCCTCGCGGTCCTCGCGCTCGTCTGGATCACCTGGGACTAATCTAGTCAGATCCGGTGACTTTTGGGTCTCACGGGTGCCCCATCGATGCCCCACCGGTGTCGGATATCGGAAAACGGCCTTCTGTGGATAGTCCCCGGTTACAGTCGATGACACGCAAGACGCGACGCGAGATGCTGGCAGCGCTCGGCGCAACCACCGCCCTCGGCCTCGCCGGGTGTAGCGGGAACGGCGATGGAGACAGCGGTGGCGACGGCGGGGACGGTGGTGACGGAGCGGACACGCCGACCGAGACCCCCACAGAGGGGACGGGTGAGATGACCGACACCCCCACGGAAGGGATGGGCGAGATGACCGATACGACGGGGACCGCGAGCGTCCGCGTCGCCCACTTCTCGCCCAACGCGCCGAACGTCGACGTCTACCTCGACGGGTCGGCCGTCCTCGAGGACGTGCCGTTCCGCGCCGTCAGCGGCTACCTCGAAGTCCCGGCGGGCCCGCACACCGTCGGGATCACGGCCGCCGGCGACCCCGATACCGTCGCCTTCGAGGGCGAGGTCACCGTCGAGGCAGCCGACTACACTTTCGCCGCGGTCGGCAACCTCGGCGGGGACGAGAACGCCTTCGAACCGCTGGTCCTCGAAGACGACAACAGCGGCGTCGGAGACGACACCGCCCGGATTCGACTGGTCCACGCGTCGCCCGATGCCCCCGCCGTCGACGTCACCGCCAGCGGGTCTGCCGTCTTCGACGGCGTCGCCTTCGGCGAGACCAGCACCGGAACTGTACCCGCCAGCGACTACACCCTCGGTGTCCGCGGCGACACGGAGAGCAACGACGGCGACGTCGTCGCCGACTTCGACGTCTCGCTGAACGGCAACACCGTCTACACCGCCTTCGCCGTCGGCTACCTCACGCCGGACGACGAACCCGCCGACGAGGCGTTCGACCTGCAGGTCGCCCAGGACGCGAGTTTCTGACCGCTGCCTGCCCCCGCTGACGTCACGCTCGACCCGGAAGACCCGGCCCCACCTCCAACGACCCCGGTCCCTTTCCGCCCACTCGGCCCCCGTTCCAGTACGAGGGTTTCGACCCGAAACCGTCGCGATCCCGGCCTGCCTTCTCGCACTCCGGGGGTTCCACCGGTCGAGCGCCGACTTCGTCCCGCCCCCGGGTTCGGATCCTCGACGGGCACCGCCGTTCACTCGGAATCCCGAACGGAAACAGGATTGAATCAGGGCCGTGTAGGGCGGTCCGATGACGACGCGACGACTGCGGAGCGACCGACGGCGTGGAGGGTGCCTGTGAACCGCAACGACCGTGCGATAACCGGGTTCGCGATGGTGGGCCACGGCCTTGTCCACACCTACGAACTGGCGGTGCCGATACTGCTCACCGTCTGGCTCGTCGAGTTCCCCGTCACCTCCGCCACGATGGGGACGGTGGTCGCCGTCGGCTACGGCCTCTTCGGCGTCGGGGCGCTGCCGGCGGGACTGCTCGTCGACCGCTTTGGCTCGCGGGCCCTGATCGCCGCGTGTACCCTCGGAATGGGACTGGCTTTCGTCCTCCTGAGTGTTCTCCCCGGGGTCGCCGGGGTCGCGGTCGCGCTCGCTGTCTGGGGGGTCGCCGCCAGCGTCTACCACCCCGCCGGGCTGACACTCATCAGTAACGGCGTCCGGGAGCGCGGTGCCGCCTTCGCCTACCACGGGATGGCGGGCAACGCCGGCATCGTCGCCGGCCCGTTCGTCACCGCGCTCCTGTTGCTGGCCGTCGACTGGCGGGTCGCCACGGCAGCCCTGGCCGTACCGGCTCTGGTCGCCGGCCTGGTGGGCGCCCGGGTCGAGTTCGACGAGACCGCCGCCGTCGCGGCCGCCGACGGCGGGGACGCCCCCTCGACGAACGTCCGGTCGCTCTCGGAGTTCGTCCTCGCGTCCCGCGAGGTGTTCACCGTCGGCTTCCTGACCGTGTTCGCTCTCGTGATGTTCAACGGCCTCTACTACCGCGGGATGTTGACTTTCCTCCCCGGCCTGCTCGGTGACTTCCTCGCGCCACTCGTGGGCGGTGGCGACCTCGGCGTGGTCCCGGACGGCCCGGTCGGTCGGGAGTTCGACCTCTCGCGATACCTCTATGCGGGGCTGCTCGCAGTGGGTATCGGCGGGCAGTACGTCGGCGGTCGCCTCACCGACGCCGTCGACCCCGAGCGCGGGCTGGTGGTCATGCTCGTCGTGCTGACTACCGTCGCGGTCCTGTTCGTCCCCGCGTCCGGGTCTCTCCTCCCGTTGCTCGTCGTCAGCGTCGTGCTCGGTTTCTCCCTCTTCGGCATGCAACCGCTGACCCAGGCGACCATCGCGAAGTACTCGCCGCCCGAGCGCCGCGGGCTCTCGTTCGGGTACACCTACCTCGCCATCTTCGGTATCGGGGCGCTGGGCGCCTCGGTCACCGGCGCGGCGCTGACCTACGGTTCGCGCTCACTGCTCTTTCTCGTACTCGCGGCCTTCTCGACGCTAGCACTCGTCCTCGCGCTCTCGCTCGTGGTCCGCGACCGCTGACCGGCCGAGGACACGCGCGCCACCGCCGACCGCTCACCGACGGGACAGTCCCACCGCTCGGCGCCTGCTCTGTCAGTAAGTTTGCGCGGGTGCAGTGCCGATGAGCCCGACGACCGCCTCTGTCGAGGTGGGCCGCGAAGTAGGTGCGTGGGACCGGATTTGAACCGGCGGACCCCTACGGGACAGCGCCCTCAACGC
>JAZKRZ010000035.1:0-21423 GCA_036626395.1 Haloarculaceae archaeon
GTTCAGGGCGCTGTCCCGTAGGGGTCCGCAGGTTCAAATCCTGCTCCCTGCACTTCCATTCATGAGCAAGACAAACCCCAGACTCAGTAGTCTCGTCGCCGACCTGAAGGCGACTGCCCGGGAGACGGGCAGCGACGTCTGGGACGACGTCGCCGAGCGCTTAGAGAAACCCCGGCGCACGCACGCGGAAGTCAACCTGGGTCGCATCGAGCGATACGCCCAGGAGGACGAGACCGTGGTCGTGCCCGGCAAGGTGCTCGGCAGCGGCGTCCTGCAGAAAGACGTCACCGTCGCCGCCGTCGACTTCTCCGGCACCGCCGAGACGAAGATCGACCAGGCCGGCGAGACCGCCACGCTCGAACAGGTACTCGAAAACAACCCCGACGGATCGAACGTCCGGGTGATCCGATGAGCGTCGCCGAATTCGACGCCGACGTCGTCGTCGACGCCCGCGACTGCATCCTCGGTCGCGTCGCCTCCCAGGTCGCCGAGCGCGCCATGGACGGCGAGACGGTCGCCGTCGTCAACGCCGAGGACGCGGTCATCACCGGCAACCGCGAGGACACGATAGAGACGTTCCAGGAACGGCGCCGCGTCGGCTCGGACCGCGGGCCGGCCTACCCCAAGCGGCCCGACGGCATCTTCAAGCGCGCGGTGCGCGGGATGGTGCCCCACAAGAAGACACGTGGTCGCGAGGCGCTCTCGAACGTCCGCGTCTACGTCGGCAACCCCTACGACGAGGACGGCGCTGGCCGACACGGCCAGCGAGACGGAGACGGCGAAGCCGTCGAAGCCGAAGTCCTCGATGGGACGTCGCTGGACCGGCTCTCGAACATCAAGTTCGTCCACCTGGGCGAAGTCAGCGAAGCGCTCGGAGCCACACAGACATGGTAACGAACACCTCAGGCAAGAAGAAGACGGCCGTCGCCCGCGCGACAATCAGTGACGGCGAGGGCCGCGTCCGCATCAACGCACAGCCCGTCGAACTGGCCGAACCGGAACTCGCACAGCTGAAGATGCTCGAACCGTTCCGGCTGGCCGACGACGAGCTGCGAGAGGGCGTCGACGTCGACGTCGACGTCGAGGGCGGCGGCGTCATGGGCCAGGCCGACGCCGCGCGCACGGCCATCGCGCGCGGTCTCGTCCAGCACACCAACGACGCCGAACTCCGCGACGCCTACATGGAGTTCGACCGCTCGCTGCTCGTCAACGACGTCCGACAGAGCGAGTCCAAGAAGTGGGGCGGCCCCGGCGCACGGGCCCGCTACCAGAAGTCCTACAGGTGATATAGCATGATGGTCCCGGTCCGGTGTTTCACCTGTGGCAACGTGGTCGGCGAGCACTGGGAGGAGTTCAGGGCCCGCACCCGCGAGGGCGACGAGGACCCCGAGAAGGTGCTCGACGAACTCGGCGTCGAACGGCACTGCTGTCGACGCATGCTCGTCTCGCACAAGGACCTGGTCGACATCGTCGCACCCTACCAATGAGCCAGCAGTACAACCGCTACGAACGAGCCCGCATCATCGGCGCGCGCGCGCTGCAGGTCGCGTACGGGGCACCAGTCCTCGTCGACACCGAGCAGACCCAGCCGATCCTCATCGCGGCCGAGGAGTACGACGCGGACGTCCTGCCCTTTACCGTGAACCGGGAGGGGTCGTGACGATGCGGGGTGACCGCGGATGACGCTCGTCACCGACGTCCGCCTCCGGCGCGTCCTCGACTCGCGGGGTAATCCCACGGTCGAAGCGGACGTGCTCACGGAGTCGGGCGGGTTCGGCCGCGCGGCCGCGCCCTCCGGAGCGTCGACCGGCGAGTACGAGGCCGTCGAGCGGCCGGCCAGTGAGGCCATCGCCGCGGCCCGCGAGGACGCCGTCCCCCGACTGGTCGGTGAAGTCCACGCCGGCAACCAGCGCGAGGTCGACCGCGCGCTGCGCGCCGCCGACGGCACCGAGGACTTCTCGTCGGTCGGCGCCAACAGCGCCGTCGCCATCTCGATGGCCGCGGCAAAGGCCGGCGCCGACGTCTTGGGCGCGCCCCTCTACCAGCACCTGGGCGGGACCTTCCGCGGGGAGTCGTTTCCCATCCCGCTGGGCAACGTCGTCGGGGGGGGCGAGCACGCCGCCGACGCGACGGACATCCAGGAGTTCCTCGTCGCGCCCGTCGGAGCCCCCTCCGTGACGGAGGCGGTCTTCGCCAACGCCGCGGTCCACCAGAAGGTCCACGACATCCTCGCCGGCCGAGGTGTGCCTGCTGGCAAGGGCGACGAGGGTGCCTGGGCCCCTTCCATCGACGACGCCGAGGCGTTCGAGATCGTCGACGAGGCGACCAGGGCCGTCGCCGACGAGGTCGGCTTCGAGATCCGTTTCGGACTCGACGTCGCCGCCGCGGAGATGTACGACCCGGACGCCGCGGACGGCGACGGGGGGTATGTCTACTCCGACGAGGTCCGCTCGACCGACGAACAGGTCGAGTACGTCGCCGACCTGGTTCGCGAGTACGACCTCAAGTACGTCGAGGACCCGCTCGACGAGGACGACTACGAGGGCTTTGCCGACCTCACGGCGCAGGTCGGCGACCGCACGCTGGTGTGTGGCGACGACCTGTTCGTCACCAACGTCAAACGACTGGGGACGGGCATCCAGCAGGGTGCGGCGAACAGCATCCTGGTCAAGCCCAACCAGATCGGGACGCTCTCGGACGCCTTCGACGCCATCGAGCTGGCCGTCGAGAACAGCTACGGTCACGTGGTCTCCCATCGCAGCGGCGAGACCGAAGACACGACGATCGCACACCTCGCCGTCGCCACGGACGCCCCCTTCATCAAGACGGGCGCGGTCGGCGGCGAGCGCACCGCGAAGCTGAACGAACTCATCAGGATCGAACACAACGCATGAGCGGAAACGAAGAGGAAGGCCTCGACGCGTCCGAATCGGACGTCGACCCCACCGGAGACGCCGGTGCGGTTGCCGAGACGGTCGGCGAGGGCGCGGAGGCCGAGACAGAGGAACCGACCGCCGAGGCCGCCGAGGCCGAGGCCGAGTCAGACGCGGGGCCAGACCTGGACGAGGACGTCATGCCCGACGAGGAGGCCGACCTCCTCATCCCGGTCGACGACTACCTGGGGGCCGGCGTCCACATCGGCACCCAGCAAAAGACCAAGGACATGGAGCGGTTCATCCACCGCGTCCGGACCGACGGGCTGTACGTGCTGGACGTCTCGATGACCGACAAGCGCATCCGGACCGCGGCGAGCTTCCTCGCGAACTACGACCCCGAGCAGATCCTCGTGGCGTCCTCGCGCCAGTACGGCCGCTTCCCGGCCGAGAAGTTCGCCGAGGCTGTGGGCGCCCGCGCCCGCACCGGCCGTTTCATCCCCGGGACGCTCACCAACCCGGACTACGACGGCTACATCGAACCCGACGTCGTCGTCGTCACCGACCCCATCGGCGACGCACAGGCGGTCAAGGAGGCCATCACGGTCGGCATCCCCGTCATCGCGATGTGTGACTCCAACAACCAGACCGCCAACGTCGACCTCGTCATCCCGACGAACAACAAGGGGCGCAAGGCCCTCTCGGTGGTCTACTGGCTGCTCGCCAACGAGACGCTCGACCGCCGCGGCGCCGACCCGGCCTACTCGCTCGACGACTTCGAGACCGAGATCTAGACCGCGTTTCGACGGCACTTCGACTGTCCGATTTTGCCAGGTAGCTGCCGGTGTTTCCGGTGGGTCGTAACTCCCGTCGCGACCTACCGTGGCGCGCGCTGTCGCAGGCGGGGCGCGAGCGGTGCGAGGCCGACCACAGAGAGCAGTGAGAAGCACAATAGCCGACGAGGTCTCCGGCCTGCGGTCGCGGTGTTTTCCTGGCGGACTGGCACGGATTGCTGTCACTGCGTGCGACGACGGCTGCCCGACTGCGGGCGGTCGACGTGGGAATAACTGAGAAACGCCTCAACGCGGTCGTCGGCGCGCTCGTCAGCGGACTCGTCGGGATGGTCTTGCCGTTCGGACCGCTCTTTGGCGGCCTGGTCGCCGGCTACATGGAGGGCGGCGACGGCTCCGACGGGTTCCGAGTCGGCGCGCTCTCCGGCGTCATCGGGCTGTTACCCGCGATGCTCGTCGGGGCGCTCGTGTTCGGCCTCGTCGCCGTCATCTTTCTCGGTATCGGCGTGAACGAGTTTCTCGCCGCCAGCGTCGTCACCGGGCTGTTCGTCGTGGTCGCCTTCCTGGGACTCGCCGTCTACTTCGTCGGTTTCGGCGCGCTCGGCGGCTGGCTGGGCAGTTACGTGAAGACCGACACCGACCTCTGACCCATGGGACGACTCCCTCGACTCGTCGACTGGAAGGGTGCACCGTCCGCGGCGCTGGCCGGGGGCGTCGTGACCGTCGTCCTCTCGGGCGTCACACGGACTGGGACCTCGACGGGAACCAGTGGCTGTGACCCGACTCCCGGCGTTCGGAAATACCTAACTCCCGGGGGGTCCGAACGTCGGGTATGGTAACCGCGAGTGCGCCGGGTAAACTGTATCTCTTCGGGGAGCACGCGGTCGTCTACGGCGAACCGGCAGTGGCGTGCGCGATAGACCGGCGGGCGACGGTCACCGTCGAGGCGCGCGACGACGACCACCTGCGCGTCAACGCGGCGGACCTCACCCTCGACGGGTTCGCCGTCGAGTACGGGCAGGACCCCGGCGAGGACGCCGACGTCGACGTCCCAGAGGGGCTCATCGAGGCCGCGACCGGCTACGTCGACGCCGCGGTCGAACAGGCCCGCGACGCGGCAGACGCGCCCGACGCCGGCTTCGAGGTCACCATCGAGAGCGAGATCCCCCTCGGTGCCGGACTGAGTTCGTCGGCGGCGGTCACCGTCGCGAGCATCTACGCCGCGACGCGGGAACTCGGGACGGAACTCTCGCCCGTCGAGGTCGCGGACCGGGCCTTCCAGGTCGAGTACGACGTCCAGGACGGCAACGCCTCGCGGACGGACACGTTCTGCTCGGCGACCGGCGGGGCCGTCTACGTCGAGGGCGAGACCCGGCGGTCGCTCGATGCCCCCTCCCTGCCCTTCGTGGTCGGGTTCGACGGCGGCGCCGGCGACACCGGTGCGCTCGTCGAACAGGTCCGCGGGTTGAAAGACCGGTACGACTTCGCACGGGACACGATCGACGTGATCGGCGACCTCGCCCGGCGCGGCGAGGACGCACTCCTCGCGGCGGACGTCGCGCAGGTCGGGCGACTGATGAACTTCAACCACGGGCTGCTGTCGGCGCTGGGCGTCTCCTCGCGGTCGCTGGACGCGATGGCGTGGGCGGCCCGCGACGCGGGCGCCCACGGCGCGAAGCTGACCGGCGCCGGGGGCGGGGGCTGTATCGTCGCGCTCGACCCGAGCGAGGAGACGCGGACCGCCCTCCAGTACACGCCCGACTGCGAGGAGACGTTCCGCGCCGAACTCGACCGGGAGGGCGTCCGCCTCGAATGACGACCGTCCTCAAACTCGGCGGGAGCCTGATAACGGAAAAAGCGAGCCCGGAGACGGTCGACGACGCGGCACTGGACGACGCGCTCGACGCGGTGGCGACGGCCGTCGCGGGCGAGGGCGGGCCGGGCGGCGACTCGACGGTCGACCTCGTCCTCGTCCACGGCGGCGGGAGTTTCGGCCACTATCACGCCGCCGAACGGGGCGTCACCGCGAGCACGGGGACCGGCGACGCCCGCGACGTCGTCGCTATCCACGACGCGATGGGGCGACTGAACGCGACGGTCGTCCAGCGCCTGCACGACCGGCGCGTCGACGCGCTCCCGGTCCGGCCGCTCTCGCTGGCCAGCAGGGGCGCGGACGGCGACCTGGACCTGCCGACGCGCGGCGTCGAGCGGATGCTCGCCGAGGGGTTCTGTCCCGTGCTCCACGGCGACGGGGTTGTCCAGGCGGGCGCGGGCGTCACCGTCCTGAGCGGCGACGAGGTGGTCGTCTCGCTGGCGCGGTCGCTGTCGGTCGACCGCGTCGGCCTCTGCTCGACGGTGCCGGGCGTTCTCGACGCCGGGGGCGACGTCGTCGAACGGATCGACCGCTTCGCGGACGTCGAGGCGACCCTGGGGGGCAGCGACGCGACGGACGTCACCGGCGGGATGGCCGGCAAGGTGCGGACGCTCCTCGAACTCCCCGTGCCGGCCCACGTCTTCGGACCCGACGGACTGCGAGCCTTTCTCGACGGCGGGGCGCCGGGCACGCTCGTCGCGGGGAGCGAGTGAGCGGGAGGGTGCGGGCGCGAGACGACCGCTGGCGGTCCAGCGGCCGTCGACGCACACGGGGACGGGGACGGTTCGACCCGGCGTAACATATTTCAGCGCAGTCGCTGATGACTGCCGTATGGCGTCAGTCTCCCGAAAGGAAGGGTTCCGCTACGGGTTCTACATCTTCGCGTACTGGCTCGTGTTGCTCGTCTTCAGCGCCGCGCTGGTCGCGGCCGGTGGCTGGGTCGTGAGCGAACAGGTGGGGGAGATCGGGGTCAATCGGGAGGGCGGACTCGCGGCGCTCGGCGGGTTCGTGGCGGTGCTGGGCGTTCTCGTCTTCGGGTCCGGGCAGACCGGGCTGGTCTACAAGGTGGCCGCCGACGGCGTCGCTGCGGGTGCGGGTTCGCGGGACCGGGGGACGTCCAGTCCGGCCCCGGAACCGGCCGGCGCGACCGGCGAGGCGACCCCGGAGGGACGGCCGGCGGCGAGTGACGATTCGCCCGTCGACGAGGGCGACGAGCGGTCCGGGTCGCCGGACCGGCCGACCCCGCGGCCGCGCAACCGGCGCCCGGGCGACGCTTCCGCGGGCCAGCGAGCGTCCGGCGACCGGGCGGCCGCCGGCGACGGCGAGTCCGCCCCCGTCGACGCGAGGGCGAGTGAGGGAGAGGAGGGGCCGGGCCGCGCCGACGCGGCTGATACCGGTTCGGGGGCGGACGAGGCCGTCGTCGCTCCCGAGGACGACCCCGAATCGCCGGCCGACGTCGCGAGCGAGAGCGGGATGGCGGAGGAACTCGGCTTCGAACAGGGCGAACAGGGTGAACAGCCCCGGGAAGCGGACGACGCGGTCACGGGCCCGACCGACTCGACCGCGGGTGGCCGGTCGGCCGGCGGAGCCAGCGAGGAACCTGCCGGGAACGACGACCCGCTCGCACCGGACAGCGGGTTCGACGGGGCGGACGGCGAATCGGCGTTGCCGGAGGCGGACTCGACGGCGTCGCCGGAACCCGGCGACGAGGACGCCCTCGGCCCCGGAGCAGTCACGGAAGCCGACGTCAAGGACTCAAAAGCAACCGACGTGGAAGAGACGGAAACGGACTTCGGCGTCGACGAGTGGGGTGACGGGGCTGACGAGCCACAGTCCGCGGGCGACCCCGACGAGTGGGGCGAACGGGCCGAGTCGGGCGGTGAGTCCGAGAGCGGGTCGGAGACGGGGTCGCTGGCGGACGCGCTGTCGGGTGAGGACTCCGGGGTAGCGGGAGACGACGCCGAGGACGGGAGTGACGACGGGGTCCCCGAGTGGACGACCGGCGGGGACCGCGTGAGCGAGGAAGACGAGAGCGACGGTCGATAGCGTCCGGGCGGCGAAACGGCGGGGACCAACAGTTTACGGGCGGAACGGCGCCGGGGGTCGTGGTCACCTCGCAGTATTTATAAAACAGGCCCTCGTACCCCATGGTAACCGAGCAGACGGCCGCCCGGGTCACGGCAGGGCGGCCGGCAGCCTTCGGACCACGGGGGTCTGGACTGCAGTTCCACTCGCGCCGGCGACGACGGCGGCCACGGACGACCGGCCGCCGGCGTCGCGGGCCGGCGCGTGAGGGGACCGCCCCAGACGACGGTCCTTCGTACGCCGGTCGCCACGGTCGCCGGGCGAGCCTTCCTCGGACTCAACCATGGAGATCGAACTCGCTACTATCGGCGGCTACGAGGAAGTCGGCCGCCAGATGACCGCAGTCCGCGCCGGAGACGACGTCGTCGTCTTCGACATGGGTCTGAACCTGTCGAAGGTCCTGATCCACGACAACGTCGAAACCGAGCGCATGCACAGCCTCGACCTGATAGACATGGGCGCCATCCCCGACGACCGGGTGATGAGCGACCTGGAGGGTGACGTGAAGGCCATCGTGCCCACGCACGGCCACCTCGACCACATCGGCGCGATCGCCAAACTCGCTCACCGCTACGACGCGCCCGTCGTCGCGACGCCCTTTACCATCGAACTGGTCAAACAGCAGATCCAGAGCGAAGAGAAGTTCGGCGTCCAGAACGACCTCGTGAAGATGGAGGCCGGCGAGACCATGAGTATCGGCGAGTCGAACGAACTCGAGTTCGTCAACGTCACGCACTCCATCATCGACGCCATCAACCCGGTCCTGCACACGCCCGAAGGCGCCATCGTCTACGGGCTTGACAAGCGCATGGACCACACGCCCGTCATCGGCGACCCCATCGACATGGAGCGGTTCCGCGAGATCGGTCGCGAGGGCGTCCTGTGTTACATCGAGGACTGTACCAACGCCAACAAGAAGGGGCGCACGCCCTCGGAGTCGGTCGCGCGGCGCCACCTCAAAGACGTCATGTACAGCATGGAGGACTACGAGGGCGGCATCGTCGCGACCACCTTCAGTTCGCACATCGCTCGCGTCAAGTCGCTGGTGGAGTTCGCCGACGACATCGGCCGCCAGCCCGTCCTGCTGGGTCGCTCGATGGAGAAGTACTCGGGGACCGCCGAACGCCTGGACTTCGTGGACTTCCCGGAGGACCTGGGGATGTACGGGCACCGCAAGTCCGTCGACCGGACGTTCAAGCGGATCATGAACGAGGGCAAGGAGAACTTCCTGCCCATCGTGACCGGCCACCAGGGTGAACCGCGCGCGATGCTCACCCGGATGGGTCGCGGCGAGACGCCCTACGAACTGGAGGACGGCGACAAGGTACTGTTCTCGGCGCGAGTCATTCCCGAACCCACGAACGAGGGCCAGCGCCACCAGAGCGAGACGCTCCTGCGGATGCAGGGCGCGCGCATCTACGACGACATCCACGTCTCCGGGCACCTCTGTCAGGAGGGCCACTACGAGATGCTCCGGGCGCTCCGCCCGGAGAACGTCATCCCGTCTCACCAGGACATGGCAGGGTACTCCTCCTACATCGACCTGGCCGAGAGCCAGGGGTACACGATGGGCGAGGACCTGCACGTCACGCGCAACGGGAACATGATCCAGCTCGTCGACTAGCATGGCAAACCAGTCCCAGGCGGCAGTCGAGCGGGCGATCGAGGCCCGGCGCGAGCGGGTCAACCAGGCGCTCCCCGCGGAGTTGCCCGACGCCGAGCCCGAGCGCCTCTACGAGGCGACGCGTTACCTGCTGGAGGCGGGCGGCAAGCGCCTCCGCCCGACGATCCTCCTGCTCGTCGCCGAGTCGCTGGCCGACGCCGACGTCGACCCGGAGACGGTCGACTACCGGTCGTTCCCGCCGGGGGCCGACGAGGGGATGGACGTCATGAAGGCCGCGGTCAGCGTCGAGGTCATCCAGTCGTTCACCCTGATCCACGACGACATCATGGACGACGACGACCTGCGCCGGGGCGTTCCCGCCGTCCACCGGGAGTACGACCTCTCGACTGCGATACTCGCCGGGGACACGCTCTACTCGAAGGCCTTCGAGGCCATGGCTGCCACGGGGGCCGAACCCGAGCGCGCGGTCCGCGCCGTCGGGGAACTGGCCAGCACCTGTACGAAGATCTGCGAGGGCCAGTCGCTGGACATCGACTTCGAGTCCCGCGACGCCGTCACGCCCGACGAGTACCTCGAGATGGTCGAGTTGAAGACCGCCGTGCTGTACGCCGCCTCGGCGTCGATCCCCGCCCGACTCATGGGCGACGCCGAGGCCGCCGAGTCGCTGTACGGCTACGGCCTCGACGTCGGCCGCGCCTTCCAGATCCAGGACGACCTGCTGGACCTGACGACGCCCAGCGAGAAACTGGGCAAGCAGCGGGGCTCGGACCTGGTCGAGGGCAAGCAGACGCTCGTGACGCTACACGCCCGCCAGCAGGGCGTCGACGTCGACGACCTCGTCGACACGGGGTCCGTCGAGGCGGTCGACGAGGCGGAGATCGAACGGGCGGTCGCGCGCCTCCGCGAGGCCGGAAGCATCGAGTTCGCCCGCGAGACCGCCCAGGACCTCGTCGAGAGCGGCAAGTCGAACCTGGCCGTTCTCCCGGACAACGAGGCCCGCGACCGCCTCGACGACATCGCCGACTACCTCATCGAGCGCGAGTACTGAGGCGGCGCGAACCGCCGCCCGCGGCGACACTCCGGCCGACCACGCCGGGACTCAGCTTCGAGGGGAGCAGGGACGCGAATCGGAGGCCGGCACGCCTCTCGCCCGACCTCCTTGACTCGGCGAGCGGCCCGGTCTTTCGCGTGAACGCGACGTTCCAGTTACCCGACGAGGGCGTCCTCTCGGTCGGGGTCGGAACCGGCCGGAACGGGTTCCGCCGTCGCTGTCGTAGTTCTGGGCTCCTGTCGGCAGTCCTCCCCGCGTGGCGCGGTTCGGGCGAGCGTCTCCCCGTGCGGCGGGCAGTGGCTCCCTCGCCACCCGACCGGGAGACCCACCGGGTCGTCGTGACGGTCGGTCCCCCACGACACCAGACGTTCCCGGACGGCACCCGGCCGGCGCGACGACGGAAGGCCCGGGTCGACAGGCATCACTGCGCATCTGTCGGTCACTCATCACCAGGGCCGGCACCGCCGCTGCTCGAAGCTCCGGCGCGCGCTCTCCAAGACACTTAGCACGACGGCGAGCACGCTTCGGGGGGAGGCGAGGACGCTTCCGGGGCGACCGTCGGTTCCCACTTCTGGCGCGGATTCGCGTTCGAGGCGTCGACGACCTCGGTATTGTCGAGTCGCGCCACCGAGATCCCGTCGGGAACAGTAACCGTCCGGGTTCGGGGTCGAGAGCCGAGGTTGGGGCGGACCCCTTCTCTCTCGACGGTCGCCGGCCGGTCACCGTCCGGGTCGCTTACCGCGACCGACCCGAACGCGTACCACGACTTGCGCATCGTCGCCACGACGCTCCCGGCGGCGGCGTCGTAGAGTCGTATTTCGCTCCCGTCGACGAGTGCCGCCACCGTCTCCAGGTTCGACCCGGCCCCGGACAGTCTGAACCCGTACTCGCCGGTCGGGAGGTCCTGTACCGACACGCGGTCCATACGCGACAGCTGTGGTCCCGGTCAATTCAGTCTTCTCCCCCCCAGGAGCTACTAGTCGTCAACGCGAGCAACGTCACGACTGCGGCCACAACCAGTGCCAGGATCGTTCGGTCCGGACTGGCCAGGACGTACTCCACCCAGCGCCCGGGGAAGTTCACGGGGTCGGAGGTGTTCTGCATGAGCGCCTGTGCCGCCGCCTCGTCGGTCATCGCGCCGTAGAACAGCAACACCAGAAACTCGGTGATGGCCAGCGAGAACACCAGCCCGAACAGGGTGCTGACTATCCGAAAGGGCAGCGCTACCAGGTCGAAGTCCACGTGTCTCTCCCTCCTCGAACCCGCATACTAGCCCGTCGCCCGGTTGCGTGTCGTCGCCGGTCACCTGCCCCGGTTCGTCGTGTACTCACGCCCGATAATATCGGCTACTGATACGAAAAACTGGTGGCGGTCCCGAGCGGCGCTCGCCGGCGGGTACGCGATGGGGTGCGGTTCAGTCCAATAGTTTGTGCCCGAACTGGACGCTCAGGTCGCTCCTGTGGTAGTTGACGATGATCCGGTAGTCGTCCTGCAACAGCGCTTTCCCGACGTTGAACAGTCCCGCCAGCGCGAGCAACGCGACCACCGCGACGGCGACCCACTCTATCGGTTCGGTGGGTACGACGCCACCTCCGACGAACAGATTCTCCTGGACGACGAACGCTAGTCCGCCGGTGATTCCCAGCAACACGAGCCCGTAGACGACCCCAGCGACACGGCTCTTGACGCCCCGATACACTGTCGCCATGCGTGGTCCTCGTATCGGCGTTACTTAATTTTGGTTTCGGTAACAGGGGAGAGAAACGGCGCTCAGCGCGCGACCCGGTCAGTCCGCGCCTTCGTGGATGTTCTCGCCCTGGAAGAGGCGCTCGGCGATCTCGAAGGTCTGTTCGTCCTCCCGGCGGGTGGGGAAGTGAGCGGCCACGTACCTGGCGGGCGCGATAAGCGCCAGGCGACGCTCGTGCTCGCTCTCGGCCAGTTCGAACTGCCGAAAGCCCGCCTCGACGTTCTGGAGGGTGTGGAATCCCGCGTCCTCCCGGAGGAGGCCTTCGCCCAGCGTCCGTTTGAGCGCCGCCGGGTCGCCGTCGGCGTCGAAGTGCCCGCCGACGATCCGGGCGGCCTCGTCGACGCCGCCCTGTTCGTCGAACACCTCGAGCAGGCGCGCCCGCAGTTGGGCGGGGTCGCCCTCGGCGCCCGCGCCGGGGTCGGGGATGGTCGCGCGCGGCTGGTTCAAAAACCGGTCGAGGTAGACCGACATCGCGCCCTGCCAGCAGGCCTCGTAGACGTCCGGGGCGTCGGTGCGACGCGCGAGGTTGTCGACGGCGTTGGCAAACGAGAACGTGTGGTGGACCGTGTTCCAGTCGCCGAACTCGTTGCCGGTGCCGAAGTGCGCGACCCGCCGGAGGGCGGCGACCGCGACCGCGTGGGCGAGCTGTTCGGTGCTCGCACCATCGGCGACGGCATCTCTGAGCGCCTCGTCGACCTCGTGCGGGTCGTCCGAGAGCAGCGTCTCGACGAAGTCCCCGGGGCGGTCCCACTCCTCGCCGGCGCCGGCGGCGACCATCTCGGGCAGGTCCTCGGCGGCGTCGAAACACAGGCCGGCGACGTCGACCGGTCTGGTCCAGGTGCTGGTCTCCTCACCGCGCGAGGCCCCGGCGATGGCGTCGACCACGGTTGCGAGGACGGCCTCCCGGCGGTCCCAGCCGACGTGGTCTAGCGTCTCGACGGCCTTGTTCACGAAATCGACCGTGTGGCTGTTGTTCATGTAGACGTGGTCGGTGGCGGCGGCGACGAGGACCTCGACGAGGTCCTCGGGCGGGAGGACGTTCGCCGCGGTGCGCAGACAGCGCTCGGCGCCCGTGCTGTCGCGGACGTCGCAGGTGTCGCGGAACCAGGACTTGAGCCGCGACTTGGAGAGGTCGTCGTTTCCGAGGGCGTACTGCTCGAACCGGGGCGGTTCGCCGTCGCAGTTGTCCGCGACCGCGGTGACGCCGACGAACATCGCCCGCAGTTTCTCGTCGTGGGCGACCTCGTCGTAGAGGTTCGCCATCGCACCCAGCGTCGTCATCCCCCGGCCCCAGCCGTCGGCGCGGTACTGCGTGCCGAAGTCGACCGCCGTCTCCAGGGGCGTCGAAAAGCCCTCGCCGTAGTGGTCGAGGTGGACGACCGCCTTCGCAGCGACCAGCGAGAGGTTCTCGGCGAGGCCGTCGGCCAGCCTGTTGCGCCAGTGGGTCTCCGGGGGGACGTCGGGTTCGGGGTCGGGGTCGACGTAGACGGTCCCGTCGCGCACGTCGGTGGGGAACGTCTGGACGTCGTCGGCCCAGATGTCCAGCGTATCCCCCTGGGCGAGTTCGAACCGCGCGTGGTGCCAGTCACAGGTCAGCAGGCCGTCCTCGACGCTGCCCTTCGAGAGCGGAAAGCCCATGTGCGGACAGCGGTTGTCGACTGCGTACACCTCGCCCTCGTGGTGGAAGAGCGCGACCGGGCGACCGCCGGCCATCGTGACCGCTCGCCCCTCCTCGCGGAGGTCATCGACGTCGGCGACTTCCGTCAGGTCGGTATCGGTGGCGTCGGTTGCCATGACACGGGATCCGTCCGCGTCCCACTAAGGTGTTCTCTGAACTCCGTTTTTGAAATTTTAGTGCCACGTCTGGGTGTGGGGAGGCGTTCGCACCGCCCGGGAATCGGACGGTAGTTAACTGGGTGCCCTGCGAACTCCGACCCGGTATGAGCCGCGACCGACGTATCATCATCGCAGGTGGTGGTCGCGCGGGTCTCGAGACCGCCGAACGACTCGCCGAGCGCGGGCACACCGTGGTGATCATCGAGGCAGACGAGGACCGGGTCGCGGAAATCGCCGACGAGTACGTCGCGATGGTCATCCACGGGGACGCGACGCGGCCGTCGATCCTCGAACAGGCCGACGTCGAGGCGGCCGACGCGGTCGCCGGGTTGACCGACGACGCCGCGACGAACCTCGCCGTCTGTATGGAGGCACACCGGATCGCACCGGACGTCCAGACGCTCGCACGGACGGCCACCCGCGACGAGGCCGAGTACACCGACATCGTCGACGCGATCATCCTGCCACAGCAGGAGGCTGCCGACACGGCGGCCGACCTGCTGTCGGGCGAGGCCGTCCGGACGGTCGTCACCGGTCCCGACCTGAACGTCCTCGAGATAGAGGTCGGGGAGGGCGCCCCGTTCGCCGGTCGGGCGCTCGCGGAGGTGGCACTCCCCGAGGGGGCGCTGGTCGTCTCCGACGCCGGGCGCACGCAGGTCCCGAGCGGCGAGACGAAACTCGAAGCCGGCAGCCGCTATCTCGTCGCAGTCGAGTCTGACGTCGCCGACGAGGTCAGGAAACTCTTTCGCGGGTGAGCGAGACTCATACTGTCGGACACAAGTACGTGAACACGCTCGCCGGGAACACACTATCGAAACGCCCGTTCCGGGTCGAACGAGCCACCGACGGTGGCCTCACGTGTGTCCGACAGTATGAGCCCGCACGCCGGGAGCCACGAGAGGTGATACGATGACAGCCGCTTCAGAGCAGGATTCGAGCGGCGATTCCCAGCTGGAGCGCGACATCGGCCTGCTCGGCGCCGTCTCGCTCGGCGTCGGGACGATGATCGCTGGGGGGATATTCGTCCTCTCCGGGCTGGCAGTGAGCAACGTCGGCGCTGCGGCGGTCGTCTCCTTTCTCCTCGCGGCCGTCGTCGCGAGCCTCACCGCGCTCGCCTACGCCGAGTTCGCCACCATCTACACCGTCGACGGCGGCGGCTACGAGTACGTCGCCGAGGTGTTCGACTCCGAGCTGACCTTCTTCGTCGGGTGGCTGATGATCCTCGGCTATCCCGCCAGCGCGGCGTTCTACCTCGCGAGTTTCGCCGAGTGGTTCCGCCGGTTCGTGGCCCCGGCCGTGGCGTTCCCGGCCGCGGTTCCGTACTGGTCGGTCGGTCTCGCCGTCCTCGGCGTGCTCGTCGCCGTCAACCTGCTGGGTGCCGAGGAGACCGGGACCTTTCAGGTCGTCGTCACCGCGCTGAAAGTCGCGCTGATCGTCCTGTTCCTGTGGGGCGGACTCCGCGCGTTCGACCCCGGCGTCGTGTCGGCCTCGATGGCCCGGAACTTCCCGCACCTCGGCGACGTCGCGCTGACGAGTGCCCTCGTGTTCATCACGTTCTTCGGGTTCGAGGCCATCGCGACCAGCGGGGGCGAGATCGAGGCTCCCGAACGGACGATCCCGCGGGCGATCTTCCTGAGCATCGGCCTCGTGACGGTCCTGTACGCGCTGGTCGTCGTCGTGGTCGTGATAGCAGTCAACGACGAGACGTTCCTCCAGTTCCTGGCCGACCACACGCGGCTCGAGTCCCCGGCCCGCGCGTCGTCGTTCGTCGCCGAGAACGGCGAGGTCGCCATGGGCCGGGCCGCACAGTACTACCTCGGGGACGCGGGGTTCTGGGTGTTCGTTCTCGGGGCACTCCTCTCGATGGTGTCGGCGGCGAATGCGACGGTCCTCGCGGGGTCACGCGTCAAACTCGCGATGGCCCAGCACGACCACCTCCCCGAGCGCTTCGAACGCGTCCACCCGCGACACCACGTTCCTCACTACGCCGTTTTGCTCACCGGTGCGCTCATCGCCGCGTTCATCCTCGTGTTCACGGTCGCCCTCGCCCGGTCGCCCGGGTTTCATCCCGGTCTCGACGCGATGGCTCACTTCGCCGATTTCATGTTGCTGAGTGGTCTCGTGGCTGTCAACGTCGCACTCGTCAGGTCGCGACGCAAATACCCGGACCGGGAACGCCCGTTCGAGGTCCCGGGCGTTCCCTGGGTCCCGGAGGTGGCCGTCCTCTCGAATCTGGCCCTGCTCGCGAACGTCCGGGGTGAGAGTCTCCTCCTGGGACTTTTCGCCCTCGCCGTCGGCGCGGTGGTTCGGGCGGTCGTCGTCGATACCGGCTGACCGGGCGTCACGGCGTTCGTCACCGTTCCGCTCGCGAAGCCGGTCTCCGCCGGTGGAGGCAAACCGGCTTGCCGGGTGGACGGTCTCACGATTGCCGGGGTTCCCGTCGCAGCGGCCGGGCAGTGACAGGACAGGTACCGCCCGATTTCAGAGCGTGTGCGGGCCGACCACAGGGTTATCCGGGTGGACAGCGAAGATGCAGGGATGGCAGACACGAAAAACGGGCGAGAGGACCAGGCCCAGGACGCCGAGAACCGCCAGCGCGAACGAGCCGTCCTCGAAGCACTCGAACGCGGCGACGAACCGGAACCACCGGTCGCCGAGGCGGACCTCGGCGACCGGGAGACGGCCCTCGAGGCGGTCGAGTTCCCGGCGACGCCGAAGGACGTCGTCGAGACGGTCGGTGACCGGGTCGTCGACTCGCCCGACGGGACCTACACCGTCGCGGAACTGCTCCCGGAGTCGGAGACTGTGGCGTTCGAGACGCCGGAGGCCGTTCGGACGCGCGTCGAGCGCCCGACTGTCGCCGCGTCGATGAAACGGGTCGTCGAGGCCAGCGAAGGTCTGAAAGACCGCGACCGCCTGGGTTCGCAGTACCGCGCCTACGAGAAGACGCTCGTCGCGCTCGCGGACATCGACGCCGACGACGAGGACGAGGGCGTCGCGGTCGTCACCGACTGGATCGTCGAACAGATAACCGAGAAGGGTACGCGCCCGGGGTCGCGGCGCGTGCGCAAGCGAGCGACGAAATTCTGTCGCGAGCGGGGTTTCGAAGTCCGCGACGACCAGTGGCTGGGCGCCTGATACGGACCGTTGTACTTCTTTACCGCCGTCGCGAACCACGGTGAACGCATCGGGCCGTAACTCGCCCATACGTCGACGGCATCGCCGAAAACGGGTACAACGGTCCGTATGAGCGGGACCCGGTGGCGGTCTCCGCGGGGCCCCCACGTCGCTCGCCGCCGACCCGTTCTATTGAAGTAGCTCAACCTGTTACACCGGGACAAGCGATGAGCGAGGACTTCTATTCGGTGCTCGGGGTCTCCCGCGACGCCGACGAGGACGAGATCAAGGAGGCCTACCGCGAGAAAGCCCGGGAGTACCACCCCGACGTCAGCGACGACCCCGACGCCGAGGCGAAGTTCAAGAAGGCCAAGAAGGCAAAGGAGGTCCTCACCGACGAGGAACAGCGCCAGCTCTACGACCAGCTGGGGCACGACCGCTACGTCGAGGCCGAGAAACACGGCGCCACCGAGAACGGCGGCGCCGGCGCTGGCGGCGCCGGCGGCGTGGGTGGCATGGGCGGTATGGGCGGCGGCCAGGGCCCATTCGGCGACATGGGCGACATCTTCGAGACCTTCTTCGGCGGCGGCCGCGGCCGGAGCGACCGTCCCCGCCAGGGCCAGGACCTGCGGACCACCCTGGGAATCGACCTCGAAGACGCCTACCACGGCGTGGAAAAGCAGTTGAGCGTCACCCGCCCGGACGTCTGTGGCGAGTGTGGCGGGTCGGGCCACCCGCCGGGCGCGGACTCGCGGCGCTGTCCCCAGTGTGACGGGCGCGGCCAGACCACGCAGGTCCAGCAGACCCCGATGGGTCGGGTCCAGCAGACCCGCACCTGCCCCCGCTGCGAGGGCGAGGGCACCCTCTACGAGGAGACCTGTTCGTCCTGTCGGGGCGAGGGCATCGTCCAGGAGGAGACCACGCTTTCGGTGGAGATCCCCGCGGGCATCGAGGACGGCCAGACCCTCCGGATGGACGGCGAGGGCGCCCCCGGCGAGAACGGTGGCCCGAAGGGCGACCTCCTCATCGAAGTCAGCGTCGAGGACCACCCCGACTTCGAGCGCGACGGCGCCGACCTCCACCACCAGAAACCGATCTCCTTCCCGCAGGCGGTCTTCGGCGACACCGTCGAGGTGCCCACCGTCGACGGCAGCGTCGAGATGGACGTCCCCTCGGGCACCCAGAGCGGCGAAACCTTCCGCCTGCAGGGCAAGGGCATGCCCCGCCTGCGCCGGCGCGGCCGCGGCGACCTGTACGTCCAGGTCCAGGTCGTCACGCCCGACAGCCTCAACCAGGAACAGCGCGACGCCCTGGAGGCCTTCGCCGAGGCCGGCGGCGAGGAAGTCGAGGTCGACCAGGGCTTCTTCGAGAAGATCAAGAGTTCCTTCTAACCATCTTTTTCCCGGAGGGGTTTCCTCGGGCCTTCGGCCCTGCGGGAACCCCTCCAGCAAAAACATGGGTGAAAAAGCGGGACCCCACTTCGTTCGCGCCTCGCAGTTCGGTCCCGTGAACCGCGCCACGCTTCGCTCGGCGCGGATACCCTGTGAACCCTCTCCCGCTCACCGATAGAGGTCGACTCGCTGGAAGACCGCGCCCAGCAGGACGGTGACCGGGACGACCTCCAGGCGACCGACCCACATGTTGACGATTAGCATCCTCTTGGCGGTGTCGGGCATCGTCGGGCCGGTGATTAGTCGTCGATCCGGCTGCTCCGAACCGACGGGGTCGGTCGGCCGGTGACGACCGATGAAGTGTGACCGGTGTGGGGCCGATACGTCCGTCGAGCGGTACGAAGTCGACGGGTTCACCGGGCACCTCTGTGACGACTGCGTCGAGGTCTGGGACCGTATCTAGTCGGAGTGACCACGTTGCGATCCCCCCAACCGGACCGCGGCGCGTCTTTCTGTCCTCTGACGGACTTCGTCGAAGACACGAACGAACTCGATTCGGGTTTCAGCGCCGAGGAAGCGACGGATGGGGCGACGGGGGCGACGCCACCGACGACGTCCGAATGGTCCTCGTGCGGGACTGAACGCTGCCCCCTACCAGTCAACGGAGAGTGTGCCGTCCCCGTTCGGGTCGGGTGCGACCTCCTCGTCGGTGCGCCGGTCGACGACGTGGATGACACCCCGGTCTTTCTTCGCGGGGCAGACCTCGGCGGCACGAACGTTCTCGTCGAGGTCGCCCTCGTCGATGAAGTAAATCTCCGGCCTGGCGATACCCGTCTTGATGTCCAGCGTCCAGTTGTCCGAGACCTCGGCGCACTTGCCGGCGCCGATGCACTTGTTCGCCTCGAAGATGATCTTGTACGGTTTCTCCTCGACCGGCGGGGCGTCGCGCTCGCCGATCGTACTCGGGTCCACGGGACCGTCATCTGCCATACCCGGCCTTCGGGCGGGTGTCCCTTTCGTCTGTCGTTTCCGGCGGCCAGGGCGGACGAGGAGTCGTCGCGAGGGGTGGTTTCGCCCGTTCTTTTACCGATTCGAACAGGTCTACGCCGATGCCAGGGGCAACGTCACTTCGATCGTGGTTCCGTCCGGCCCCGTCTCGAGTATTCGTATCTCCCCGTCGTGTTGCTCGACCAGCCGTCCGACGATAACCGTTCCCAGACGTGCCTGGTTGTCCGACTGCCCGATAGCCGGCGCGAACAGGCCCTCACGGAGACTCTCCGGGATACCCGGGCCGTTGTCGCCGATCTCGATCATGACCTTGTTGTCGGTCTTGACACTCATGACCGTGACTCGGACGGGGGACGAGTCGTTGTGCTCGATGGCGTTCCGAAAGAGATTATCGAATACCCTGGGCAGGAGGTCGCTGGCTTCCACGAACGCCTCGTCCGACATTCGAACGGTGGTTTCGAGTCCCTCGTACCGGTCTTCGAATTTCAGGAGCGAATCCCGGACCATCTCCGTGATCTCTATCCGCGAGAACTCGAGTTCCTGTCGGTTCGCCCGCAAAAGCGTTCGAACGTCGTCGACGATGTCCGACATTTCGCTGGACTGCCGTTCGATGGTCTCGAGGTGTGCCTCCGTTTCCGGGTCGTCCGAGAGGTCCCGCCGGAGCAGTAGTGCCCGCCCCTGGATGACGTTGACGGCGTTCAGCACTTCGTGTCGCAAGAGTGCGTTGAGATACTCCAGTAACTCCTGTCGCTGTGCCGCTTCCTCCGCACGGACTTCGGCGCGTTCCGCCGCGACCCGCTGGGCGGTGACTCGACTGTTGTGATAGCCGGCGTAGAATCCGCCTCCGATTCCGATCGTCAGCGCCCACCGAACGGTCGCTACCTGGTCGTACCAGTGGTTGTACAGGACTGGTGCGAAGAGACCGACCGAGACCCCGATCAGTGCCATCCCGAGAACGCTCGACCGGAGGACCCGAGACCCGTATTCCTCGAAGACTGTCGCCCTCCGGTATCGAAAGATAAGCGCGAGGACCCCTATCTGGATCGGGACGTTCGTGATCGTCGCCGCGGTGTAGGCCCCGTCTATCGATACCGAGTTGGAGATTCGAAAGGCCGTCTCCAAGCACACGACCAGAAGTAATACCGACGTGAGTACAATCAGCACGTCAGAATACTTTCTGCCGGCCATATATTACTTGTAAACGGATTGGTAGCCGGACGTTATATAACCTCTGTAGCAATATCCAGAATTGAAAAATACAGGATCTATCCGCGATGTGATAATCTCGCCCCCCTCCGCGTCCGCGTGGCGTGGGTCTCGCGACTGATGGCTCGGGTCCCTCGCGGCGTTCCGCGCTCCGAGGTCGATCCCCACCCGGCGGAAGGGGTATCGGCCGTTGCCCGGCGGTTCCTCGTACCGTCGATGCTCGTTCGGGGGACCGGTGGGCAGCGGGGCGGCCGACCCGGTGTCGGACCGGGAGCGACAGCTGCGGCGTGGTCGGACCCGGCGGTCGGACTCCCGCACTCGTCGTCTTTCGGACGGCGCGTCTATCCCCGCGCCGCTACTCCAGCGCACCTCCCTGGACAAGGGTACGGAACTCTTCGCGTTCGTCGACCCGGAGACGGAGACCCTCACCTACGTCGACTCTCAAAGCCCGTGGGAGTGCGACGTCGGCGAGTCCCTCGGTACCTACACGATTCACGACGTGGACAACTCCCGCGGGGTCTCGATTCCCGCCGACGTCGTCGAGGCCGGTCTGGTCTCGACCGACGACGACCTGCTGGCGAGTTGGGACCACGACACCCGGCAGTTGACCTGCCGGCCCGGCGAGACCGAGAAATTTTTCCACCGAACCTGAGCCGGTTGACCAGCAGATTTTTCCTCACAGCGGCTCAACCGTTTTCCATGAGTCTCACGACGGACGACTTCGAGGAGTTTCTGGCCTCGGACCCCGAGGACGACGACACCGTCCCGCTCGGTGACGCGCTCGCCGAGCTGGCCGTCGACGTCGAGGTCGATTCCGTCGA
>JAZKRZ010000036.1:0-21417 GCA_036626395.1 Haloarculaceae archaeon
GATTCCGGGGAACACTTATCCGTGGTCGTGGCAGAGGATGACACGCACAGCATGTTCGAACGGTTCTCGAGCGGCTACTACCTGGGCCGGCTCTACGTCGAACCGGGCGAGGGGGAGCGCGCGGCCATCGCACGCGCCCAGCACGAGCGAGTCAACGAACAACTCTACACCGGCGAGGGCGTCGAACGGACGGACCTCCCGCTGGTGATGAAACTCGGGAACACACACTTCACGGTCGGGGGCGAGGCGGACGTCCCCGCCGACACGCTGGTCGTGCCCGAGGAGGTCGTCGAGGAGACCGACATCAGGAACCCGCCGGCGCTCCGGGAGGTGTTCCTCGCGAAGGCCGACCGCGCGCGCCAGTTGCTCTCGGTCGCCGAGGGCCTCCCCGCCGCGGGGAGCGACAGCGAAGCGGGCGTCCGACGGGGCGAGGCGACCGACGACGCGGACGACAGCGGCGGGTTCCGTTTCGGCGGCGGACCCACGGGGATTTAAGCCCGCCCGGACCCCCCACGTCGAGTGATGCTCGACGAGTTGCTCGGCCGCGCACAGCTCAAGTCACGGATCGAGGAACTCGAAGAGGAACTCCGCCACCGCGAGCGCGAACTGGCGGCCGAACGCGAGCGCCGCTCGGAGGCCGCCAGCGAGCGCCAGGCCGCCGAGGAGCGCGTGAACCGACTGGAGGACCGCATCGCCGACCTGGAGGGGACCGTCGAGCGCCTCCGCGACGAGGCCGAGGGCGAGCGCTCGTTCGCCCGCACCGAGCGCCTGGGGGGCGCGCGTCGCTCGGAGGTCCTCGACCGCCTCGAATCGGTCCGAACCGGCGCCGAGGGGGCGTTCACCGCGTACGTCCCCGACGGCCACGACCTGCCCGAGGCGGTACGCGAGGCCTTCGGCGACCGCGCGGCGCTCGTGCGTCGGGCCGCGCCCTGTCTCGCGGTCACGGACGACGCCGGCCTCGCGAGCGCCTGTCTCTCCGTGCCCGACCCCCCTGCGGCGTTCACCGAGTGGGGCGAGTCGTTTCGGGTCGAACGCGAGCGCTTCGAGCCCCGCGGCCGGTTCGCGCTCGCGCTGGTCCGTTCGGATCTGTTCGCGCTGGGCGTCTACGAGGGCGACGAACGGGTCGCCTTCCAGGGCTTCGACTCCGAGTTGCAGAGCCAACACTCCAAGGGCGGGTTCTCGCAGGCGCGCTTCGAGCGACTGCGCGACGCACAGGTCGACGACCACCTCGACCGGTGTCGCGCGGCGCTGGCGGACGTCGGCGCCGACAGACTGTACGTCGTCGGCGAACGCACAGTCATAGACGGGTTCGACGACGCCGACGTGACCGCCACGGTGGACGCGACCGGCGACCCCGAGGCGGCGCTGGCCGACGCTGTCCGCGAGTTCTGGACGGTGCGACTGCGGGTGCTCTGAACGACCGCGCGCCTACTCTTCGTCCGCGGATTCGGCTTCCGCGTCCGCTTCGTCATCTTCGGCCTCGGCGTCGTCTCCGTCTTCGGTGTCGACCCCTTCGTCCTCGTCCTCGCCCGCTTCGTCCGCTTCGGCGTCGGCCTCCTCGTCGCCCTCGAAGTCGAAACCGACGTCCTCGTCGTCAGTTCCGACGTCGACGGTGACGGGTTCGTCACGGACGTCGGCGAGCGGGTCCTCCCACTCGTCCGGGGTGCCCGGGCCGTCGAGGGCGGCACCGGCGACGTACCCCGCGGTCCCGCCGACGAGACCGCCGACCACGGCACCGCCGATACCGCGGCGCTTGAGACCGGCCAGCGTGCCGACGAAGCCGCCGACCAGCGAGAGCTTGACCGCCGTCAGTCCGGACGCGTCCGACGCGTCGTCCTCGAAGTCGTGTTCCATATCCCACCCTACGTAGTCGATACTTATAATTCAGTTCGTCGAACGCGGTCAGTGTCGCGCGCCGTCGACGAGTCACACGTCGGCGAGAAACTCGCGCAACTGCGCGGTCGCGAACTCCCGCTCGTCGCGGAACACGCAGTGGCCCGCGCCGTCGACGTGGACGACACGCCCGTCGGTCATGCGCGCGACGCGCTCGCGGTCGCGCTCCCGGGCCGCCTCGTCGGCGTCCGCCCGGAGAACGAGCGTCGGCGCGGTGATGTCGGGGAAGGTCTCCTCGGGGTCGAGCCAGCCGGCCTCGAAGACCCCGACGATGTTCGGACTCACGCGGAGACGGGCGTCGGCCAAAAGCGACGCGAGTTCGGCCTCGCCGGCCGCGACGTGGCCCGCGAGTTCGTCGTCGGTCTCGAGGAGTTCCGCCTTGGTGTGGTCCTGCCACCACAGGATCTGCCGGCGAGGGTCCCTCGTGGGGTCGTCCGGCGCGTCGCCTCTGTCGCCGTCGTCTCTCGCCTCACCGTCGGCCGCCGACTCGTCCTCGTCCCGGTCGTGGTCGAGCAGGCTCGCGGGGTCGACGGCGACGACCGCCCGCGGCAGGTCGGGGTGAGCGCTCGCGGTCGCCAGCACCGTGTCCCCGCCCATCGAGTGCCCGAAGAGCACGGGGTCGTCGACGGCGAGCGCGTCGAGCAGGCCCACGAGGTCGGCGACGCGGTCGTCGATCCCGTAGCCCGCCTCCGGCGCGTCCGAGCGCCCGTGACCGCGCGCGTCGTACATGACGACGTCGTAGTCGTCCTGCAGGTCTCTGGCCAGTGGCGTCCGACAGGGACCGTCGTCGAAGACGCCGTGGGCGACGACCATCACGGGGCCGTCGCCGCCGGTCCGCGTGTAGTGGAGACGGACGTCGTTGGTCACGACCGTTCCCTCCGTCCAGCCGTCGGGGAGCGTCGCTGCGTCCATGCTCCGGAATACGCCGACCGCTCGCAAAAACGCGCCGGTGGCGGGGATGTTCGCCGTCACAGTGGACGGGGTCCCGCTATCCGGGCGGGAACGGGAAAAGGCCCATTGCCGTCGGGCCCGGAGCCGTGGTATGTCCGAGCGCACGGACGAGCGTACCATCGGGGACGACGTGGACCCGGATGTCGATGTCGACAACCCGGAAAGCGACGTCGGCGCCGGCCCGACCGGTGAGGTGGGGTTCGACGACGACGAACTCGGCGTCGACGTCGACGCGCTGACCGGCGACCCCGACGCGAACCGTACCACCGAACGCCCCGAGACCGACGAGGTCGTCGACGAGGGGCCCGGCCTGCTGTCGCGACTCCGTCCGTCGGGGCTGCCGAACCCCCTCGCCGGTATCCCGTCGGGGCGGTCGGTTTTGCTGACGTTCGGGGCCGTTCTCGTCTCCGTGGTGCTCGCGAGCAGCGTCCCGCTGCTCGGGTTCGTCGGCGGCCCGGTCGGCGTCTTCGCCGGCGCGTTCGTTCTCGGGCTCGCCAGCGGCACGGCGCGGTACGTCGAGTTCGCGCTTGCGGGGGCGCTGGTCGGCAGCATCGGCGCGTTCCAGGGCAGTCTCTTTCGGGTCGCGTTGCTCTCCGACGTCGGGCTGGCACCCGTCGTCGCGCTCGCGGGCGGCGTCGGACTCGTGGTCGCGCTGCTCGGACACTACTTCGGGCGCGACCTCAGGAACGGGCTGACCGCGAGCGTCGAGTGACTCATAGTGATTACTGCGATGCTTTACCGCCGTGGCGATCTGTACCGGTGACAGGAGTCTCTAAACCGGCGCCTTTCGACACCATTCATGAAAATAGTCGCAGTAATCACTATCAGTCGGGAAGTCGCCACTCCTCGCCGTCGCGGACGACGATGCCCTCCTCGGCGAGTCGGCCCAGGGCCTCGCGGACGATCTCGGGCGGGGCCTCTACCCGACGGCTCACCGCCTCGGCGGTTCCCGGTTCGGCGGCCAGCACCGAGAGCACGTCCCCCAGCAGGCGGCTATCCTCGCCCTCGAACTGCTCGGTGAGTTCCTCCATGACCTCCGTGAGCCGGCCGTGGACCCACCGCTGGGCCATCGACAGCTCCGTCTCGAGGTCCTGCAGCCGGCTGAACTGTCTGGCGAGGTCCGTCGCCTCGCCCCCGTTGTCGCCCGTGACCTCTGCCTCGATGGAGACGTACCGGCACCGCGTGACGTCGACGGCGCTCGCCGGGTAGGCGCTTTTCGTCCCGAACTCGTAGGGCGAGACGTTGACTTCCAGCCGGAGGTTCCGGGCGATGTGGAAGTACTTCCGGCGCTGGTCGTCGACGCGGCTCTCGACCAGCCCCGCACTCTCCAGTTTCTCCAGGTGGTCGATCACCGCCTTCGGGCTCACGCCGAGGTACTCGCTTATCTCCGTGACGTAACAGGGTTTGTGTGCCAGTAACTGGAGGATCCGCCGGCGGTTCGCGTTCCCCAGCAGGTCGAGCAACTCGGCGGAGTCCATTCACCTGAGGTTCGTGCTTCGACTATAAAAGCGTACCCCTCCAGTACGGTCGCTGAGCCCGGGGCATTCGCTCACGGGGAGCGAAGGAGGCAGACGGTCCCCGCGAACGGTGGCAGGCCGTATTCCCTTCTGCCGAGCCACGATGCGTCTGTTTTCACTTTCACCAGGGTAGACGAGGGTTTATACGTGGGGGCGACCAAGGTACGACCGTCTCCCATCGAAAACAACGCGGAGACAGGAACCGACAATGACGGATTTGCGTACCCACGCGACAGAGATACACGAACAGTTTTCCGACCAGCTGGACGTCACGGTCGAGGAGGTCGAGGAGCGACTGGACACGCTGGTCAACGAGTACAAGGTCCCCGTCTCGGAGGCGCGCCGGAGCGTCACCAACACGTACCTCGACGAGGCCGGGATCGACCGCGACGACCTGGGTGCCGGCGGCGGCAACGAGCAGGTCCAGGTCGCCGACGTCGACGCCCCCGAGGAGTGGGTCGACGTCACCGCGAAAGTGGTGGAGCTCTGGGAGCCCCGTTCCGACGCCGTCGCGCAGGTCGGTCTGCTCGGCGACGAGACCGGCACGATCAAGTTCACGAAGTGGTCCAAGTCGGACCTGCCCGCCCTGGAGGAAGGCGGCATCTATCACCTCCGGAACGTCGTCACCGACGAGTACCAGGGTCGCTTTTCAGTGAAGCTGAACCGCACGACGGTCATCGAGGAACTCGACGAGGGCCTGGAAGTCGGCGACGACGACGTCACCGTCGAGGGGGCCCTGGTCGACATCCAGTCCGGGTCCGGGCTGATCAACCGCTGTCCCGAGGAGGACTGCACGCGCGTCCTCCAGAACGGCCGGTGTAACGAACACGGCGAGGTCGACGGGGAGTTCGACCTCCGCATCAAGGGCGTCCTCGACGACGGCGAGAACCTCCACGAGGTGCTGTTCGACCGCGAGGGGACCGAGAACCTGACCGGGATCACCCTCGAAGAAGCGAAAGACATGGCCATGGACGCGCTGGATACGTCCGTGGTCGCCGACGAGATGCGCGCGGACGTGCTGGGCCGGTACTATCGCGTCTCGGGGCCCACCTACGGGCGGTACGTTCTGGTCGACGAGATGGAGCGGCTCTCGGAACCGGCCGACCCGGAGGCCGTCCTGATCAAAGCGAGGTCGATATAATGGCGACGACACCCACCCGCGAGATCGCCCGGCGCGTCTTCGCCGGGGAGTTCAACGACGCGGCCTACACGTTCAAGGAATCGGACGACGAACGCGCCCCGGTGTACGTCCTCCTCCCGACGGGGGAACGCGCCAACCGCGTGTTCGTCGTCGGCACGCTCATGGAGACCGAGGACGTCGGCACCGACAGCGAGTACTGGCAGGGGCAGGTCATCGACCCCAACGGTGACCGCTTTTACATGTACGCCGGTCAGTACCAGCCCGACGCGGCCTCGATGCTGCGCGAACTCGAACCGCCCGCTTACGTGGCGGTCGTCGGCAAACCGCGCACCTACGAGACCGACGACGGCGAGGTGAACGTCTCCATCCGACCCGAATCCATCACGGAGGTCGACGCCGCCACGCGGGACCGCTGGGTCGTCGAGACGGCCGAGCGCACCCTGGACCGGGTCGAAGCGTTCGCGGCCGACGACCCCGACGACCCCGAGGACGGCGCCACCGTCGACGAGTACGTCGCGATGGCTCGCCAGCAGTACGACCTCCCGGTCGAGAACTACCGGCGACTCGTCGTCGAGGCCCTCGAAAGCCTCGAAGCCGACGACGAGGTCGAAGCCAGCGCGGACGACTGACCGCCGACGCCGGAGACGGGCGCCGGCGGTGTGGCCCCTCCCGTTTATTTCACGGTTCCCGGAGCCGTGCCAGCGTCTGACAAATCGTTAAGTGGGAGTAACGACGAGTGAGGGGTGATGAGCAAGAACAAGACCATCTCGTTTCGCGTGAGCGAGGACAAATTCGAGACGCTCCGCGAAATCGCCGACGAGCGCGACCTCTCGCTGTCGGCCGTCTTCCGCGACTACGTGGACATGCTCGTCGCCCACGACGGGCAGGTCGAGGTGGTCCCGGAACACCAGCTCAGCGAGTCCACCACCAGCGACACCGAGACGTTCCCCCCGAAAGTCGAGGTCCCCAAGAGCTTCGTCCGCGAACACGAACGCCTCGAACTCGAGGCCGAACATCTCCGCGAACAGCTGGAGGAGCACAAGCGGTACGTCACGAAACTGCGTCAGCAACTCGACGAGCACGACCAGGAGGACGTCGTCCAGCTGGAGGATCTGGACGGCGGCGAACCCGAACAGGAATCGTCCTACCGGCTCGGGAACTTCGACGATTCGCTGTAGCTGGCCGCTCAGAGGAGTCGCTGGCGTCTCTCCCGCGTTTCGTTCGCGACGTCCTCGTGCCCGTCCACGTCCGCCAGCGTCTCGACCGCTTCGAGGGTGCGCACGGCGTCGTCGAGAAAAGAGAGGACATCGCCGGGGTAGGCGTACAGCATGTAGTCCTCGCCCATCACGTCGACGATGGCGTCGGGACCCATGCCCGTCTCGCGCAACTCCAGCAGGTAACGGACGAACTTCTCTTCGGGGTGGCCACAGTGGGGATTGGCCTCGCAGTCACAGTCCATGAAGTCCTCGGCGAAATCCAGCACGCGGTCGCGCGTCGTCTCGTCGAGTTTCGAGAGGTTCTCCCCGCGAAAGAGCATGTCCATCGTCGCCCCCGAGAAGGCGCTCTTGGGGAACGACGTCTCTAACTGGGAGGCGATCTGCTGGTGGTTTTTCACGTAGATCTTGTCCGTGATGGCCACGCTTGTCGGACGGAGGGCACTCGCACCTAAGTATCTCCCGAAGCGCGCGAGTCGTAACGTATTTTACTTCGACTCGGCTACGCGTATCTGCCCAACGCGAAACGTGTCCGGGTTGGGGTAGTGGTTATCCTTCAGCCTTGTGGAGGCTGAGACGCGGGTTCGATTCTCGCACCCGGACTCAAAATTTTATCAGTGACAGGATCGTGGTATGGGGAGATACGAATGCCCAACCTGCGACAGTGAGTTCGATACGCGCCGCGGACTCGGAGTTCATCACAGCACCGTCCACGACGAGCGACTGCCCAACCGAGAGTGTGCAGCGCGCGGAACCGAATTCTACGCGGAATACGAGAAAAATACTGTTCGAACGATTGCCACGACGACGCGGTGTCATACGAAGGGGAGGCGAATCCGCATCATCAGGGCGGACGGGAGACGACAGCGTGTGACATCTGCGGGTCGACGATCGAACGCTATCTGAGCGACATCGAGGGAGAGACCGTCCTCTGTAGCAAGGAGTGTCAGAACGAGTGGGTCTCCGAGGCGTTCACCGGCGACGGCCACCTCAACTGGGCGGGCGGCGGCACCGACAGTTACGGAAATGCGAGGAGAAAGCCTCGCGCTTCAGTGCGGGAGGAAGTCAAGGGCGGGGCTGGAATGCAACTCCCAAAGCGGCCCTCGAACGCGACGAGTACGCTTGCGTTCTCTGTGGGACCGACCCCGACGAGCTCGGGCGAAACCCCGATGTCCATCACATCGTTCCCGTCCGGATCTTCGCCGAAGCCGGGCGCCACGACAAGACGGAGGCACACGACCTCGACAACGTCGTAACCCTGTGCCCGGGCTGCCATCGGCGGGCGGAGTTCGGTACCGTCGCGACCAACCGCCTCCGCCGGGCTATCGACGCGCGGTGACCGACGGCCTCTACTCCTCGCGGAGCGCCTCGGCGATGGCCTGGAGTTCGGCCTTCCGGAACGACCGGTCCAGCCCCTCCGGGTCGTCGCTCCCGCGTTCGCCGATAGCGGCGAGGATGTCGGCGCGCATCCGTGCCTTCGACGGCGATCCGTCGGGGCCGAGGTCGTTACCGACCGCCTCGCAGAGAGCGGCGAGTGCCTCCTTGGTGAAATCGGAGGAGACCTCGCGCTCGAAGCGGCCGACCTTCACGCGGATCTCGTTGCGGAGCGCGTGGACGGTGGGTGACATGGGTGAGTCGTCGTCGCCTGCCGTTGTGTGCGTTCCGGTCGAAAACCGTTCCCGGTGGAGCGGTGTCGGGCGCGCTCGAGAGCCGGTCCAGCGGGATTTTCGACGGGGGGCGGACGCGAAATCGGCGTCCGGCGGGTGTCACGAAGCGACCTTCTTTCGGTCCGGGTGTCTCGAAGCCGATACCGTCGCCTCGCCGGCCCGTGCGGGAGCAGGTCGCCCCGCTACGTTTCGGGCCGCCACCGGCCGCCGATATCCTCGCGCGGATAGTCCTGATACGTGCCGTCGAGAAACGTCGTGACGCGCCCGTCTTCTTCACTGAGCGTGATCACCCACAGGACCTCCTCCCGGATCGAGGTTTCCAGCGCGCTCATGTGCTTGGCTCCCATCCACTCGGTGTATTCGAGTTCGTCGAACGCCTCGATGGATTCCCGGCTGGGACTGCGCACCCGGACCATCTGTTCTTGTACTGTCCCGTCCCCGGTCACCACGATAGCGCCGTCCCGGCTGAACGCCACGTCCCGGGCGACCTGCGTGAACGCGTCGGACGATTCAGTGACGACCCGGCACCGGTCGACCGGCCACTTGTTGTCCCCCATCGGGTCGGTGTATGCGTCGAAATTGATCTCGGAAACGATCAACAGATACAGGCTCGGGCCGCTCACGTGCTGTTCGCCCCACCGGTCGAATTCCATGCTCAGCGACTCGGCAGTATACCTGATCTGGTCCATGAGTTCCTGGCTCGTCGCATACCTGCCCAAGACACGGTCGAGTTCCTTCATGACGGTGTACGTCTATACGGGCTGAGCGATTAAATACACTCCCGACACGACGCCCTGTCACGTGGCCGGTTGTACGTCGAGACCTCGTCCAGTACCGACACCGCAGGTGTGAGAACCGGCCGGTGGTCGCCTCCAGGTTCGCTCAGAGGCAGTACTGCTCGCCGTCGACGGCCAGCGGGTCGGCGAACGCCTCCTCGGCGTCGAGGAAGTGCGAGACGTGGACGACCCGGGTCCGGTCGGCATCGAGGTCCGCGCCCAGCGCCTGTGCGCCCTCGACGGTCATGTGTTTCGTCCCGAAGGTTCGCGGGACGCCGTCGGCGTCGAAGTGATCCCCGCCCGCCGGGTGGTGTTCGCAGTATGCCGCGGGGACGATGCCGTCGGCGAGTAACAGGTCCGGGTCCGCCAGCACGCCACGTGACTCCTCGCCGATCCCGTAGGTCGAATCGCCCGAGATGGCGAGTTTCGCGCCCGTTTCCGTGTCCTCGACGGCGAGGCCGTAACAGGCCAGTGGCGGGTGGTCGACGGGGACGAGCGTCACCTCGAACCCGCAGGTTTCGAACGGCTCGCAGGGGGTCTGTGGGTCGACGGTGACGGTGTCGAGGTAGTCGTAGCGCCCGTCGACGGTCTCGGCGACGCTCTCGCCGGTGGCCGGGTCGGTCTCGTCCGCGGCGTGGACGGGGAGACGGTCGAACAGGCGGTAGGCGTGGCCGAGGCCGTCGAGGTGGTCGAAGTGGATATGCGTGACCAGGGCGGCGTCGGGGAGGGGGACGTCGTGGTCGAGGAACTGCGAGCGGAAGTCGGGACTCGTGTCGACCAGCAGTGACTCGCCGGTCCGCTCGTTGCGGACGTGCACGGAAAAGCGCGAGCGTTCGACGCCATCGCTGGCGTCGATGCCGCGCTCGGCCAGGCGCTCGACGAGCACGTCGTCCGGGTCGGCCGCGCGCCGGCACGTCTCGCAGTCACAGCCCGGCGTCGGCGTCCCCGTCGTGTCGCCCGTTCCCAGCAACGTGACCTGCATGTACGCGGGGGTGGGAGCGAGCGGGCCTAAATGGACCGGTCGCGCCCCGCGCCGGGAGCGGCGCACCGACCCGTCGTGGGCACCCCGGCACAGCTAGCAGAGCTCGCGGGTGCGCTCTGCGGCGGTGTCGAGCGTCTCGACCGGGTCCTCGCCCTCGTACTCGTAGACGAGCCAGTCGCTGTCGTTTCGCTCGACCGCGTCCGCGACGGCGTCGAGGTCGAGGTCGCCCTCGCCGACCGGCACGGACTCGCCGGCGTCGAGGTCGTAGTCTTTGAGGTGGACCAGCCGCGAGCGCTCGCCAAGCGACCGCAGGCGCGCGGGCGGGTCGTCGCCGGCCGAAAGCGCCAGCCCCAGGTCGAGTTCGATGCCCAGGTCCGTCGCGTCGAGGAACGCGTCGAATCCGGTGGCCCCGTCGAGGTCGATGTACTCGTGGTCGTGGTTGTGGTAGTGCAGGGTCATCCCGTGCCCGGCGAGGCGCCCCTCCAGGTCGGCGAGGCGGCCGGCGGCCTCGACGACCGCCGAGCGCGTCTCGAAGTGTTCGGCGTCGAGCCACGGGACGACGACGTGTTCGACGTCCAGGTCGTCGTAGAACGCGACGGTCCCTTCGAAGTCGTCTTCCAGACTCTCGATGCCGACGTGGGCGCCGGCGACGTCGAGGCCGGTCCCGTCGAGCGTCGCTGCCACCTCGCCGGGGTCCTCGTCGGTGACGCGGTAGGCGAACTCGACGCCGTCGAAACCCGCATCGGAGACGAGTTCGAGCACCTCGGCGAACGGGCGGTCGACGTTCCGGAGCGTGTACAGCTGGACCGCGGTGTCGGTCATAGCCGGACGTCCCTCCGCCGGCCCCAAAGCCGTTCCCGTTCCGGGGACGGTCGCCGGTTTTCGGACGGCGGGGGCCCCCGACCCCGCAGGGCGGGTACCGGCATCCCGCGGGGGTCGCCGGTGGCTTTTCCCCAGCGGGGCGCGACCCCGGGGTATGACCGACCCCACAGACCCGGCCGACCTGCCCGCCCCCTCCCGGCTCGAACCACGCTCCGAGTTGCCCGACCCCCTGGAGTTCCGCGACGGGAGCGCGGTCGAGAGCCGTGACGACTGGGAACACCGGCGCACGGAACTGAAACGGCTCTTCCGGCACTACGTCTACGGCTACGCGCCCGCCCCGCCCGAGACCGAGACGAACGTCAGCGAAACCGAGGGCGCCCTCGGCGGTGGCGCGACCCTCCGGGAAGTGACTGTTTCGTTCCCGGCGGTGGCAGGCGACGCGCCCGCGATCACCCTCGCGCTCTTTCTCCCGGCAGACCGGGCGGGTCCCGTCCCGACGGTGCTGGGGCTCAACAGAGAGGGCAACCACGCCGTGGTCGCCGACGACGCGGTCAGTCTCACGGCGACGGCGAGCGAGCACGGCACCGACGAACGGGGCGCGCAGGAGGACTACTGGTGTGTCGAGTACGTCATAGAGCGTGGCTACGGTTTCGCGACGTACCACTGTGCGGACGCCGACCCGGACCGCGACGACGTCACGGACGGACTGCACCCCTACTTCGACGACGAGTTGGACTGCCCGCCCGGAACCGAGTGGGGAACGCTCGCGGCGTGGGCGTGGGGCCTCCAGCGCTGTGTCGACTCCCTCCGGACCGACGACGCCGTCCGTGCAGACGAGATCGCCGTCACCGGCCACTCGCGGCGCGGGAAGGCCGCGCTCCTGGCGGGCGCGACCGACGACCGGATCGGTCTCGTCGCGCCGCATCAGTCCGGGACCGGCGGAGTGGCGCTGTCCCGCGAGAACGGCCAGGAGACGGTCGCACGCATCAACGCGACGTTCCCGCACTGGTTCAACGACGTCTTCCCGGCCTTCGGTGAATCGGACGCCACCTTCGGGTCGGACGGCGAGCGCGAGACGCGCCTGCCCGTCGACCAGCACCTGCTGGTGGCGCTGGTCGCGCCCCGGCCGCTCCTCGACACGGAGGGCGCCCGCGACTACTGGGCCAACCCCGGGCGCGCCCTCGACGCCCTGCGGGCGGCCGACCCCGTCTACGACCTCCTCGGCGTCGAGGGACTCGTCGACGAGAACCCGCTGTCCGGCGACGACGAGATCACGACCGAGACCGCGGGCCACCTCTGCCACTACCGTCGCGAGACCGGACACACGCTGAACCGCGGCTACTGGGAGGCGATCCTCGATTTCGCCGACGTCCACTTCGGCGGGGTGTGAACGCTTTCTCGGAGTGTCGACGCGATTCGGTGGGCTGCGGACTGGACGACCACTGTGGCGCGCGCCGTCGAGCCTCTCGTGGCGAGACGGCGTCGTGCGAGGGATGAGCACCGCAGCGCAGCGACCCGCGGCGTCACGAGCGGGCCGAGGGCTTTCAGCGCCTGTGGGCGATCGTGGTCGGTGTCACTGGTAGCGACCGAGTCGAGCGCCTCCGTCGATCACTGGTACCAGCCGTCTCCGAAACCGTTTTGATTCAGACTGCGATATCACGGGGTGATGCAGTCCGCTCCCGCGTGGCGCTGGCGCGTGCGGTTCCGGGGAGCGGACAGTGTCGCGCTCGCGGCCGCCGCGGCCTAACCCGGCGGGCGCCGGCGCGGTGCTCACTCGCTTTCTCTGGCCCGAACCGGCCGACGACCACTAACCAGCACCAGCACATCCATGACCGACACGCCAGCGACCGACGCACAGCACGACGACCACACCGACACCGATGCGACGCCTGACCGCGGCGACACTGTCGACGGCGACGCCGCCGCCGACAGCGACGACGCCGGAGAAGCGACGGTCACCCCCTACGAGGTCGAGGGTGAGGTCGATTACGACCGCCTCCTCGAGCAGTTCGGCGCCGACCGCCTCACCGACGAACAGGTCCAGCGCTTCCCCGACCACCCGATGCTCCGCCGGCGGGTGTTCTACGCCGGACGCGACGTCGACCGCTATCTCGACGCCGCCGGGGCGGGCGAGACCCACTCCGTCGTGACCGGCGTCGGCCCCTCGGGACCGATGCACCTGGGTCACGTCCTCGTCTTCTACCTCGCGAAACGCCTCCAGGAAGCGACCGGGGCGTACGTCTATATCCCGCTCTCCGACGACGAGAAGTTCTACGCGAAGGACCTGTCCTTTCCGGAGATCGCAGAGGCGACGCGCTCGAACCTGCGGGACCTGCTCGCGGTGGGGCTCGACCCCGACAGAACGAGAGTCGTCGTCGACCGGCTCGACGCGGACGTCGTCTATCCACAGGCCGCGCGCTTCGCCGCCGGGATCCGCCAGTCGACGGTCGACGCGGCCTACGGCGACCCCGTCAACGTCGGTCTCTCGTTCTATCCCGCGGTACAGGCGACCCACCTCCTCCTGCCACAGCTGGTCCACGGGCGCCACCCGACGCTGGTTCCCGTGGCCGTCGACCAGGACCCCCACGTCCGTGTCTGTCGCGACGTCGCCGCCAAAGCGCGGTTCGACCTCGACAAGCCCGGCGCGCTCCTCGGGAAGTTCCTCCCCTCGCTCGACGGGCCGGGCAAGATGAGTTCCTCGGCCGAGGCGCCGGCCATCGAACTCACCGACGGCCCCGAGACCGTCCGCGAGAAGGTGATGCAGTACGCCTACTCGGGCGGGCTGGCGGACGTCGAAACCCACCGACAGCAGGGCGGCGACCCCGAGGTTGACGTCGCCTACCAGTACCTCTACTCGTTTTTCGAACCCGACGACGAGCGGGTCGCACGCCTCGCCCGCGAATACCGCGCCGGCGAGTTGCTCTCGGGCGAACTGAAGGCGGCGGCCGCCGACGCTATCGACGGGTTCCTCGCCGCCCACCGCCAGCGGCGGGCGGCGCTGGGTGACCTGCGGGAGGAACTCGACCCGTACCGATTGCGCGAGGACGAACGCGAGCGACTGCAACCGGACGTACTCTGAGGACGGTCACCCGTACAGGCGCTGCAGACAGTCCGCCGCGCCGGCCCGCGACTCGAAGTAGCGGCGGTCGCCGTCGGGCATCCGGACCGCGTAGGCGTAGCGCTCGCTGTCCGGCTCGTACCACCGCTCCTCGAACCGGTCCAGCGGGTCTCGCTCGTCCACGCCGGTGGTCGCACTCGCCGCTGTATCGTCCGACACGGGTTTCGCGGCCGACTGCACTGCATCGACGCGCTGCTCGCTCTCGCCACGGTCGTTCGCGGCTCGACCGGTGTCCGGTCCGGTTTCCGGATCCGCTCCCTCGCCGTCCCGCGTGGCCGTCCTCGCGGCCGTGGACTCGCCCGCTGTTTCGCCCTCGATTGGTTCGACGAGCAGGTCGCCGTCGACGTCGAACTCCCGGACGATCCCCCGGTCGACGCTGTCGTGCGCGGCGGCGGCGCGTGCCTCGTCCATCAGGACCGCCTGCGTGTCGACGACCGGTTCGTCCGCGGCGGGCGTCCGCTGGTCGTAACTCCCGTCGGGATTCATCCGCCACCGCCGACGGTTGTCGTGCAGGAGGAGTTCGAGATTGAACTTCAACTGGCGGCGCAACGCGGGGTCCTCGATAGGTGCGACCGCCTCGACCCGGTAGTCGAGGTTCCGGGTCATCCAGTCGGCACTCCCGATGTAGTACTCCGGCCCGTACCCGTCCTCGGGTTCGTCGGCTGCCTGTGTGGACGTGGACCCGACCCTCGCTCCGTTCTCGAAGTAGAAGATGCGCGAGTGTTCGAGAAAGCGCCCGACGACCGAGTGGACGCGGACGTTCTCGCTTATCCCCGCCAGCCCGGGGCGGAGCCGGCAGATGTCCCGGACTATCAGGTCGACCTCGACGCCGGCCATCGAGGCGCGGTACAGTTCCTCGACCATCGCGGGGTCTTCGAGCCCGTTGACTTTCGCGACGATACGCGCGCTCCGGCCGGCCCGGGCGTGTTCGGCCTCCCGGCGAATGTACCGCGTGAACTCGTCGCGGATGTTCGCCGGGGCGACCAGCAGTTTCCGGAAGCGCTCGTCCAGGGCCGGCCCGGTAAAGGAGTTGAAAAGCGTCACCAGGTCCTGTCCGACGTCCCGGTTGGCGGTGAGCAACCCCAGGTCGACGTACCCCTTGGCGGTCTCGGAGTGGTAGTTCCCGGTGCCGACGTGGGAGTAGAGCTTGACGCCGTCGTCATCCTCGCGGACTACCAGCGCGGTTTTCGTGTGGGTCTTCAGACCGACAGTGCCGTAGGCGACGTGGATCCCCTCCTCTTCGAGCTGGCGCACCCACTGGAGGTTGTTCTGCTCGTCGAAGCGAGCCTTGAGTTCGACCATCACCGCGACCTGCTTGCCGTTCTCGGCGGCGTCGATGAGCGACTGGATCACCTCGGAGTCGCTGGCGGTGCGGTAGATAGCGGTCTTGACCGCGAGGACGTTCGGGTCCTCTGCGGCCGCCGAGAGGAACTGCTGGACCGTCCCGCTGAAGTCGTGATACGGGTGGTGGAGCAGGATGTCCCCCTCGTCGATGTCCTCGAACACGGTCGGCGCGTTCTCCTCGTCGTCGCGTTCGAACCCCGCGCGGTCGGACCGTCCGATCCGCGAGTGAGGCTGGGGCGTCCAGGGTTCGGGCTTGAGGGCCGGCCGGTCGAGGTCGGTCAGCGACTCGAATTCGCGGTAGTCCAGCGGTCCGGGGAGTTCGTAGACCTCCCGCTCGTCCAGGTCGAGCTGGTCTTTCAGCGTCCGGCGGATCCGTGGGTCCGGGTCGGTCTCGATTTCCAGTCTGACGACGCTGGCGAAGCGACGCTGTTCGAGCACCTCCTCTATCATCTCGATGAGGTCCTCGGCGACCTCCTCGTCACGGCGTACCTCTGCGTTTCGCGTCAACCGGAACAGCGCGGTGTCGACGATCTCGACGTCCGGCAACAGCAGGTCGAGGTTCTCGCGCACGACGTCCTCGAGCAGGACGTAGCGGCGTCCCTCCTCGACCACGAGGAGCCGCGACCGGTTGGGCGGGATCTTGATCCGGGTGAACGTCGGCTCGTCGTCCTCTGGCCGCCGCGCGAGCACCGCGAGCGACAGCGAGAGGTTCGAGATGAACGGGAACGGGTGTGCGGGGTCGAACGACAGCGGCGTCAGCGTCGGAAGTATCGACTCCTCGAAGTACTCGCGCATCTCGGACCGTTCCGCCGGGCTGAGGTCGGTGTAATCCAGGATGGAGATACCCGTCTCGGCCAGCGCCGGGCGGAGCGTTTCGCGGTAGCACTCGGCCTGCCGTTCGAGTATCGGTCCGAGCGCCTCGTGGACCTCCCACCATTGCTCGTCGGGAGTGCGGCCGTCGGCGGTCGTCTCGGTCACGCCGGCACGGATCTGCTGTTTCAACCCGCCGACGCGCTTCATCACGAACTCGTCCAGATTGCGCGTGACGATCGACAGAAACCGCACACGCTCCAGGAGCGGGTTGCGCTCGTCGATGGCCTCGTGGAGCACCCGTCGCTGGAAGGCCAGTTCGTTCAACTCGCGGTTGAGATACAGCGATTCGTCGGTCAGGTCGACGTCGTCGGGGTCAGCCTCGCGAGGGTCGACCTCGAAGTCGGGGTCGTCGGCCGACTGGACCGGCGTTTCGTCAATCATCAGACTGCGCGACCGCGTTCGAGTCGGCCCGGGGGTCGACGATGCTGTCGCTCGACCGCGCCTGGTGGGTTCGGGGCGGGTCGACGGCGACGAACTCGCCGGTCGACCACTCGTAGGCCGTCAACTGCCCGCCGTAGACACAGCCGGTGTCCAGTCCGACGGCCCACTCCGTCGCGAACGGCTCCGAGAGGACGGTGTGTCCGAAACACACCTGCGGCCCCGACTGGCGAGTCTCGAACCAGAACGGGCGCTCGTAGCCGCCGCCCGGCGCGAGCGAGCGCTGGTTCAACAGGTCGGTCACGGTGTGCCCGGCCAGCGGTTTGCGGTGGTCGATGCCACCGTGGACGACCGTCGCGCCCTCCCAGGAAATCACGACGGGTAACGAGCGGAGATACGCGAGGTCGGCCCAATCGAGCGAGGAGAGTGACTTGCGCCCCACCAGCAGTTTCTGTTCGTTGTTGCCCCGGACGCTCAGGAAGTTCGGCCGCTCGCGGACGATATCGAGAACGCCCGCGCTGTCGGGTCCTTTCCGGACGAGGTCGCCGACGAAGACCACGAGGTCCTCCGGCGCCGGGTCGACCCGGCCCACGAGACGCTCCAGCGCCGCCCGTGACCCGTGGACGTCCCCGACGACGTAGATCTCCGCCCACTCGTCGGCGTCGATTCGTCGGTGCGGTACGTCGCTCGCCAGCGTCTGCCTCGGTGTCCGTCCCATGCCAGTGTCCCGCGTGCGCGGTAGTCGTACCCCATCTATGGGGTTCGCGGTTTAGCCGATTTATAATAGTGCGAGCGTGAGTCACAGTCTCATCAGTAGTGCTATATATCTCCTCTCGGCCGTCGCCGGTGTCGCTCGGGATGGCTCACGAACGGACGTCGCTCGCTAACTCGAGCAGGTCCGCGCGGGGCAGGTCCCCAGCCACGCCGCGGGTGACGCCGTCGTCGGTCCAGTAGACGAACCCGCCGTCCTCGCCGGCGACGTACGTGGCGTTCTCGCCGGCGACAGCGACCTGCGTCCCGTTCTCGCTCTCGTAAGGCAGCGAGTCGTCAGTCGCCACGAGCGCGACGGTCGTGTTCTCACCGGTGGTAGCGTTCTCGCGGACGTACCGCTGGGTGGTCACGGTGGCGCCGCCGCGAGTGGCGGTCGCGGCCTCGACGAACTCGTAGCCCGGACGGTCGAGGCGCGCGAGCGTGACCGACGTGGCGTTCTGTGCGGCCGCGAACGTGTCGTATCGCTCGCTGACGGCGACCGTGACGGCGGCGTCGGTCGGCGGGCGGAACGTGCTCTCGTGGACGCTGGCGTTGAACCGCTGGTCGAACAGGTCGACGGTCGTGACGTTCTCGCCGCGACTCACTCGCAGGCGCAGGAGGCGGTCGTCGTCGGTCGCCCACAGCGTGGTCGTCCCCTCGCGGGACTCGTTTTCGGGGTCGAGCCGGACAACCGTGGTCTCGGTCCCGCGGACCGTCTCCGTGTCGACGACCGTCGCCGTGACGTTCTCTTCGAGGTACGTCGAGAGGTTCAGTGCGGTGCCGTTCCAGTCGGCGGTCCGGTTCGCGCCGTCGGTGTCGTTCCACGCGGCGTTCCCGGGCAGGGCGCCGGACGCCGAGCGGTTCCCGTCGAGCGGGTAGACCCGCGCGGTGTCGTTGGCCCCGTCGTAGACCCACGCGACGGTCCCGTTCGTCCCGAGGACGGTGTCGCCCGCGGCGTCGCGCACCGTCAGGCGCGAACTGTTCGGCGCGGCCAGGACGACCGAGACGTTCCGGGCGTGCGTGGCGGACCCGTTGGTCGCCGTCACCGTCGCGTCGGCCGTGTACGTCTCGGCGTTCTCGTAGCGCTCGCGGACGTCCTCGACGACGGTCTCGCCGTCTTCGCCGTCCGCGAACGGGAGGGCTCCGGTCAGCCCCGCGGCCGCCCCAATCGCCAGCACCGCGAGGGCCACCGCCGCCAGCGTGACCGGGAGTCGGCCTCGGTCTCTCATCGGTCCCCCTTCGGGCCGGAGCGGCTTAGACCCTCGGCCGACCCGTCGGACGACCTGTAGACAGAAATAAATAAGCACATGATAACATGTGTTTATGATATCGTGTCTCATAGTTTCGGCTGACATGCCAGACTGTCCGAAGTGTGGTCGGTCGCTGTGGCGAGTAGACGTGCTCGGACCGGCGACGGCGCTGCTCCCGTGTGGGCACGTTGTCCCGCCGGAGACGGTAGAGACACGCGGGGGACGGCCGGACGCCGGGGAGGTGAACGCGTAGAGGTCGTATGTCTGGGTCCGACCCGGTGACGCTCCAGCGACTCGAGGGGGGGAAGAAGTGGCACTGTCCCGGTGTCGAGTGCCGGTACGTCTCGGACGCCGACCTCTCACTGAGTGGCGCAACCCGGGAGGTGTACTGGGACGGGAACAGGGTCCGGGCGGGCGACGACGACCCGGTGACGCTCGCGAAAGTCTGTAACTACTGCCAGACGCAACTGGGGTGGACCAACAACGAGGAACGCTTCGCGGCCGTCCGCCGACAGCACGGGTCCACCGGCCGTGACGACCGACGCGACCGGCCCACTCCGCCCGGCGAAGATTCATGAGTACCCGGCCGTAAGCGCGGACATCGTGACCGACAGAGCCGGCGCTCGCGCGAGCGGTCCCGGCGACCCGGACGGCTCCGACGCGGTCGTCGTGACCGACCTGGTGAAACGCTACCGGCGTACCGAGGACATCACCGTCGAGGCGCTGCGCGGCGTCTCGCTCCCGCTCCCCCGCGGTTCCTACACGGCCGTCATGGGTCCCAGCGGGTCGGGCAAGAGCACTCTCCTCAACCTCGTCGGCGGCCTCGACACGCCCACGGCGGGGTCGGTCGCCGTCGGCGGCACCGAACTCTCGACGCTCTCGGAACCCGAGCGGGCGCGCGTCCGCGGCGAGGAAGTCGGGTTCGTCTTCCAGACGTTCAACCTGATGCCGCGCCTCTCGGCCGCCGAGAACGTCGCCTTCCCGCTGGTCTTCCGGGGCGTCGACAGGGCCGACCGCCTCGAGCGCGCCCGCGAATTGCTGGCCGACGTCGACCTCGCCGACCGGACCGACCACCGCCCGAACGAACTGTCCGGCGGTCAGCGCCAGCGCGTCGCCATCGCCCGTGCGCTCGCGGGTGACCCGACGCTCGTGCTGGCCGACGAACCCACCGGCAACGTCGACACCGAGACCGGCGACCGCGTCATGTCGGTGCTCGACGAGGTCAACGACGCCGGCAACACCGTCCTGCTCGTGACCCACGAGCGCCACGTCGCCGAGCGCGCCGACCGCATCGTCCACCTCCGGGACGGCGAGATCCGCGACGTCGAGGACGTCACCGACGTCGACGCCCGCGACAGGGAGGTGCTGTGACCGTGGACTCCGGCGAGACGCTCCGACTCAGCGGCCGGGCGATCCGCGCCCACAGGCTCCGGTCGGCGCTCACGGTCCTGGGGATCCTCATCGGGATCGCCGCCGTCGTGACGTTCGTCACCTTCGGCGCGAGCCTGCAGGCCGACGTCGTCGGCCAGATAAGCGAGACGAGCGCGAACAACGTCTACCTCGTCGCCAGCGAGGACGAGGACGGCTTCGGCGGGGCCGGCCAGCCCGTGTTCACCGAGTCCGACCTCGCCACCTTCGAGTCCGTCGAGGGGGTCCAGCGCGTCGTTCCCCGCGGGATCGTGGCGGTGACAGCCATCAGTCACCGCGGCGATACCGTCGCGCGCACGAGAGCGACCGCGACGACGCCCGCCGCCTTCGAGTCCGCCTCCTTCGCCGCGGGGGAGTCCTTCCAGCCGGGTCGCGACGAGGTCGTTCTCAACCGGCGGGCCGCGCGGACCTTCGAGACGAACGCCACGGTCGGCGACACGGTGACGCTGACGTTCTCCGGCGGTCGGACGCGGAACCTGACCGTCGTCGGCGTTATCAACGGCTCGGCGGGAGGGTTGCCCTTCGAGGCCTTCGGCTCGGAGCCGCGCGTGTTCGTCCCCACGGAGTTCTACGACACGGTCGTCGAGAGCCCCACGACGGGCGCGAACCAGCGCGTCTACCCGCAGGTGACCGTCGTCGCCGACCCCGCCGAGACGGGTGCCGTCCGCGACCGGGTCGAGCGCACGCTCCCCGACACCGACGCCGCCGAACTCGCCCCCGACGACTACCGGCTCCTCGCACAGACCAGCGGCGACCTGGCCGACCAGGTCGAACGGATCGTCTCGCGACTGACGCGCTTCGTCACGGGGATCGCCGTCATCGCGCTGGTCGTCGGCGCGGTTGGCATCGCGAACATCATGCTCGTCAGCGTCACCGAGCGCACCCGCGAGATCGGGATCATGAAAGCGATCGGCGCGCGCAACCGCGAGGTCATGGGCCTCTTTCTGACCGAGGCCGTCCTGCTGGGACTGCTCGGCGCGGCGCTTGGCGTCCCGGTCGGGGTGCTGGGCGGGTGGGCGGCCACCGCCTACGCGGAGATCCCCCTGACGCTGGCGCCGGGCTGGTTCGCCGTCGCCGTCGTCGTCGGCGTCGTGGTCGGCGCCGTCGCGGGGCTGTATCCGGCCTGGCGGGCGGCCCGGGTCGACCCGATCGAGGCGCTCAGGTACGAGTGAGACGGGTCCCTGTCACCGCATCCCGCGACGACCGCCAGACTGCGGACGGTCGATGCGGCACTGACTGATACGGACCGTTGTAATTCGTTATACTGTCGGACACAAGTACGTGAACACGCTCGTCGGGAACACGCCAGCGAA
>JAZKRZ010000037.1:0-21380 GCA_036626395.1 Haloarculaceae archaeon
CTCGCCCATACGTCGGCGGCATCGCCGAAAATGGGTACAACGGTCCGTATGAGTCCTCGTCGTTCGACGACTCTCCCCGCCGGCGAGGCGCACGAAAAACCGGGCCGATAGTACACAGTCCGAAGCGGCGGGGACGGTCTCTGTTACCGGTTCAGCCCTGGGTGCGTTCCATCTCGTAGCTGAGCCGGTGGGGCATCAGTGCGAGCGCGCGGACGATGGCCGCCAGCGCGACGAAGATGCCGAGCAGGATGTGCGCGATGCCGCCGAGTTTCAGCCACAGCAGCGTCGAGGGCCACTTGTGGATGGTGGCGAGGTCGCCGTTCAGCGCACCGGAAGTCCGTTCGGGTCCACCCCCCGCGAGACTCGTGTTCGTGTGCGTGCTGAAAAAGTCCTCCAGGAGCGGGTGGAACTCGGTCAACTCGAACACGAGTGCGCTCCCAGTCAGGAGATACCCGACCACGGCGAACACCGCACCGAGCACGAGCATCTTCTTGATACTGCTGACGGTCGCTTCTACCTCTTCGGCCGTTCGCCGTTCGATCCCGACCGAACCGGTCGAATCTGACATGAGTCCGCCTGGACTATCGACAATGTGGTATTAAACGGCAATTGATGTGTGTGTGACTCGGTAACCGCACGGTAACTCGCGCGTCCCCGCGCCGTGGGCTCACGGCAGGGCGACGAGTCGCCCGGTCAGCACGAAGACGACCCCGAGGTAGAACGCAGTCCCGAGCGCTGCGCTGGTCAGGACGACCGCGTCGGGGTCACGCCGGGGCAAGGCATACTGAACGAGCGGGATGTCAGTGAGTTCCGGCCGCGTCAGGAGGCGGTTCATGAAAAGGCCCAGGCCCCCCACGACGAACGGACCGAGGACGACGCTGTTGACCGTTCGTACCAGCCACTCCGTCGTCCCGGCGTCGAGCCTGAACGTCGCGACCGGGCCGAGAACCGACGCGGGGTCGGGGAGTACGGGTGCCGTCCCGCCGTAGTTCGCGTAGAGGAAGACCACCGTCCCGACCACGATAGCGAGGAGTTTAATCGGGCCCGTTCGTTCGGGTGCGAGATACCGCGGAACGACGAACAGTCCGACGACGAAGACCGCGTTCATCGCGAACCACGGGCCGAAATCCTGGAGTGCGAGCGGGAGACCCGTCGCGAGGATACCCGTACTGAACCAGTCGAGGCTGACGAACTGGGTGGTCGGACAGGACCCGGAGAGGATCTGCGTCCGGTGAGCGGGATGGAGGAGGTGGACCGCGACCCGCACGAGGAGGAACGTCGGCACCACGAAGACGTACGCGACCAGTCGAACCTGGAGACCCGCGGGAGACGCGACCGCACCGATCGCGACGGCAGTCGAGAAGTCGAGGACGCCGTTGACGAACCAGAACGTCAGAAGCGACGGCGCGAACAGGCACGTGTTCAGTATCGCGGCGACGTGTCCCGCCGAATACGAGAGTTCCTGGTCGAACAGGTCGGCGAGCGCCGACCGAAGCGTCGCTCCGAGCCCGGCCAGTCGACCGAGTCGCTCGCGAGTCGTCACCGGCCCCATCGTGCCTCGATACGTCGTACCGACGCGGGATCGACCATCGGTCGCTACTTTCTGCTCGGCCGCTCGCCTATCGGGACGACCGAGCGCCGGTCGGGCCCGACGTAACGGCTCCGCGGGCGGATGAGCCGGTTGTCTTCGAGGTACTCGTCGACGTGAGCCACCCACCCGGCGACCCGACTCATCGCGAAGATGGGGGTGGAGAGATCCACGAGGACGCCCTCGAGTCCGCGCTGGAGTTCGTCCGACATACGCCGGACTCGCGCTAGCACTTAGTAAAGCGTCCCTGAAGCCGACGTAACGGGGCTTCTCGACGGTTACCGGGGCGTCGTTCGTGTCCGTGAGAAACAGACACACGGGCGGGGGAGCGATAATATCGTCGCCCACCGAGTACGAGGCGCGACGCCGCGTCGGGTCACCCCGTCATCTACACCCGGACACGAATAGTTCAACGTGCCAGTTGCTGGTCCAGGGCCAACGCGACGTCTCCCGGCCGGCCAGTGCACGAGACTGTTGCGTGGTTCGTGTCCGGGTGTATCTGTGCCCCGGGACCGCTGTGGTCTGTGACGGCCCGTCGCGTCGAAACGTACCCACTGCCAGTCCGCCCGGGACCCCACCCGTTCCACGGTGACTGGCAGCTACTCCTTCGCGTCCCGTTTTCTGCCCGGCGCCCGCGGTCGGCCGGTCGACCGGGTAAATCACGGGTAACACGGTGAGGCTCCCGTGAGCAACACTTATTCAGGGGCGGACGACACTCCAACCCACGCTGGTCGTCTCTCTCACCTGGCTCGACTCCCACATGGCTCCGTCAACTCATACCGTCCTGGTCGAAGTCGTCGACCGCTATCGGGAATCCGGCGAACCCGTCCGGGCGCGAGCGGTCGCCGAATCACTGGAGGTCCCGGAGTCGGCGCTCTCGCAACCGCTGGATTCGCTCTGTGAATTCGAGCTGCTCCGTTCGACAGAGCGAGGCTATCGCCCGACGGTCACCGCGCACGAACTGCTCGCGCTCGACATCGACCTCGACGAGACGCTCGCGCTGGACATAGTCGAAGACTGACCGTAACTCCAAGTTTCAAGAGGGGCGTCGTCGTAACGTGAGACGCGTTTCGCCCGACCGGGGCGAGACACGAGCAAGAATGACCGACGAGGCTAACCCGGAGAGCGGGTCTGACCCGTTCGATTTCCCGGACGGCGACGACGAACGAACCGATGTCGACCTCGGGAACCGCGACTACGCGGTCTATCGGTGCCGCGACTGCGAGAACGTCGTCCTCGCGGTGCGGGACAGTGACGGCAGTATGACCTGCCACGACCGGCCCATGGAACGCGTCACCGAGACGAAACTGGACGTCAGAACTCCCGACATCAGGCAGGTGCTACTGGACGCCTTCGGGCTCCCCAAGCCCGGGCTGGACATCTGTCTCTGTGTCATCGGCGAGGGGCCGCTGCCGCCGGCAGAGCTGGCCGACCGACTCGACTACGACGAGAGCACCGTGCGCAACTACCTCAACGAACTCGTCGAGTTCGGTCTCCTCGAGAAATCACAGCTCAACAGGGAGTCCGGCGGGTTCGTCAACGTCTATCACTCGATCGACCTGGAGGAGATGCGCGAGGAGACGCTCGTCGGCTTCTACGCGTGGGCCGGCGAGGCCGCCTCGCTCATCGAGGAAGCCAACCTCACGAAAGAGGACTATCGGGAGGCCGACTACGAGGAGGGTCTCACCGAAGTCTTCTGGGAGCGGTTCCGCGAGGCGAACTCCCCTGGCTAACTCATACATAAACCTGGCGGTGACTGGAGCTTCCGATACCCGTCCGTGTTACGTTAAGTAACCCGGCTGGTCTCGGTACAGGTAACCCATGAGTTCCGAACCGACCGCAGCGTCGTGGAACGGGTCCAGTGCGGAAACCGACAGACGACTGTTCACCGACCCGACCGAGGTGTTCGACGCCGTCCAGGACACGCTCGGACGGAAGTGGCATCTCCGCATCGTGTACCAGTTGCTCGACAAGGGCCCGATGGGATTCAGCGCCCTGAAATCGGAAGTCGCCGGCGTCTCCTCGAAGATGCTCTCGGAGAGTCTGACCCGACTCGAAGACGACGGGCTGGTCGACCGGGAGATAGTCAGCGACCAGCCCGTGCGCGTGGAGTACTCGCTGACCGAACGCGGCCGCGCGCTCCAGCCGGTCGTCTCGGCGGTCGTCGACTGGGGGGCCGAGTACGCATCTGCGGAGGCCGAGTAGATGGCCCACCACGAGGTGCTCGTCGTCGGTGGCGGCACCGGCAACAACGTCGCCGCCGCGGCGGCCGACGCCGGGCTCGACACGGCCCTCGTCGAGAAGGGGGCGCTGGGCGGGACCTGTCTCAACCGCGGCTGCAACCCCTCGAAGATGCTCATCCAGGCGGCGACGGCCGCCAACCACGTCCGCGAGGCCGGGGAGTTCTTCGTCGACGCGACGCTCGACGACGTCGACTACGCGGCCATCGTCGACGACATGGACGAGACGCTCTCGCCCATCGCTGCGGGAATGGAAGCGCGCTACCGCGAGAAAGACCACCTCACGCTCTACGCGGACGAGGCCGTCTTCGTCGACGAGCGCACCGTCGCGGTCGGCGGCGAGCGAGTCAGCGGCGACAAAGTAGTCGTCGCGGCCGGGTCGCGCCCGCTCGTCCCGCCGATCGAGGGCCTCGACGACGTCGACTACATGACCAGCACGGAGGCCCTCTACCGCCGGGAGCAACCCGACTCGCTCGTCGTACTCGGCGGGGGGTACATCGCGGTCGAACTGGGCTACTTCTTCGAGTCGCTGGGCACCGACGTGACCGTCGTCGAGATGCTGGACACGCTCGTCCCCCGCGAAGACACCGATATCGCCGCGGCGTTCACGGAACTCGCCCGCGAGCGCCACGAGGTCTACACCGGCCACCGGGCGACGAGCGTCGAGTCGACGGACGCGGGCGTCAGGGTCCACGCCGAGACCGAGGACGGCGAGACGGTCGCGGTGTCCGGTGACGACCTGCTCGTCGCGCTGGGTCGCCGGCCCAACACCGACACGCTGGACGTCGAGGCGGCCGGTATCGAGACCGACGACGACGGGTTCGTCGTGACCAACGACCGCCTGGAGACCTCCGCCGAGAACGTCTGGGCACAGGGCGACATCGCCGACAACGCGATGTTCAAACACTCCGGTGACTACGAGACCCGGGTAGCGGTCGACAACGTCGTCCACGGCGAGGACCGCGCGACCGACTTCACGGCGATGCCCCACGCCATCTTCACCGAACCGCAGATGGCCGGCGTCGGCAAAACCGAGGACGAGTTGCGGGACGAGAGCCGCGAGTACGTCGTCGGTCGCCAGGACCTCCCGGGGACGCCGATGGGTCGCGCGAAGAAACTCGACCACGGGTTCGTGAAGGTTCTCGCCGCCCCCGACGGGGAGATACTGGGCTGTCACATCCTCGGGTACGAGGCCTCGACGATGCTCCACGAGGTGGTCGTCGCGATGCGGGCGGGGTCGGGCCGCGTGTCGGACATCACCGACACCATCCACGCCCACCCGACGCTGAACAAGGCCGTCGAGTACGCGTTCGAGGACGTCGACCTGGAGTGACAGCCCGGCGGAGCGCTCTGCCGACCGGCCACGTCCTCGTCGAGGTCCACGAGGCCGCGACGAGGGCCGTGACCGGTTCGAGCAGTGACAGGTGACCGGTATCGCCACGGTCGTTCCCGGGACAGTGTGGTTCGCGTAACCCGGTTTCCGTCGGTTCCCCGAACGATTAACAGGTGTGAGTGTGAATGTATCGCATGGCGATCACGTCGACCGATGCGTCCGGTTCCGCGGTCGAACTGGAGTTCGAGCTGCGCGACCGCGACTGTTTTTTCGTCGACGCCTCCGCCGTCGCCGACTGCCGGGTCGCCCTCGAACACGTGGTGAACCGCTCGGACGACCGGCTGCTGGAGCATTTCACCGTCGAGGGAGCCGACCCCGAGACGGTGCTGTCGCTGGGCGCGGGGTCGGCCGCGATCGACGACGCCAGGCTCATCGAGGAGGGCGTCGACGGCGGGCTGTTCGAGTTCGTCGTCTCGGGGCCCTGTGTGACGACCACCCTGGCCGACACGGGCGCGATCGCCAGGTCGGTCTCGGCGGACTGCGGCGTCGGGACCGTCCTGGCCGACGTGCCCGCCCACGTCGATGTCAGGCGGGTCGTCGAGCGTTTCCGCGAGGACTACCCGCAGTCGGATCTGGCGGCCTGTCGGGACTGCGAGGCGCCCATCCCGCTCCAGTCCGAGGGCGGCGTCCACGCGACGATGGTCGACCGCCTGACCGACAAGCAACTCGAGGTGCTCCGGACCGCGTACCTGAGCGGCTACTTCAGCTGGCCGCGCCGGAGCACGGCCCAGGAGTGTGCCGACGCACTCGGCATCGCGCAACCGACGTTCAGCCAGCACATCCGCGCCGCGGAAGCGACTGTCTTCGAACGCCTGTTGGACGAACCTGTCGACGGGTAGGTGCCCGTCCGCTCGACGGGTGTGATCCTCCCCGTCGATAACCGAGAGCCGCCCGTTCGACGGACGACACTCGTCCCTCCACGGCCGGCCCTATCAGCATAGGCAGCACCGCTTTGCTCGGGTCCGCGGTATTCGTTCACGAGGCACTTATGACGACATACGACGAATGGACGAACGCACAGGAGACCGCGACGGTCGCCGTCGACGACCACGAACTCAGTATGGCCTACCGGGACGCGGGGTCGGGCGACCCCGTCGTCTTCCTGCACGGGATCCCGACGAACTCGTATCTCTTTCGCGACCAGTTCGAGGCGGTCGCGGCGGACCGTCGCGCCATCGCGCCCGACATGGTCGGGTACGGCGCCTCCTCGATGCGCGACGGGTTCGACCGGTCGATACGGGCCCAGGAACTGGCGGTCCGGAGTCTCGTGGACCGACTGGGGCTGGGAACGTTCGATTTCGTCGGCCACGACCTGGGAGGGGGCGTCGGGCTCAGGTACGCGGCGCGCACCCCCGACGCGGTCGACAGACTGGTCCTGTCGAACGCCGTCGCGTACGACTCCTGGCCGATCAAGACGATAACCGACCTCGGTCTGCCCGAGACGGCCCGCGAGACGAGCGTCGAGGAACTCCAGGGGATGCTGGACGGCCTGTTTCGCGACACGCTCTCCGGGGAAGACCACGACGAGGCGTTCCTCGAGGGCATGAAAGAGCCCTGGGCCTCCGAGGAGGGCGTCACTTCCGTGGTGCGAAACGCGAGCGCGACGAACACGAGCCACACCACCGAAGTCGACCCGCGGGACGTGACAGCCGACACCCTCCTGCTGTGGGGCACGGAAGACGAGTTCCAGCCCGTCGAGTGGGCCGAGCGGCTGGAATCCGATATCGACTCCTGTGAACTGGTCGGACTCGAGGCCAACCACTGGGTCCCCGAGGACCGCAGCGAGGCCTTCACCGAACACCTGACTGAGTTCCTCCTGTGAGAAGCGAGAGGCGACGGTCCACCCGGCGCCACCGCGTGCCCCGGGCCGGGACTGCCGCCGGACGGGGATCAGCGACCGGGACCTGTCGCCGAACGGCGCCCAGCAGTCGGGACAGGGGCGCAGTTACGGCTGGTCCCCGTACTCCGGGGGCGCGCCGAGCGCGCGCTCCGAGCGGGTCGGCCGCCGGGGCGCCCTTCGACGGGGGCCAAACGGGGCGTCAGGGCGTGATGACGGCCCGGCCGTCGATCTCCCGGTGTTCGAGCTTCTCGGCGACGGTGTTGACCGCCTCCAGGTCGTACCGGGAGGTGTGGAGGTCGACGTCGCCCTGTTCGACCAGCGCGACGAGTTCCTGGAGTTCGGCGTACCGGCCGACGATGTTGCCCACGAACGAGAACTCCCCGTTGACCAGCGCCTGGGCGGGCTCGTGGATGTGCCCGCCGTAGCCGATGATGTGGTGGTCGCCACCTGCTGCAGTGATGTCGGGGGCGTACTCGGTCGTCTCGTCGGCGCCGACGAAGTCGAGCACCTGTGCGGCGCCTTTGCCGTCCGTGACGCTGTCGACGAACGCGGGGACGTCGTCAGTCCCAGGGTTGACGGTGTGGTCTGCGCCCCCTTCCTCGGCGAGGTCGAGCGCCGAGTCCTTCAGGTCGACGGCGGTGATCTGCGCCGCGCTCATCGCGTCGAGGCACTGGACGCCGATGTGGCCGAGACCACCGACCCCGACCACGACGGCGTGGTCGCCGGGGTTCAGCCCGTCGACCGCCTTCTTGACCGCGTGATAGGCGGTGATCCCCGCGTCGGCGTGTGGCGCGATGTCGGTCGGGTCGACGCCGTCGGGCAGCGGGATCACCGACCGCTCGCTCGTGAGCAGGGAATCGGCGAACCCGCCGTCGGTGGTGAGGCCGTTGAACGACTGGTTCTCGCAGTACATCGTCTCGCCGAGGCGACAGGGCCGACAGGTCCCGCAGGTCTGGACGGGGTGACAGATCACCGGGTCGCCCTCGGTGACGATCTCGACCTCCTCGCCGGTCTCGGCGACGACTCCGGCGTTCTCGTGGCCGAGCGTCATCGGGAGGTCCTGGTCGACGTACTCCGTCCACATCCCCTCGATGATGTGGTTGTCCGTCTGGCACCACCCCGCGCCCGTCACGTCGACGAGCACCCCGTCCGAGCGCGCTATCTCCGGGCGGTCGACCTCCTCGACGGTCAGCCCTTCGCTCATGTCGTCCGTGTACTCGTGGAGTCGTGCTGCTCGCATGGTGTACGTTCCAGCATACTCCCGCGGGGTGTAAGAAGTGTGCCTATGAGCATTGGTAGAAAGTCTATTGATGTGTGTTACCAGGGTACTGTAGCCATGTACACCCACAATGGCGAAGACGTGTTCGTCATCGACGGGCACGTCCACCTCTGGGACGCGACCGAGGAGAACATCATCCACGACGGCGGCGAACAGTTCATCCAGTGTTTCTACGACTACCACACGGCCTTCACGCCCGAGGAAGAGCAGTGGGACATGGAGACCTACCGGAAGTACGGTAAAGACCGGATGGTCCGTGACCTGTTCCGTGACGGACACGTCGACATGGGGGTCTTCCAGCCGACGTACCTGACGGACTTCTACGACGAGGGGTTCAATACCACGGACCAGAACGCCGAACTCGCCCAGCAGTACCCCGAACGGTTCGTCCTCAACGGGAGTTTCGACCCCCGTGACGGCGACGAGGGGATCGAACATCTCGAACGACTCAAAGACGAGTACGACATCCAGGGCGTGAAACTCTACACGGCGGAGTGGCGCGGCGACTCGAAGGGCTGGCGCCTCGACAGCGAGGAGTCCTTCCGGTTCCTGGAAAAATGCGCGGAACTGGGGATCGAGAACATCCACGCCCACAAGGGCCCCACCATCCGGCCGCTGAACCGGGACGCCTTCGACGTCGCCGACGTCGACGACGCCGCCACGTCGTTCCCGGACCTCAACTTCGTCGTCGAACACGTCGGCTATCCGCGCCTGGACGACTTCTGTCACATCGCGGCCCAGGAGACCAACGTCTACGGCGGGCTCGCCGTCGCGGCGCCGTTCGCCCAGAACCGGCCCCGGAAGTTCGGGAACATGATGGGCGAGTTGCTCTTCTGGGTCGGCGAGGACAACCTCCTGTTCGGGAGTGATTACGCCCTCTGGGAGCCCGACTGGCTGGTCCCGGCGGTCATGAACGCGGAGATGACACAGGACCAGCGCGACGAGTTCGGCGTCGAACTCACTACGGATATCAAAAGGAAGTTCATGGGCGAGAACGCGGCCGAACTGTACGACATCGACATCGAGGCAAAAAAAGAACAGTTCCGGGACGACGCGATCAGCCGGGAGTTCGGGCTCGGCGACCGCTACGACGAGGCGGCGGCGGACTGACCCATGGGGACGACAGACCAGCCACGAGCGGGGGGATCGCCCGTCGACCGCGCGGCCGTCCGGGAGCGACTCGACCGCGTCCACGACCCGGAGCTCGACCGGTCCATCGTCGAACTGGAGTACGTCGACCGCGTCGAGATAGACGGCGGCGCGGTGACTGTGACGTTCGTGCTCCCGACGGCCTGGTGTTCGCCCGCGTTCGCGTGGATGATGGCCACGGGGATCCGCGACGAGGTCGCCGCCCTCTCCGGCGTCGACGCCGTCAGGGTCGAACTCGCGGACCACATGCACGGCGAGGAGATAACGCGGGGCGTCAACCGGGGGCTCGACTTCGAGTCGGTCTTCGAGGACGCGGACGACGGCGTCGAGGCCGTCAGACGGAAGTTAGACGAGAAGGCCCGCTTTGCCAGGCAGTACGAGGCCGTGTGTGCGCTCCGCGACGCCGGGCTCGACCGCGGCCAGGTCGCGACGCTCGCGAGAGGCGACGTCGACCTCGCGTTCGGCCCCGACGTCGCGTCCGTCTCCGTGCGGGACGGGACAGTCTCGGTCACGGTCCCGCGGGAACCGCTGGCGGAGTACGTGGCGAAAGCCCGGGAGACGGGGCTGGTGAGCGGAGAGGGTGACCGCCTGTTCGCCGACCGCGAGGGCGACCCGCTTGCGGCGGACCCCGAGGCCTTCGAGGCCGTTCTCAGGGACGCACGCCTCGCCGTCTCGAACATCGAGGGTCAGGCGACGATCTGCGAGTCGCTGCACGAGTCGCGAAACGGCGCCAGTCCGGACTGACCTCCGGAACCGCCCGGCATCGGGTTTCGCGGGGGTAACGCCGTACGACCCGGGTAACCCGGCTGCCGGCGTGGGTAGTTATTTGTCGCCCGAACGCCTCGGAGGCGGACATGAGCGAGAACGAGGACAGACACGAGTACGAAGTGGTCGTCGTCGGCGGCGGGCCGGCGGGCATGACGGCGGCGATGTACAGCACGCGTCTGGGCCACCGGACGGCAGTCGTCAACCGCGGCGGCGGTCGCGCGGCGATGATGCAGGAGGTCCACAACCTGCTGGGCGTCCGCGAGGAAACCAGCGGCGCGGAGTTCCTCGGTATCGGCCAGGAGCAACTCGAGGAGTACGGCTGTGACCAGCACCGGGACATGGTCACGTCGTGTTCCCGCACCGACGACGGGGACGGAAAGCGGTTCGTCCTCTCGGGCAACAGCGCCGACTACGCGGCCGACCGGGTCGTCCTCGCGACGGGGTTCAACGACGTCCGTCCCGACCCGCCCCTGCCCCGGACCGGCCGTGGCCTGCACTACTGCCTGCACTGTGACGCCCACATGTTCGTCGACGAACCCGTCTACGTGATGGGCTACGGCGAGAGCGCCGTCCACGTCGCGGGTATCATGCTCAACTTCACGGACGACGTGGACCTGCTCACGCGCGGCGACGACCCCGAGTGGAGCGACGAGTCGGCCGCGGTGCTCGAGAACCACCCCATCGACGTGGTGCACGCGGACGTCACGGGCGTCCAGAACGGCGAGGACGGCTGGCTGAAGGCCCTGGAGTTCGAGGACGGGAGTGTCCGGGAGTACAAGGGCGGGTTCGCGATGTACGGCGCCGAGTACAACAACGGCCTCGCGCGGGAACTGGGCTGTGACATCAACGACGACGGGACCGTCGACGTCGGCGACCACGGCGAGACGTCGGTCGAGGGCGTCTACGCCGTCGGCGACTGTACGCCCGGGCACAACCAGCTCCCCGTCGCCCTGGGGCAGGGTGCGAAAGCGGGCATCGACGTCCACTTCCAGTTGCGCGACTTCCCGCGAGCGCCCGGGGAACTCGACGACCTGGGGCCGGTCCGTTCGGAGGAAGTCCCCGGGATCCCCGACGAACTCCTCGAACAGGCCGTCGACTTCCACACGTACGACTGACGGTCGCCGGCATGCCGGGTTCGTGCTCCGGCGACGGCCGCCCGCGAAACCCTTTCCACGGTCGAAGCCGTCCGTCGCAGTATGTCGACGACTATCGAGACACCCGACACACAGGAGACGTGTGCCTACTGTGGGTCGCGTATCTTCGACCACGACCCGGTCTGCGTGCGCGACTGCACCGACGACTGCGGTTCACCGTCGTATTTCTGTCACTACGCCTGCCTGTCGTCGTACATCGACGAGGAGAACCTGACCGTGGGCGACGCCTGCGAGTGGTCGCCGGAATGAGTCCGGTCCGCTCCTCGCCGCACGTCTAACCCATGAACTCGGAGCCGAGCCATGAACAGACACGGTTTCCGGACGGAAGCCGGCGACCCGGTTACCGCCGTGACGGCGGCCGAGATGCGAGACGTCGACCGGGTCGCGGTCGAGGAGTTCGGCCTGTCGCTGCTCGGGATGATGGAGAACGCGGGCCGAAATCTGGCGTGGCACGTCCGGGAGATGCGTTCCGGACCCGTCGTCGTCCTCGCCGGGAACGGCGGGAACGGCGGTGGCGGTCTGTGCGCCGCCCGCCACCTCGCGAACCGGGACGTTCCGGTGTCGGTGGTCCTGGACCGGGATCCGGAGCGACTCGACGGCGCCGCCCGCACACAGTCCGAGATACTCGCGGCGATGGACCTGCCGGTAACCGTCGGTGTCGAGACGCCCGCCGAGTGGGACCCGGAGACAGTCGTCGACGCGCTCGTCGGGTACGGTCTCGACGGGGCGCTTCGCGGGTCCGCCGCCGGACTGGTCGACGCGGTCACCGGTTCGCGGGCGCAGGTCGTCTCGCTCGACGTTCCGTCCGGGATGGTGGCGACGACCGGCGAACGTCCGGGGACCGCTATCGAACCCGACCGCGTCGTGACGCTCGCGCTCCCCAAGACGGGGCTCGCCGACACCCGCTGTGACCTCTATCTCGCGGACATCGGGATCCCGGCCGGGGTGTACCACGCGCTCGATATCCCGTACTCGAACCCGTTCGACGACGGGGACTGGACCCCGCTGACTCGACCGGAAACGTAGGACTCGCCGGCGGGCACGCAGACCGCTCCGTCCACTCGGTATGCATCGGCGGTCGGGAGCGCCCGGACCCGTCTGCGACGATGTCGTCTCGGTTCCGAATTCGTGGTCGCTATCGAGACCTCTCGTGCGCCCGGCGGTCCGTCGACGGTTCCGGGGCGGGTTCGGTGAGGTACTCCGTGCCCCAGTCGCGCATCGCGTAGATGACCGGCTCCAAGGACTGGCCGTACACGGTCAGCGAATAGCTCACGCGGAAAGGTTTCTCGCTGATTATCTCCCGGTCGACGAGGTGGTTCTCCTCCAGGTCGTCGAGGCTGTCCGAGAGCACCTTGCTGGAGATGCCGTCGACGTTCTCCTGGAGTTCGTTGAACCCGCTGGGCCCGTGTTCGAGGAGTCGGTGCACGATGACCGGGTGCCACTTCTTGCCGATCAGCGACGCCGTGGTCGTCACGGGGCACCACTCCTCGCCGGCACACCAGACCTCGAGTTTCTCCGGTTCGTCGGAAACGTCCGCCATACCCTCGCGTTCGGTCTCCACCATCTTAATGGTTACTTGTAATAATCGGGTAACTGTATGAAACCGGATCGCGGTCTGGTCTCCGGTCCCCGACGCCGGTCGGCGAACAGTGCGCCGGGTGACCCGAACCGGGGCGCCGACCGTCTGGTCGGGGCATCGGACGGTCGAGAGAACCGCGTCTCGGGACAGGCGGCGGTCAGGTCGGCAGTGACGTCGGGTTTTCGGGTCGGGCGTCAGGCCATGAACTCCAGTCCGATGGCGGAGGCGGACTGGACCCACGCGTCCTCGTTTTCCTCGTCGTAGATGACGACTTCGCCGCTCTCGAGCGTCACTTCGGCGTAGCGCTGGAGTTCCGCCGCGTCCATACCGACCGTCTGGTACTCGGTGTCGTCGCCGGTGCGGACTGCCATTGATTGGTTACCTCGTACTGTTAGGTTACAGTTAGAAACCTAAATACGTTCGCTAACCCGTCTCACAGGGGGTTACCGTGACGTCACCCGCGGGGTCGGTCCGGGCGATTCGAGGACCGACCCGGTGGCGCTCACCTGCCGGCCTGCGAGTCGATGATCCGGGCGCGCATCTCGTCGACCTTCACGAAGTGACAGAGGGGGTTTCCGGGGTAGACGACAGGGTTTTCGAGCACCCCGACGACCAGTCCGGTAAACGGCGCGGTCACGTCGGTAGCGTCGGATTTGAACGGGTTCGTGACGGAGCAGATCGTCTCGCCCTCCCGGACGAGGTCGCCCCGCTCGTAGTGCATCTCGACGATCCCGCCGGCGTCGGCACGCAACCACGTCTTTTCCTCCCAGCCGTCGATGACGGTCCGCCAACCCGGCCAGCGAACCGTCTCCTGTGGATAGACCCCGTACTCGGCGAAGACGCTGCGTACGCCGTCCAGTGCCTGGTCTATCAGCTCCCGCTCGAAGCGGTGTGCCTCGCCCATCTCGAGGGTGACTGTCGGAATGCCGTCCTCGCTGGCCTCCCGGCGGAGCATTCCCTCCGAGCCTTCGCCGGCCATGATCAGGTTCGTACCGAAGGCACGCGCGAGACGCGCCACGGACTCGTCGTCCATGTCCGCCCTGACGTGGAACATGTTGGTCCGCCCGCGGGTGGAGGTGTGAAAGTCCAGCCCGAAGTCACAGGGCTCGATGAAGTTGTGATAGATCCTGTGGGCGATGCGGTTGGAACTCGTGCTCCCCTCCTTGCCGGGGAACGCGCGGTTGAGGTCCCGCTCGTAGATGGGGAGGTACCGCTCCTGGGCGAGAAATCCCTGGACGTTCAGGACGGGCAGACAGACGAGCGTCCCGCAGATGTCCGTGTGGTCCCACTCGTGGGCCACCTCGCGGACGACCTCGACGTTCGTGTTCGGTTGCTCGCTGGTCGACTGTTGATACTGTCGGACACAAGTACGTGAACACGCTCGTCGGGAACACGCCGGCGAAACGCCCGTTCCCGGTCGAACGAGCCACCGACGGTGGCCTCACGTGTGTCCGACAGTATGAACCCGTCGCCGTTCGGTCAGTCTCCGTCCACGTGTGGCGTCCCTGCTCCGGATCGGAGTGGCGTTCCCCGGTTGGGCGCGTGTGCGTCACTGTCGCACCCGCACAAAGCGACTGTGGTCTTTTTACGTCGAGAGACGAGACGTAATAAGCGTACCCCGCTAATGTGTGACTCCGGGGTTCCGGGCTACAGCCAAGAGTCAGGTGGGTCACCGTCCACGTGCACATGGATCCTGCACGACGACGGTTTCTGAGACTCAGCGGTATCACAGCGGCCGGCGCTATCGCCGGTTGTTCGACCCGGAGTGCGACAGACACGCCGGAACCAGCCGACGACGCCGATGGCGACGGCGACGCGGACGGGGGGTCGACGCCGGACCCGACGGCGACGCCGACTGCGGGCCCGGGCGGTGCCGAGTTCGACTTCGGGGGCTGGCTCAGCGACACGAGCAACTACGACGGCACCACCGCAGACGTGCGCGGGAACGATTCAGTGACCATAGACGTCGGGGCCTCGGCCAACGGCGGGGCGTTCGGGTTCGCACCGCCCGCGGTGTGGGTCGATCCGGGAACCGACGTGACCTGGGCGTGGACCGGCGACGGTGGTGCACACAACGTCGTCGCCGAGTCCGGTGCCGACTTCCGTAGCGGCGACCCGACGAGCGAAACTGGGGCGACCTTCTCGCAGACGCTCGACGACGCGGGCATCGTGACGTACTTCTGTAACCCCCATCGCGGGATGGGGATGAAAGGCGCCATCGTCGTCGGGGACTCCGAGGCGCCGGGGACGGCGACGCCGGCCGGGCAGGAGTACAGCTTCCAGGCGGCGTCGTTCGACGCGTACTGGTACTCGCTGTACAACATGAGCACGAACATCGCGATGAGCGGGAACGGCGTCCCCTTCCCGCTGAACGAACAGATGGGGGAGCTGGCGTCCCGGCGGATGCCGGCGATGCTGGAGAACGCCGACGTCGAGCGGCCGCCGATAACCGACCCGAACCTCTCGCTGGCGGCGTTCACCGAGGGTCACCCGGGCTTCACCCGGGAACCGGTCCTCGAGGACGACACCGGGCGACCCGACGCGAAGACGCTGGCCTGGGACAAGAGCAGGTCCTCCCTGGTCGTGAGCCCGTCCTCGGTGGGCTGGACCCACCTCAAGGGCGTCACGTGGGCGAAGAACTTCCAGAACCACTTCGACCTGCTGCCCGGGGAGATGGCGCCGAAGTTCCGTGCCCAGCTGCTGACGACGCTGGCACAGGTCGGCGTCAACGCCGCGGTCCTCGTCGGCGGCTCCCGCGGGAACGGTGCCCTGACCCACGGGGACAGCTTCGAGTTCCTCTCCGAGTATCACCCCAGCGAGGGCCGTATCGTCGACGAGACGCGCCGGCCACACCACCACTCGGCGATGCTGTGGTTCCTCTCGGATTTGAACAGCCTCGCGGGGAACGGCTGGTTCGGGTACGTCAACCCGCGGCCGTTGCTCCCCAAGGAAGCCGGCGCGGACGCCGTCTTCGACCCCCCCGTCGGCATCCAGGAAATCGCGGACGGCGTCGCGAGCGCGACGATGGACCTGTTCGACGCGAGCGAGGTGGCGTCGATGGAGTCGACCCGGTCGGTCGGGCAGATGCTCGGTGCCGTCGGCTACTACGCTCCCCAGGCCGGGACTGACGAGGCGCGCTCGGCAGCCGCGGACTACGCGAACGCGCTCGCCGACGTGATAGACGACAACCTCGCCGGGAACGGTCGGGTCGAGGGCGGAACGGCCAACCAGGCCGCGACGCAGGGTATCGTCGCACAGGGGCTGCTGTGGGCCTCGGAGACGGACGGCGTCGACCGCGCCGACACCGCCGACGATGTCGTCGGCTACATGCTCGACGAACTCTGGGACGCCGACGCCGGGACGTTCATGTCCGACACCGACGACTCGACCTACGCCTTCACCGCACGCGACGCGGGCGACATCACCGGTGGCCTGAACGCGGCCGACGCGGTGCTGGGCCGGACGGGGGCACGTGACACGTTCGCCCGGTTTTTCGACCAGACGTTCAACCGCGGACGCCTCCAGCGGGCCGAGCGCCCGCCCTCGCGCAGCCAGGACGCCGACCATCCCCTCCCGCTCCCGCCGGGGGCCGGCGGCGAGTTCGGGCAGGCCGCCGTCTACAACGGCGAAGTCGAGTACGACAGCGAGGCCGACGAGTGGTCAGTCACCGACGACCGCTTCTACACCGCCGAGGCGCTGTATCTCGCCAACCAGGACATCTGGGTCGGCAACTGGGGCGGCGACTTCTACCAGGGACGCGGCGTCCCCGGCCGGAGCGACACGCCCGAGTGACGGAGACCGGCCGGGCGAACCAGGCGCCTCACTCCGGCGGTGTTCATACTGTCGGACACAAGTGAGGCCACCGTCGGTGGTTCGTTCGACCGGGAACGGGCCTTTCGATGGCGTGTTCCCGGCGAGTGTGTTCACGTACTTGTGTCCGACAGTATCAAACGCCACAAGAAGCGTGCATCATCGGTTGTGGCCGAGTGTCGATTCGGGAGGAGGGGAACACTCCGAATCACCCGTCACGGGACGTCGCCTGGGGAGTCTGGTACCGCTGTGCCCACCGCCGGTGCAAGTGCCGACGCAGAACCAGGAGGCCCCGCCCTCACCAGGCGAAGGGCGAGTAGCCCCGAGCGCGGTAGCGCGGGGTAGTTCACCACGTTCACCCCGAGACAGAACCGGTGTCTATGACACGCGGGATGTGCGCTCTTCGATACGGTAGTTCCGCCTCGGTGGTGCGACGCGTCTACAGGACTCCCAACTGGACCCACACACCGAGGACACCACCGTAGACGAGGTGAAAGAGCAGGAACATCGCGACCATCGGTATCTCCGGGTCGAGCCCCAATACGACGTTCATCCAGAAGACCGCAGCCCCGAGGAACAGGACGAACCCGTAGGCGAGGCCGAGCAACACCGCCGTCGCCATCGAACCGGCGGTGACACCGGTCAGCGGCACGACGACGACGAAGACGAGACCGGCGACGATCCCGTATAGACGTCGAGGACACGGCGGGCGTCCTCTTTCAGCGGGACCAGACGCTGTCGACGCGCGAGGTAGGGGACGCGGTTCACGAGATGTCACAGTACCTCGATCAGTCCGACGTCATCCTCGAATACGTCAGCGAGAACTGGCTGTGACGCGGCGGACGCGCCGTTCGCCGCCCACGCGACGTGCGGTTCTCTTGCAGTCCGAACGCAGGCGGGAATAGACATTAGAGCGCCTGTTCACGGAAAGTATCCGGAGTCGCTGACGGCGCAACCCCGGAAGACGGTGCGTTCGTTCGACGCAGGTGTCACACCGATGACTAGATGACGCGGTTCTGCAGGTAGTCGAGGTGCTTGGCGTTGTAGACGATACGAACCGTGTCCTCGGCGGGGCTGCCGATGCAGGTCAGGCGGACGTTCTTCTCTTCGACCTCCTCGTCGGAGAGGATCTGCTGCATGTCCATGTCGATCTCGCCCTCGACGATGATGGCGGCGCAGTTCGCACAGGCGCCGGCGCGACACGAGAACGGCCAGTCGTAGCCCTGGGCCTCGGCGGCCTCGAGGATGTACTCGCCCTGGTTGACTTCGAGGCTGCCGTAGTCCTCGTCGTCGAGGCCGGCGTCGGCCGCCTCGTCGAACGTCGATTCGTCGTACATGTCCCAGCCGTGGTCGTCCAGCACTTCGTAGTTCAGGTACTCTACGGTAGGCATCACTCGCAGATTTAGCCCCCCTGACTGTTAGACCTTGCTGTTTCGACCACGGCGACCGGGACTGCAGTGATAGATCGTCACAGATGCCGGAGCGAAACGCGATACACGTACAGCGGACGGCGGGACGCGGGGCGGTACCGACCGGACGCACTCGCGACGAGTGGCTGGTCGTCGAGTCAGACGGGGACGAACCGGAAGAGCACGAACGAGGCGACAGTCGCGACCCCGGGGACGACGTTCTGGAGGAAGATCACCCGGGCGGTCGTCCCGGGTTCGAACAGGTCCTCGGCGTCCGGGAGTTCCTCGCGGGCCTCGTCGCCGATCGGCGGCACATCCGCGTCGTCGGGCGTCCCGCCGTCGCCGCCGACCGTGGGCGCGTCCGCCGCCTCGGCGGCCAGGCCGCCGGCCGCGACGCCGGGGACCTCGCTTTCGCCCTGGCGGGCCTCTGCGATAGTGACCGTCCGGGTCGCCCGTCCCCACCCGAGGCCGACGATGCTCATCGTCGCGATGATGACGAAACTCGCCGGCACCCCGAGCGCCGACAGCCCCGTGACGATAGTCGAGCTGACGGTCGCGACCACCAGCGCCGCGAGCAGCGGCAGGTCGGTGAGGTCGTTGCCCACCGTGTCCATCGTCCGGCGGGCGATGGTGAAGGCACCGAGGCCGATGGCGCCCCCGCCCAGCAGGATGGCCCGGTTCATCCCCAGCGAGTCGCTGCCGACCAGCGGCGCGACGGCGTTTGCGACGTTCGACGCCCCCGCCGAGAACGCCATGTAACAGCCGATCCCCACGACCAGTACGGTGCCGACGAACTCGCGGCGGGTGGTGTTGGGACCGAGTTCGGGTCGGGGCACCGCCCCCGAACGGTCGAGGACGAGCAGCGATCCTTCAGTTCGGGTGACGGCGAACCACTCGACGAGCCGCGGGTAGTAGTAGCGGCCGACGACGGCGCTGACCCAGAAGGCCAGCACCGGCGAGACGAGCCACCAGACGACGATCTGGCCGATTTCCGCCCAGTCGAGCGTCCCGCGGGCGAGTCCGAGTCCCGCCATCGCGCCGACGGCTGTCATCGACGTCGAGGCGGGGACGCCGGCGACGTTCGAGAGAAAGAGGGCGAGCCCGATGAAAAACAGGACGCCGATGCTGATCTCGATGGTGAAGGTGGTGGTGACGAGGTCGCTCCCGAGCGTCTGGACCACCTCGCGCCCGACCGTCCACCCGCCCAGCAAGGCGAAGACGGTCATCAGTGCCGCGGCGACGACCTTCGAGACGGTATCGCTCCCGACCGCGGGACCGAACGCGACGCCCGTCGAGGAGCCCCCGATGTTGAACCCGACGAACACCGCGACGGCGACGCCCACGAGGAACAGCACCCCGACCATATCCGGATGTTGACGACAGCCGAGTAAAGCGTATCGGGACTGCTCGCGGTCGGACCGCCGACCGACGGTGCCCCGGGTCGTCCGGCGCGTCTACGTCGACCGACAGGCTTTCCGCCGGCGGTCGCACATCGCCGGGTATGTTCCCCGAGTTCGAAGTCGTGCCCGCCGTCGACGTCCAGGACGGGCAGGTCGTCCAGCTGGTCGGCGGCGAGCGCGACACGGGTAAAACGTACGGCGACCCCGTCGAGGCCGCCCGGCGGTGGGTAGCGGCCGGCGCCCGCACGCTCCACCTCGTCGACCTCGACGGCGCCTTCAAGGGCGAGCGCGCGAACGCCGACGCTATCGCCGCCGTCGTCGACAGCGTCGACGTCGACGTGCAACTGGGCGGCGGCATCCGCACTGTCGACGACGCCACCGCGCTCCTGGAGGCCGGCGTCGACCGCGTCATCCTCGGCACTGCCGCCGTCGAGAACCCCCACATCGTCGCCGCGATCGGCGACGAGTACCCCGGGACTGTCCTGGTCAGCCTCGACGCGAGAGACGGCGAGGTGGTCGTCTCCGGCTGGACCGAGGGCACGGGACTCGACCCCGCCGAGGCCGCCGGCCGCTACGCCGAGTCGGGCGCTGCGGGTATCCTCTACACTGACGTCGACGTCGAGGGCCAACTCGCCGGCGTCCGGACCGACGGCGTCGAGCGACTGGTCGAGAGCGTGGACGTCCCCGTCGTCGCCAGCGGCGGCGTCGCCACGCTCGACGACGTCCGCGCGCTCAAGCAGGCCGGCGCCAGCGCCGTCGTCGTCGGTACCGCTCTCTACGAGGGCGAGTTCACGCTCGAAGACGCCATAGACGCCGCGGAATAGGCGGGGACCGACGACAGTCGTGGCGCGCGCCGTCTCGCGTGCCGGAACAACGCGGCGGCCGCGAGACGGAAGCGCGAGGGACGAGGAACGCAGGGAGCGCAGCGACCGAGTAACGCAGTCGGCTGTCCTGCTGAGCGAAGTGAGGCAGGGCTCAAGGGAGCTTGCTCGCTTGATGGATTGAAAGGGCGAGCGCCGCTCGCGGCGAGCGAAGCGAGGGCTTCCGGCGGACGGCGACTCCACCACGGCTGAGGGCGCCACCGGCGGGATCACGTCACGCTTTTTTCGCCGAGCGACCCACGGGGGATCGATGACCGACGTCGAGGCGGCAGCGCGGGCACTCCGAGCGGGCGACCTCGTGGTGTATCCGACGGAGACGGTCTACGGACTGGGCGCGGACGCCACGGACCCGGACGCGGTCGAGCGCGTGTTCGACCTGAAGGGGCGGTCCCGTGAGAAGCCGGTCTCGCTTGGCGTGCCCGACGTCGAGACGGCCCGCGAGTACACCCGCCCCACCGAGAGAGAGGTGGCGTTCATGCGCGAGTTCCTCCCCGGGCCGGTGACGGTCGTCGTCGAACGCGGCGACTCGATCCCCGACGTCCTCACTGCGGGGCGCGACCGGGTCGGCGTTCGCGTGCCCGATTACGACGTCGCGCTCGAGCTGTACGAGCGGACCGGGGTGCCGGTGACGGCCACCAGCGCCAACCTGAGCGGCACCGGGAGCGTCTGCCGCGTCGAGGCGGTGAGCGACGAGATTCTGGCTGGTGTCGCGGCCGTCGTGGACGCCGGCGAGACGCCCGGCGGCCGCGGGAGTACCGTCGTGGACGTCTCTACTGGAGAGATCCACCGGCGTGGTCCGGAAGCCGACGCCATCGAGAACTGGCTTGGCGACCACGGCTGATACTGTCGGACACACGTGAGGCCACCGTCGGTGGCTCGTTCGACCGGGA
>JAZKRZ010000038.1:0-21365 GCA_036626395.1 Haloarculaceae archaeon
CGCCCCCCTCGCCGTGCAGAGCGCTCAGCAGACGGGCTTGGGGTCGACGCCCATCGCTTCGAGCGCGCTCGCGTACTCGTCGTAGGCGGCCGCGACCACGCGTCCAACGCTGTCCCGTGCGACGGTCCAGTCGTCCTCGTCGTCACAGACCGCCTCCAGCAGGTCGGCCCCGGCCTCGACCTGGTCGTTCGCGTCGCTCCGTAACTCCCGCACGAAGTCCGCTCCCGGAGAGTCGCCCTCGTTGACGAAGAAGTTGACCACCTGCAGGCGGGTCCGGTCGGCGACGAGTCCGCGGCCGACGAGCGCGCCCGCCCGCTCGGCGGTCGTCGCCGCCTCGGCGAGCGCCGCGTGGACGGCGTCGTCTCCGGGGTCGTCGGGGACCGCCGCATCGGCGTCGGCGAGCCGCTCGGCCAGTCGCCGGCGGTGGTCGCGCTCGGTGTCGGCCGCGGCGGCGAACGTCTCGGCCGCCGCGCCGCTTTCGTGGTCGGCCCACGACTCGAACCGTTCGACGCCGCTCGTGGCCGTCCGTGCGACCGACGCGAGGACGGGACCGTCGGCGAGGTCGGCGCTGGTCGCCGCGATGAGGTACTTGTCCGAGCCGAGCCGGTGGAGTTCGGTCGCGCGGGCGTCCCTGACCGTCTCGAGGAAGTCCTCGGCGTCCATACCCGCCGTTTCGTGTGCGCGCCGCTTATGTATGTGGGCATCACCCGGGGGGTGGACCATCTCTCGCCCGCTCGGGCGGCGGACTCGTTCATGCTCCGATCCTCCGGGTCCGACACATTCACCACCCGGTCGGGGCCGCCCACCGGTCTCGGTGGCCAGTGTCCCCTCACTGTCACCCGAGAGTAATCTTCTCGACTGTTTCCAATTAATATAAAATATTTATTTATACTATAAATATTATATTTATTGGGATAGCGTGGTACGGATACGCCAGTCACGCGACCGACCGCCAGATGGGGTGCACTCGTTGCCTCGAATCACCGCCCGGAAGTCCGGCAACCACACCTCTTCCCGGCGGTCGCGTCGGATGTCGTTCGACGGCGTCGATGTAACTATCCACTCGGACACGAACTGAGTAACAGTCTCGTCGTCAGTCCGGTGGGGAGAAACCGTATCGATCCCGAATCATACTGTCGGACACACGTGAGGCCGCCCTCGGTGGCTCGTTCGACCGGGAACGGGCGTTTCGCTGGCGTGTTCCCGACGAGCGTGTTCACGTACTTGTGTCCGACAGTATCAGCAACGAGCGTGTTGAACTATTCGTGTCTGATACGGACCGTTGTAATTCGTTACCGCCGTCGCGAACCACGGTGAACGCACCGGGCCGTAACTCGCCCATACGTCGGCGGCATCGCCGAAAATGGATACAACGGTCCGTATGAGTGGATATCGACGGGTCGGTGACAGCCTGCTCGACCGACTACACTGTCGGACGCGAGTGACGCTACCGTTCGGTGACGTCTCGGGGCCCCTCGAGACGTCACGTCCCCGAACATCGACGAACTCGTCCACGCCCCTGCGTCCGACATATAGCAGAGCGCTCTCTCAAGTCAGTCTTCCGGTTGTTTCAGAGTACACTAATATATTTGAATATTATATCGCGAGTTAGAAAGGCGTCGCCGGTCCCGGGAGCGGACGCGTCGGCAGACGGCGACCGACTCCGAAATAGATTACAGTGTTATCTGTGTAATCGATATCCTGACTGGACGCGAGGACGGGCGTCTCACGGGCCAGAGTGTCCACTTTTCGGCGGCCCGCGCTGTACGCATCGGTTCTGTCTCGTCCGGTCGCTCAGTTCGAACAACTGGACCGGCGGCGCGTCGTCCGTCGACACGCGTCACGCACGGGGCACAGCGGTAAACCGCTATCACCGGGCTCCGTAGCGCTGGCACGGGACCTCGCAGATGACAGAGTGGGGCCACGGGTCGCACGGGTCGGCCGGGTAGACAGTCGCCCGGTCCTGGTTCGACCTGAACCAGCAGCGTTTCGTCGTCCAGCAAGCACGGCAGCGGCACAGGTCCGTCTGCGTGGTGTGGCTCCCGCTCCCCGCCGTTCCGCTCATCCCCGGGCCAGGCATCATCTGCCAGGTCCTCCCGGGTCTGGTCAACGTAACCGGTCAGCCTCTCGATGTGTACGCGGAGTGCCGGCGGAGCCACCCCCTCGGTTCGACGGTACCGGGCAGTAGGGGAAAAGCGTCTGTGTCTCCCGGACTGCGCGTCGTCGACGACCGTGATCCCGCCGACACGGTACGACTGGCGAAGGCAAAGTCAGCCTGCGTGCCCCCTCGCGGAGAACGTGTCCGACGTTATCGGAAACGTCCTGTTCGACGGCCTTACACATCTCCGGGTAGCGTCCGTGGAGAACCGCCATATCGGTCCGATAATATCGGAAGACCTCGTTCGACCGCTCCCGGACGTCCGTCCACCTGGGCACGCAGGCGGGGAGTTCGACGATTCCGTACCCGTCTCGTCCGGTATTGTCGGAGAATTCTCTCCGGTAACGTGAGGGAACTCTGTTAGACGGTCACTCCCGGTTCCAGCGGTGCCAGACCTGCATCGCGCCGGGCTCGCGGTTGTCCCAGCCGTAGTAGGGGACCAGTTCGAGTTCGGCCCCGGTAGTGTCGGTCTCCCCGGCCGGCCGGTAGAGTTTCTCCTCCCAGCCGTCGAGCGCGGTGACGGTGGCGTCGACCGACAGCGCAGTCACCCCGTTCAGCAGGTCGGGGTCGCGGGTGGCGCTCACTGCGGCGTCGGTCCCCACGGCGTACTGGAACAGCGGGCGGTCGTTGTCGACGGCCTCGGCGCAGTAAACCAGCGGCCCCCGTTCGACGGCGACCCGGCCCGCGTCGCTCTCGACGGCGGGGTGTGCGGCCGTGAGTTGCGGTCGCTGTTCGAGCGTGACTTCGACCCGCGTGTCGTCCCACGCTCGTTCGAGTCGGACGTAGCCGGCCTCGTCGGTCGAGACGTCCTCGCCGTCGACCGTGACGGTCGCGTCCGAACACCACGCGGGGATCCGGACGTTGACAGGGACGCTCCCGGCCGCGTCGATGTCGAGTGTCACCGTCCCGCCCCAGGGGAGGGTACTGGACTGCTCGACGGTCACGTCTGTCCCGTCGACGGTCGTCTCGAGGGTGCTGCCGACGTACTGGTTGACGTAGAGTTCGCCGCCGGCCGTCGAGTAGAGATACTGGCCCAGCGAGGCGAACAGGCGCGCCGCGTTGGGCGGGCAGCACGCGCACGTGAACCAGCCCTTGCGGTGGTGGTCGCCCGAACTCGCGAGCGGGTTGACGTAGAAGAAGTGTTGGCCGTCGAGGCCGACCCCCGCCAGGAAGCCATTGTACAGCGTCCGCTCGATCAGGTCGGCGTACCTGGCGTCGGGTTCGAGCTCGAAGAGGCGCTGGTTCCAGAAGATACTCCCGATGGCGGCGCAGGTCTCGGCGTAGGCCGTCTCGTTCGGCAGGTCGTAATCCTCGGTAAAGCCCTCGTGTTCGTGTTCCGGCCCGATCCCGCCGGTGACGTAGAGCCGCTTCGTGGTCATGTTCTCCCAGAGGCGGTCCATGGCCGCCCGCAACTCCTCGTCGCCGGTCTCGGCGACCAGGTCCGCCACCGCGGCGTAGAGGTACATCGCCCGCACCGAGTGGCCCTCGACCGTCCGCTGGCCTCTGACCGGTTCGTGGGCCTGTGCGTAACTCCCGTCGTACCCGCCGTCCTCGCCGAAGAGGTTGGCCCCGGCGTCCATGATCTCGTCGCCGCGGCCCTGCGGGAGTTCGCCGTACGCGTGGCCGGCGATCTCCGGCAGGTGCTCGTACTCCCAGGCGAGGCGGTCGTCGTGGCCTCGCAGGTCGACGAAGTACCGCGCGCGGTCGAGATAGCGCTCCTCGCCGGTCACCCGGTAGAGCTTGATTAACGCGAGTTCGATCTCCTCGTGGCCCGGGACGCCGTCGATCTCGTCGCCGAAGACGTCGTCGACGTGGTCGGCGAACCCTCTCGCGACGTCGAGCAACGACTCCTCGCCGGTCGCCTCGTAGTGGGCGACCCCGGCCTCGATCAGGTGCCCGCCGCAGTACAGCTCGTGCATCAGGTGGAGGTTGGTCCACTTCCCCTCGGGTTCGACGAGCTGAAAGTAGGTGTTGATGTAGCCGTCCGCTTCCTGTGCCGCGGCGACGAGGTCTATCACCTCGTCGACCCGGTCGCGCAGGTCGGGGTCGTCGTCTTTCGCGAGTTCGTAACTCGCCGCCTCCAGCCACTTGTAGGCGTCACTGTCCTGGAACCACATCCCGCCGAACCCGCCGGTCTCCCCCTCGGCGGCCCGCCGGAAGTTCTCCAGGGCGCCCGACGATTCGAGTTGCTCGTACTGGTACTCGACGGTGACCTCGCGGTTCCGGGCGACCCACGGCGACCAGAAGTCGTCGTCGATCTCGACGGCGTCGACCCCGACGGAGTACTGTGAAGGCTCCATGATAACCTCGGTTGCGGATGCCACCACATAACTCTACTGCAACCCTCTCGAGAACCGCGAGGTTCCGCCGGCTTCAGCGGCAGTTCCGCGATGGACTTCTTCGAGTGTCCGGTCGTGGACGGGTCGGTGACGACGGGCGCGTTATCCACCGACGCGGCCGTCGAGGCCGGCGAGGCCGCGACGCTCGGTATCCGGCGGGAGAACGTCTCGCGGGGCCGCGACGGCGAGGGCCCACGCTGACGCCGAAGTCGCGGTCTTCGAACAGGTCGGTTCGCTCGACACTGTCTATCCGGACAGCGACGACATCGAGGACGAGACCGTCCCCCGGGTCGGGGCACGACAGCGGTTCGCGCCCGGCGACTGCGTGTCGGTCGCGAACAGGGGGGTGGCTCCGTTTCATACTGATTATTGTAGATTATTTCCGGTTTGCGCCGGTACCGGTGCCGGCGCGTACCGGTAAATCGCTATCAGGCGTCGACCGCGGCGTCTGGAAGTCGGCGTCGCGTTCGACGTCCGAGAGCGGGAGTGATTCTGTCGTTGCTCTGGGCCCCTGCTGGTATTCACCAGCACTGGCGCCGGATAATCGCTACCGTACCCGACGGCGCGGTCGGTTCGGATGGGACGACGATCCCGGACTGCGCTCACTCCGGTCGAGTGAAATAAAAACAACAAATTAAATAGAAGAATAAGTTTCTAACTTTATAATTATGTATCGGTAGGGCGGATAGTCGTCGTCGCCACAGGCGACCGGCCGGTAATTCGTTACGTGGCCGGGCGAATCGTCGCGTTGTCCGACAACAACGAGGGTTTTCGGTAGTAAACGACGACTTCGTCCGATTCGACGCGCTCGGGACCGGACTGCGTGGGCGTAGTCGCTCGATCCCGGTTCTCAGCCCTGCAAAGCGAATACTCTCCCGCGACCGGTGAATCGATTTCCGTCGGTCACCGGCCCCGCGTTTCACTTCCTGCAAACGACGAGGTGCCCGGTCGAGAGTCACGACTCGACCCAGATGTGACCATAACAACCTCAAATTACTATAATACATATATATTTTATATTTTAACTCGAAACGGGTTGGTTCGGGCTGTCGCGACAGCGGCTCGCGTTTCGCGACTGTCGAGTCGTTCGAACAACGCACCCGGGAGCGTCCGGCGTCGCGGGGACACGGGCGTCCGGTCGTTCCCGTGCCGGCCAGCCCCGTCCCGGTTTGCTATCGCGAAATGGGATTTACCGCGGCGGGATAGCGCTGCGGGCCCAGCGGACGTGACCGACGAGAGCGGCCCGTTCGGCGTCCAGCGGGCCGAGACCGGTCGCTCGCGGTGCCGAGTCGACAGGTAGAACCCCGTCCGGCCGGACCTCTGGGTATGCGGGTCCGGTCGTACATCTACAACTCCGGCGCGACCACGGAGCACGTCGAGCGGGTTCTCGACCTGCTGGCGGGCCGCCCCGAGGCAGTCGAACTGCTGGATCTCGCCGAGACAGAACGCCGCGAGGCGATGCTCACGCTCCGGGAGTCGATGCGCATCGGCGAGAACCCCGAGGGGATCTACGGCGCGGACGGCACGCCCGATTTCGCGACGGGCGTGCTCATCACGGAAAACGAGGTCGGCCGCCGGGAGGTCCACGTCGGGACCGACGCAGTCGATGCGCTCCGCGAGGCCGACGAGGGGTGACTCGGTGGACCGTCCGGATCCGTCGGGCGGGCCGCGCCGCTTATTCGGTCCGCGGCCGTACGGCGAGTCATGAGCGAGGACGCCCCCAGTATTTCGCCCGCGGCGCTCCAGGAACGCATCGACCGGGGTGACCCGGTCCGGGTGCTCGACCTGCGGAACCGCGACGAGGTCGACCGCTGGCGTCTCGCGGGACCGGCGGTGACGGTCACCCAGCGCTCGAACGCGAAGTTCATCCAGGCCACGGTGACCGACGCGGTCGACGAGTTCGTCGCCGATATCGAGGGCGAGGGACCTATCGTCGCGGTCTGTGCTCGCGGTGAGGCCAGCCGCGAGGCCGCCGCCGAACTCGCCGCGAGGGGGCACGACGCGCGCAACCTAAAGGGGGGAATGGAGGCGTGGGCACGGCTCCTGACAGCCACCGAACTCCCGGTCCCCGGCGGTGCCAGCGACGCGCCGACCGTGGTCCAGTACCGCCGGCCGGCCAGCGGCTGTCTGGGCTATCTGGTCGTCTCGGGGGCCTCGGCGGCGGTCGTCGACCCGCTGCGGGCCTTCACCGACCGGTACGTCGCAGACGCCCGCGAGCGCGGCGCGACCGTCGAGACCGTCGTCGACACACACGTCCACGCCGACCACGTCAGCGGCCTGCGCGAACTGGCCGCGGCGACCGGCGCCGACGCCGTGATGCCCGCCGAGGCGGTCGCCCGGGGCGTGACCTACGACGTGGAGACGGTCGCGGACGGCGACGAACTCGCTGTCGGCGACGCGATGCTGACGGCGGTCCACGCGCCCGGGCACACGACGGGGATGGCGGCCTTCGCCGCGGGCGGTTCCACCGGCGAGGTCGATCCCGGTGTCGACGCGCCCGTCCTCCTGACGGGCGACAGCCTCTTCGTCGGGGGCGTCGCGCGGCCCGACCTCGAACGGGGCGACGAGGGCGCGCGCGAACTGGCGCGACAGCTCCACCGGACGCTGACCGACCGGTTCGCCCGGTTTTCCGACGAGACGCTCGTCGCGCCCGGCCACCACGCCGAGGGTGCTCGCCCGGACGAGTCCGGTGCCGTCACCGCGCCACTGGGCGAGATGCGCGAACTGCGCGCCTTCGACATGGACGCCGACGAGTTCGTCACGTACGTGACCGGGGACATGCCGCCGCGACCCGCGAACTTCGAGCGGGTCATCGCGGTCAATCTCGGGCGCGAGACCGTCGACGCCGCAGCGGCGTTCGAACTCGAACTCGGGCCGAACAACTGCGCGGCGACGCCCGCTGACGACTGATACGGACCGTTGTACTTCGTTACCGCCGTCGCGAACCACGGTGAACGCATCGGGCCGTAACTCGCCCATACGTCGGCGGCATCGCCGAAAATGGGTACAACGGTCCGTATGAGATGGCACCCGCCTCGATGGCGCCGTTGACGTACAGTCCCGCGAGCGTGAGCTCGTAGCCGTCGTCGGTCTTGCGGACGAACCGGCCGACGAGCTTGTCGAGGTGGTAATTGAACTGCCCGGAGTCGCGCATCCCGACCGCCTCGCGCAGCTCGGAGAACGTCGCCCGCTGGTCCTCGTCGCTCCAGAGGGCGCGCAGGATGTCGACGCGGGTGTCGTCGGCCAGCGCCGCGAACGCCTCGTCGGGGTCACGGGTCTCGACCGGTCGCGGCTCGTCCATGTGAGTCTCATCGACGGACGAGTCAATAAACGTCGCGTCCGTCCGGGACCACGCTCCATGTGGGCCGTTCGAGCGGTCGCCGTTGCCGGTGCTCGGTCGCGGGTCAGAACCCCAGCCGGTCGCGGACCCAGTCGACGACCGACTCCTCGTCGTTCGGGTCGACCGGGCCGACGACGCCGTCCTCGGGGACGATCACGGTTCGCTCGCCCTCGTCGGTCACCTCGATGAGTCCGTCGTCTTTCAGCTCGCCCAGCGCCCCCTCCAGCGTGTCGATATCGACCTCGACCCGCGACCGGAGTTCGAAGACGGTCATCCCCTCCTCGCGGCGGTCGGCCAGCGCGTCCAGCACCGCCACCTCCGTGTCGTCGCGGTCCCGATACTCCGACTTCGCCCGCATAGCCGGTCGTTCGACCCGGTGGGTCTTGTGTCTATCCCTCGGAGACTCCGGAGTCGTCGCGGCGTCTGGCGACCCTGTCCGGGACCCCCCGCCCGCCGACCGCGACTCCGACAAGCAGTACGCTTATGAGGCGCAGGCGGGGAGCATATGCCAATGAGTCTCAAGTGTTCGATCCTCGGCCACCGTTTCGACGAGACGGCCGTGGAACGCGACCGCGAGGAGGACGGCTCCGAGGTCGTGACCACCATCACGGAACTGGAGACCTGCTCGCGGTGTGGCGAGACGCGCGTCGTCTCCGAGAACAAGGAAGTCACGACGATGGAGACGCCCGCGGACGTCGACGCCGGGACCGGCGACGCGGCCGCGGGGACGCCCGACGACGGGACGTCCGATGCTGACGCCGCCGAAGACGATGCGGCAGTCGTCGAGTCGGGCGACGCCGCCGGGGGGAGCGAGGAGTCCGGGGTCGCCGCGAGCACCGGCGACCCGGGGGGCGAACCCGGCACGGGGAACGCCATCGAGGGGGACGACGCCGAGATCCTCGACAGCGGTTCCGGCGCGGACGACTCCGAAACCGACGCACAATCCCGGACCCGGGAGTCGCCCGAGTCGACGCCGGTCCCGGACGCGGAGGCGGGCGAGGCCGGGCCGGCGGACGCGGGCGACGGCGAGACCGACGACGCGGTCATCATCGACGGGGACACCGGCGACGAGCGCGACCCGGGCGAGTGGCCCGAGACGGACGCCGGCGAGTCGGTCGCGGGCGGCGGCGAGTCGACCCGGGCCCGTGAGTCGCCCGAGTCGACGGCCGCCGATGGGGACGACGCGCCCGACTGGCCCGAGGAGGACGACGCGTCGGCCGACCCGGTCATCGACGAGTGGCCCGAGGAGACCACCCGTGACGCTCCCGACCCCGAGGAGGGCCCGCCGCTCGAACCCAGCGCCTCGCCGACGACCACCGTCCCCGAGGGGATGTACAGGTGCTCGGAGTGTGGCTTTACCACCGAGGTCGAGTCCTCGTCCCTGCGGGCGGGGGATTTCTGCCCCGGGTGTCACCGCGGTACGCTTGTCCAGCACGAAGACACCGAGTGATGGCCGCTACCGGTCCCGCCGAGGTTCGCGTCGCTGTCCCCTCGAAAGAGGTAAGGAGGGGCCTCGCAAATGCCCGCCCATGCGGGAGTACAAGATGCGCCGGGGGGAATACCTCGAGGAACGCATCGACGACATGGAGACGACGGTCGAGGACTACTTCGGGACGATCACCGGCACCGAGGAGTACAAGGGGAGCGACCTGTACGTCGTCGGCGACCCCGACAATCCGGTGTTCGAGCGGATCACCGTCGGGGCTGTCTCCTACAGCGGCAAGAAGGACAAACTCGTCGTCGAGTTCGAGGAACGACCCGCCGAGGAGGTCATCGCCGAGGGCAACGCCGACGCGGCGGCCGACGCCGTCGACGCGAAAAACGATTTTCTGCTCGAGGCCACCGGGCGCAACGCCAAGTCCCGGCGCGACTCGATGAAACGCGACGTCGAGGACAGCCCCGACGAAGCCGACGAAGTCTGAACTCGCGACGCCGCTCTCGCTGCCTCGTCTCCAGTCCGCAAAGCCGCCACTACCGCGTGAAGGATAAATACGTCCGTGCCATAGATTCGCATACAGGTCGCCCGGAGGCGACGTAGACAAGTATTCGGGGCGAACGGCACTGTGGTCATGGGTAGGACCACGCCACAGTCCCTGTCACGGGCCGCCGTACCCCGAGGCGGCCACCTTGGCCGTTCGCGACCGGCGGTAAGTGCTTTCTGGTGACGAGCGCCGCCTCCGAGCCCGGGACCACGGTATCTTCGCGCTCTCTCACAGCGTGCCCCGGATACCGGGAAGGGTCGCTCGAATAACAGACGGGCGAGAACGGACTCTGCCCGGTGAGGAGCGGACTCGTCGCGGGACCCTACTGACCGAGCGGGTCGCGGTTTATCGCCACGCCGTGGGGCGTGATGATGAGCTGGTCGTCGCCCTTCTGGGCGATGTCGCCGCCGACCTCGTTGGCGACCTGCTTGAGCTCGTCCGTGATGTGTTCCATCGTCCGGTCCTGGGTTGTGTGACGGGTGATATCGGCGATCACGACCGCACCGTCGTAGACGGCGTCTTTGATATCGATGACGTCCTGTTTGTCGCTGATCTTGGCGATCCGGACCTCGGTGTGGGCCGTCGTCGCGGTGTCGACGGCGTCGCTGTCGATCTCGACGTAGTCCTCCTTCTGACGGGTCCCCCCGGAGTCGGGGATGATCTTGCTCATCAGTCCCATACGCACGTTCCCGTGCGCCGAGGGCTTGTAGTTTACGTCAGACATTGTCTTTGTGTCGGATGTTTCCGGCCTCGCGAGCGAACGGGCGGAGCAGCGCCCCGCGGGGGTTCCAGGGTCGGACACTCACTACAGGGGAGTCCGGTCCGTCCGCGCGGGACAGACATACGGTGTCCGAGTCCCCAGGGTCGCACATGACGTTCAGCATCTGTGTGCGGGAACCGTACGTCGACGAAGAGGGCGAGGAACAGACCCGCTACGGGGTCGCGGTGACGACGCGCCTGGCGGGCGTGGGGACGCTGTGTCCCTTCGCCAGCGAGTCGGGCGCCGTCGCCACCCAGAGCCTCGTCAACGTCGACCTCGGCCGGAAAGGGATCGAGTACCTCGACGACGGGCTGGCGGTCGAGGACGCGCTGGAGGCCCTGCTCAACGCCGACGAGGGACGCTCGGACCGCCAGCTCCACGGGGTCGGGAGCGACGGGGAGTTCGCCTTCTCCGGCGAGGACTGTCGCCCCTGGTTCGGCCACACCGTCGGCGAGCACTTCACCGTCGCCGGCAACCTCCTGACCGGTCCCGAGGTTGTGGCAGCGGTCGTCGAGGCCTACGAGGAGACCGCGCCCCCGCTGGAGGGCGAGGCTGCGGGCAACGCCGGGACGCCGCTGGCCGAGCGGCTGATCACGGCATTAGCCGCCGGGCACGCCGAGGGCGGCGACAAGCGCGAGGAGTTACACGTCCAGAGCGCGGCGCTTCTGGTCCGGACGACCGAGGACCGCGAGATGGAACCGTACTACAACGACCTCCGCGTCGACGCCACCGAGACGCCCGTCCGGGACCTGCGGGAGACCTACGACCTCGCCGGGGAGGGCTACGAGATGGCCCTCGAACGCTACGAGGCGGCGTACGAGGACGACGAGAACGCCGGGGAGTGAGCCTCACCGCGGTCGGGTGGTTCGTCCGGGGGCGGTCTTCGCGGTCCGGCGACGACCCGGCGACGCGCCGTCAGCCCTCGCTCACGGAGGCGGTCGGACGAGCGGCGTCACTCACGCGAAGACGTCGGTGATCGCCGCGTCGAGTCGGTCCATCGCCTCGTGGACGTCCGACTCGTTCGCCACCAGCGGCGGCGCGATGACGACGTGGTGGGCGGGGCGACCCCCGGAGACCATGAGCCCGCGTCGCTTCGCGCTTTTCACCACGTCGTCGACCGGGTTGTCCTCGTCCTCGCCGACGGGCATCTCGACGAAGGGGTCGCCGGTCGCGGGGTCGGTGAACTCGACCGCCCAGAGGAACCCGCGTCCGCGGACGTCGCCGACGACCTCGTGGTCGGCTTCGAGGTCCGCGAGGCGCCCGGCGAAGACCGGCTCGAGGTCGCGGACGTTCTCGATGAGGCCGTCCTCGTACTCCGAGACGGCGGCGACGCCGGCGGCACAGGAGACCGGGTGCCCGGCGAAGGTCTGCCCCAGCGAGTAGCCCTCCCTCTCGACGAACGAGCGGACCTCCTCGCTCGCGATAACGCCAGCCAGCGGCGCGTAGGCGCTGGTCACGCCCTTCGCGAACGTGAGCATGTCGGGTTCGACCCCCTCGGTCTGGACGCCGAACCAGTCGCCACAGCGACCGAACCCGGTGATCACCTCGTCGGAGACGAGGAGGACGTCGTGTCTGTCACAGATCTCCCGGACGCGCTCGAAGTAGCCCGGCGGCGCGGTGAACGCGCCGCTCGCGCCGCCGATGGGTTCGGTCAGCACTGCCGCGACCGAGTCCGGCCCCTCGTTTTTGATGACGAACTCCAGGTGGTCGGCGGCGCGTTCGGCCAACTCCTCGGGCGAGCCCGTGAGACTCGCCGCGCCGTAGGTCGACCCCTGATAAGAGCGCTACCGGGTGAGGATCTTCCGGCCGCCGGTGTACTCCCTGGCGAGTTGCGCCGCCGACTCGTTGGCCTCGCTCCCCGAGGTCGAGAAGAACACGCCGGTCAGCGACTCGGGCGCCACGTCGGCGAGGCGCTCGGCGAGTCGGGCGCGAACGCTGACGTCGCTCGACGGCGGGACGTACTGGACTCCCTGTAACTGGTCGGTCATCGCCTCGACTATCGCCTCGTTGCCGTGCCCCGCGTTCACGCAGTACAGCTGCGAGACGAAATCGAGATGCTCCCGCCCCTCGTCGTCGGTCACCCACACCCCGTCGCCGTCGACGACCGTCGTCCGCTCTTTGTCCGGACTGTACCAGTGTGGGATCACCGGCGACCCCGCCTCCGTCCCGGCCTGTTGTTTCGCCATGTCCCCTCGAGCTCTTTCAGCGTTATAGATTTTAATTCGATCACGTATGTCCCCCTTACATGACCGCAATAGAGTCTATACACCTAAATTAATGCATAAGTAACCGTTGTATCCGGTTTGAGTGATCGTTCGATAGATCGAACGTTCGCCACCGGCCCCGGGACGTTTTGCTTCTGGGCCCCGTGCCATCGGGTCATGACCCGATGCGTCGCGGTGAACACGGCGTTCGAATCCGTCTGGCCGCAGGTTCCCGACCGGCTCGTCGAGCGCTGGCGGGCGATCGGCGACGTCGAGTACGTCCGTCTCGACCCCGACGACGACCGCCCGGTCTCGGCGGTCCTCGACGACCCCGCCGGGGTCGAACAGCTGGTCGCGCTCGGCGTCCCCGTCACCGACGACTGCGTCGCGGCGCTGTCGAACCTTGAGGAAGCGACGGTGATGGACGGCGGGTACGGCCCCGACGCCGAGGCCCACGCGGCGCTCGAGGCGGCGGGCGTGACGACCCACTTCCACGAGTCGGAGGGGTTCTGGAGCCAGTCCGTCGCGGAACTCGCACTGGGGATCACTGTCGCCGCGATGCGACGGATCCCCGACAAACACCGCGGCATCGTCGAGGGAACCGGGGTCTGGGACCGCGACCGGTGGGCCGAGCGGGCCGAGGCGGGCTACGGCGGCTTCCAGGGGACCGCGGACACGCCGTTCTGGACCCACGGCACCGTCGACGGGACGCGCCTGCGGGCGGTCGGCGTCGGCAACATCGGGAGCCGCTACCTCGACGTCATGGAGGGTCTCGGCGCGGACGTCGCCGCCTACGACCCCTACGCCGACGAGCCCTGTTTCCACCGCGCCGGCGTCCGGCAGGTCCACCGCCTCGAAGACGCCGTCGACGACGCCGAGATATTCGCGCCGCTGGTCCCGCTGACCGACGAGACCGAGGGGCTGATCGACCGCGACCTCGTCGCCCGGCTCCCCGAGGGGTGTCTGGTCGTCCTCGTCACGCGGGCGGGGGTGACCGACTTCGACGCGGTCCGCGAGCGCGTCCTCGCGGACGAACTCGCGCTCGCCGCCGACGTCTTCGACGAGGAGCCGCTGGAGCCGACGGACCCGCTCGTCGGGCGGGACAACGTCGTTCACACGCCCCACGTCGCCGGTCGGACCGAGGAGGCCAACGACGCGTGGGCGCGGATGCTCCTCGCGCGCTTTTCCGACAGCGGGGTCGACGGGCCCGACTGACCGGCACGACCGCCCGGCCCTGGTTCGTCAGGGGGCGTTCCCGGGCCCGCGGCCACCAGCGTTAGATGTGCGGGGGTGCAAGCCGGCGTATGCTCGAACGCCACTCCGACTGCTGGCCCGGAGGTCCCGCATGGTAGACCTGGTCGCCTCGACCGCGCGGTTGCTCGGGGCACTCGCGCTGGTCGCGCTCAACGGCTTCTTCGTCGCCTCGGAGTTCGCCTTCGTGCGCGTCCGCTCGACCGCGGTCGACCGGATGGTCGAGGATGGGAGGGGCGGCGCCGGGACGCTCCAGGACGCGCTGGGGTCGCTCGACGACTACCTCGCCGCGACGCAACTCGGGATCACCATCGCCTCGCTGGGACTGGGGTGGATCGGCGAACCGGCGGTCGCGGCGCTGCTCGAACCGCTCCTGGGGACCGTCCTCCCGCCGGAGACGACCCATCTCGTCGCCGTCGCCGTCGGCTTCAGCGTCGTCACGTTCCTGCACGTCGTGTTCGGCGAACTGGCGCCCAAGACCGTCGCCATCGCCGAGGCCGAGCGGATGGCCCTGTTCCTCGCGCCGCCGATGAAGTTCTTCTACTACCTCTTTTTGCCCGGGCTGGTCGTGTTCAACGGGACCGCCAACGCCGTCACCACCGCGCTGGGCGTCCCGCCGGCCTCCGAGACCGACGAGAGCCTCTCGGAGGACGAGATCCGCCTCGTCCTCGGGCGCGCGGGGGAAGCGGGCGACCTCGACGCCGCGGAGGTCGAGATGATAGAGCGGGTGTTCGACCTCGACGACGTCACCGCCCGCGAGGTGATGGTTCCGCGGCCGGACGTGGTGAGCGTCGAACCCGGGGCCTCGCTGTCCGAACTCCGGGGTGTCGTCGTCGAGTACGGCCACACCCGCTACCCAGTCGTCGACGCTGACGACGACCAGGTCATCGGGTTCGTCGACGTCAAGGACGTGGTGCGGGCCACAGAGTCCGGCGACGACGACGCGACGGCGGCCGACCTGCTGCGGGACCTGCCGGTCGTCCCCGAGACGACAAGGGTGGACGCCCTGCTGGCCGAGTTCCAGGCCCAGCAGCGCCAGATGGCCGCGGTCGTCGACGAGTGGGGGGCACTCGAGGGGGTCGTGACCGTCGAGGACGCCGTCGAGATGGTCGTCGGCCAGCTCCGCGACGACTTCGACGAGGTCGCGCTCGAACCCTCGGTCGAGCGCCGCGGCGACGGCGAGTACGTCGCCGACGGCGCCGTCACCATCCCCCTGCTGAACGACGAACTCGATACGGACTTCGAGACCGGTGCCTACGGGACGGCTGCCGGGCTCGTCCTCGACCGACTCGGGCGCCCCGCCGAGGTCGGCGACAGCGTCACCGTCGACGGCTACCGGCTGACCGTCGAGGCCGTCGACGGCGCCCGCATCGAGACCGTCGCCATCGAACCCGCCGGGGACGACGAGGCGGAGTCGACGACCGAGGAGTAGCCCCGGGAACCGGTGACAGTGGTCCGTCTCACTCCGCCCCGTCGCCGGCGAGAAACCGCCGGGCAGTATCAGTGAGCACGGCGGCAGCGGCCTCGACGTCGGGCCAGTGGACCGACTCGTCCGGGAAGTGCGCGGCCTCGATACGGCCCGGCCCGTACACCACGGTCGGGAGCCCCGCCGCGATGTCGTGGCGGGCGTCGCTCCCGTAGGTCTCCCCGGCGGGCGCGATGGCGCTTTCGGACCGGCCCGCTGTCCGGAGCGCCCCCTGCAGGGCACCGACGACCGGTTCGTCCGGGTCGATCTCGGCGGATTCGAACTGGACGCCCAGGCGCTCGACGGTCGGCGGGTGCTCGGCCAGCCACGGGTCCTCGGCGGCGGCCGCGGCGAGGGCGTCGCGGAGTTCCCGTTCGACGGCGTCGATGGTCTCGCCGGGCGCGACGCCGACCCGGACGTCCGCAGTCAGTTTCCCCGGGACGTTCGACGCCCAGGTCCCGGCGTCGACCCGTCCGACGACGACCGGCCAGGGGGTCTCGAAGCGGTCGTACAGCGGGTGGGTCACCCGCTCGGCCCGCTTGCGCTCGAGGCGGTCCAGGGCCGCGCGGACCCGGTCGAGGTGCGGGAGCACGGACTCCCCCTGCCACTTGCGGGCGGCGTGGGCGGGTCGCCCTTCGATTTCGATGCGGGCCATCAGACAGCCCGCGGTGGCGGTCACGACGCGACCGTCCGTGGGTTCGGCGACGACGGCCGCGTCGCGCTCGAAGGGGTACGGGTTCGCGAGCGCCGCGGCCGCGGCGCCGACGCCGCCGTCCTCCTCGCCGGCGACGCTCTCGACGACCAGCCGGCCGTCGAGTTCGAGTTCCCCCGCTTTGACGCGGTCGGCCAGGCGGCGCGCGGCGAACACGCAGGCCGCGAGCTGGCTCTTCATGTCGACCGCGCCGCGGCCGACGAGGCGGTCCCCCTCCCACCGCGGCTCGAAGGGGTCGCCGCTCCAGCCCGCCTCCCCGGCGGGGACCACGTCCACGTGCCCGTTGAGCACGAGCGTCCGCCCCGCGTCGGGCTCGCCGAACTCCACGACGCCGGCGACGCTGGACCGGTCGGCGACGCCCAGCCCTCCCGCGTCGGGGTCGGCGCTCAGTCGCGCGGCCGACGGGAACGACGGGTGGCCGGCCAGCCGTTCGGGGTCGGCCGTCCAGGTGTGCGTCTCGAATCCCAGGTCGCCCAGGCGCTCACGCAGCCACCGCTGGGCGGGGGCCTCGTCCCCGGCGGTCGTCTCGACGGCGACGAGGCGCTCGGCGAGGTCGCGCATCTCGCCGCCGTAGGCGTCCGCGACGCCGGTCATCCCCACCCCCACCGCCCGCGAGCGGTCTGTCCGCTCATCGCCGGTCTCCGTAGTCTCGCCGCCGTACCACTTCGAGGACGGACAGGTCGAACGCCCGGCGGTCTGGCATACCGGTGCCACGGCGACCAGCGACTAAGGCGTGTGGGTGGCGGTGGTCGCCACCGCCGGGAGCCGACGTGAGAGACGTCGACCCTGGCGCACTCGCGTTTGCTCGCGCGTTCGGGTTTCCCGGGTTGTCACTCGCGCACGGTCGGTGCCCTGGCGCCGAGGCCCGCCTGCCTGTTCGGATCTTCAGTGTCGAAACCCACCCGCGCTTTCCGGCTCCAGTATCGTTTCATCGCCCCGGTGCGACCGCCGACCATGGAGTACACGAAACTCGGCTCGACCGGACTCGACGTCTCGAAACTCTGTTTCGGCACCTGGCGCTTCGCCAAGGAGTCGGACGGGACCGTCGAGACCGACAAAACGCAGGCCCACGAACTGCTCGACGCCTTCGACGAGCACGGCGGCAACTTCATCGACACCGCGAACGTCTACGGCGACCCGAACGGGACCAGCGAGGAGTGGATCGGCGAGTGGCTCGCCGACCGCGACCGCGAGGACTACGTCGTCGCCTCGAAGGTCCACGGGGCCGCCCGGAGCCGCTTCGGCGGGAACCTCTCGCGCAAGAACATCCGGGCGGAGATCGAGGGGACGCTCGAACGACTCGGCACGGACTACCTCGACGTCTACTACATCCACCGCTTCGACGACGAGACGCCGCTTCGCGAGACGCTCCGGACGCTCGACGAACTCGTCTCGGAGGGGAAGGTCCACTACCTGGCGGCGTCGGCGACCCACGAGGGCTCCTCGAAGGACGCCTGGAAGCTCACGAAGGGGCTCTGGCAGAGCGACGTCGAGAACCTGGAGCGGTTCGAGGTCACCCAGCCCCTGTTCAGCGCCACCGAGCGCCCCCAGCGGTTCCTCGACGTGTGCGCCGACCAGGGCCTGGCAGTGTGTCCGTACTCGCCGCTCGACGGCGGGTTCCTCACCGGCAAGTACTCCGGGGGCGACGCCGACGAGGGCTCCCGCGCGGACCTGCAGGACTGGGAGCTGGAGTTTTCCGACCGGCAGTGGCGGGTGCTGGCGGCCGTCGAGTCGGTCGCCGAGGAGGTCGACGCCTCCCCCGCACAGGTCGCGCTCCGGTGGCTGATCGACCAGCGGGAGTTCACCTGCATCCCCATCTTCGGCGCCCGCACCGTCGACCAGATGGAGGAGAACGTCGGCGCCGTCGACGTCTCGCTCTTGGACGACCAGTACGACCGCATCGAACAGGCCTACTGACCAACCTTTTTCCGGCCCGGGCCGTTCGCAGGACTCGTGACCACTCGCCGCAACGACGTGGGCGAAAAAACGGCTCTCACTCCGCTCGCAGCCCTGATACGGACCGTTGTACCCATTTTCGGCGATGCCGCCGACGTATGGGCGAGTTACGGCCCGATGCGTTCACCGTGTTTCGCGACGGTGGTAACGAATTACAACGGTCCGTATGAACCGCGACGCGCAGCGCCGCAGATGCTAGAGAGAGAACTCGAAGAGGTCGTCGCCGACGTGGTGGATGGAGTCGACGACCTTGCCGGAGTCGCCAACCATGTCGTCGCCGCTCGTGCGGGCGCGACCGATAGCGAGGAACTTGCCGTGGCTCTCCTCGTTGATGGCCACGAGGTCGCCCGGTTCGATGTCGCTGTCCGCTTCGACGATACCGGGGCGCATCACGTCGGCGCCGTCGGAGACGAACGAGACGGCGCCGGCGTCGACGGTGACGACGTGGCGTTCCGGCGGGTGGGCGTTGGCCCCCTGGACTGTCAGGAACGGTTCGCTCCCGGCTTCGCCGCTCCCTCCCGAGGCGCTCCCCGCCTCACTATCCACGTACAGCACGAGCGGGCCGCCGTCGACGAGGACGACGTCCCAGTCGCTGTCGTCGAACTCGACGCGCTCGTAGGTGTCGGCGTCCAGTTCGACCCCGAGGTCGGCTGCGAGCGCCTCCTCGATATCGTCGATAGCGTCCGCGCGGAGGTGGTGGCGGGACTTGACGTTCATATCCGGGGGGAGACCGCGACGGCGGATAAATCGACCGCTCCGGGCTCGCCCCGGCGCCGAAGAAACCCGCCTCGGGGTGTGCGGTAATCCCTAAGTACCACAGGGTCAAAACGTGCGGTATGTGGCGCTCCCCGGATCGGGGTCGGGGCCGGGAAGTCACCTGCATCGCCTGTGGCGAGACGGTCCCCCGCTCGAAGGCCCGCGAGTACGACAAGCACGGCGACCGCTGGGACCGTCGTGACAAGGAGTTCGAATACCTGTGTAAACCCTGCGACCGCGAGCGCTGTCACCAGCCCCGGGGCGACCTCGAAACCCTCCTCGAGGACGCCGAAGCCGAGTCCGACGACGAGGAGTCGTTCGTCACGACCTACTTCGAGTTGGCCGAGCGACGCGACGAGTCCGTCGAGGAACGGTAGCCCGCTCCGGGCGCCGCATCTCGCCGGGAACGTCCTATCCGGGTGACGCAGTCGCCTCACCCGCGCGCTACGCGTTCACAGCGACTGCTCTACCCGAAGTCATCGGCCGTTACCTCTATCCGTATCTCGACCAGCGGGTCGCACTCGAACAGTCATACTGTCGGACACAAGTACGTGAACACACTCGCCGGGAACACGCTATCGAAAGGCCCGTTCCCGGTCGAACGAACCACCGACGGTGGCCTCACTTGTGTCCGACAGTATCAGACGGGCCGCTTCTCGCGCTCGACCGCTCCGGAGTGGCTCCCGTGCCGACACTGGGACCGGGGACGACGCCCCGCGAGGTGGCCGGTACGGGTATCGTGACCTCCCGCTGTTGGCGGCGACGATAGTCATGGTCGTGGCTGAAGTATCACGACCGTCGCGTCGGCACTCGGGATCCCGATGAGTCTGGCTCTCTCGACGGTGATGTGTATCGTCGGACTCGGGTGGGGGCGGGCGACGCGTCCGACGGCGGCGACCGATATAGTGCGAGGCGACTTCGAGGCGGAGGTCTCCGTGGGTGCGGTGGCGGCCGAGACCCCGGACGACGTCTCACGTGCCGGGGAAGAGGACCCCGAATACGTCCAGGACGCGACGGCGCTGTTCGACCGCTCGGCCGTCGTGCGGTTCGTCGCGTTCTGAATAATCGGTCCGTCGGTCGCGACCGCTCTGTCGTACGCGGCGTTTGTCGCCCTGCCGCTTTAGGGGTACTGCCAGCACCCTGGGTCTACCGCAGCCCCCTGCCAGGCACTGCCAGTGCCGCTGTCCGGGTCCGGCCGTCGACGGTCGCCGGGTGGCGACCGCGACGGCGTCGGGGTCCGTGACCGGTACTCGGGCACGACCGCCCACCGAAAGCCTATCACGCCCGTCGTCATAGCCGGGGGCATGAGCGACCAGGACGCACAGGCCCAGGCCGGCACCGTCGAGGGTCAGGGCCCCGTCGAGATCGACGCGGAACTCGCGCGCCACCTGGAGAACAAGCGCGAGGAACTGTTCGAGAAGTTCGGGATCCGCGACGAGTTCCCGCCCGAAGTACTGGAGGAGGCCGAGGCCCGCACCGAGGACGTCGGCTCCGAGATCCAGGCGGAGGTCGACGAACGCGTCGATCTGCGAGACATGACGACCTGGACGACCGACCCGATCGACGCCCAGGACTTCGACGACGCCATCTCCATCGAGAAGCGCGACGACGAGTACGTTCTCTGGGTCCACATCGCCGACGTCACTCACTACGTCACGCCCGACACTGCCATGTGGGAGGAGGCCCGCGAGCGCTCGAACACCGTCTACCTGCCCGCCTACACCGTCCACATGCTCCCGCCGGTCCTGGCCGAGACCGTCTGTTCGCTGGTTCCCAACGAGGACCGCCTCGCCCACACCGTCGAGATGCACCTCGACCCGGATGACCTGTCTTACGAGGAGATAGACATCTACAAGTCCGTCGTCCGCTCGGACGCTCGCCTGACCTACGGCGAGTGCGAGGACCTCCTCGACGACCCTGACGCCGCCGGGGACCTGCTGGAAGACCAGGCGGTCGACCTCGCCGAGAAGAACGAACTCGCCTGGGAACTGGCCGACCGCATGCACGAACAGCGCAAGGCCGACGGGTCCCTCGTCCTGAATCCCCGCCGGGACCGCGCTCACACCATCATCGAGGAGTGCATGCTCAAGGCAAACAAGGCCGTCACGCACGAACTCATGTGGGACCGGGGCGTCGAGGCGATGTACCGCGTCCACCCCCAGCCCTCTCCCGACGAGTGGCAGGACGCCCTCCAGGAGATCCAGGACCTCGACGGCGTCTCCGTCCCCGCCGAAACCTGGGACGAACCCCGCAAGGCCGTCAACGCCACGCTGGAGGAGGCCCCCGAACGCCAGCTCTCGAAGATCCAGCGAGCGGTGATGTTCGTGATGCCGCGCGCGCGATACATGGCCGACCCCCTCAGCGGTCACTACGCGCTGAACTTCGAGATCTACGGCCACTTCACCTCGCCCATCCGCCGGCTCTCGGACCTCATCAACCACT
>JAZKRZ010000039.1:0-21205 GCA_036626395.1 Haloarculaceae archaeon
CGTCGGCGTGTTCGGCCGTCTCGGTCATGAAGATGTCCTGGACGGCGATGAACTCCAGTTCCTCGAGGCGCTCCTCGACGCGGTTGCCATCTGGTTCGCTCATCACGGGGTTTTCGCCCATGATGAACAGCCCGTGGACGGACTTGCCGGCCTCGTGTGAGATCTCGACGTTCGTCAGCCCCGGTTCGTCGGGCACCTCGAAGCCCCAGACGTCCTCGACGGACTCGCGGGCCTCGTCGTCGTCGACGAGCTGGTAGCCCGGGAGGACGTTCGGCATCGCACCCACGTCACAGGTGCCCTGGACGTTGTTCTGGCCGCGCAACGGGTTCACGCCCGTGCCCGGCCGGCCGACGTTCCCCGTGATGAGCGCGAGGTTGATCTCGTTTTGGACGTTGTCGACGCCGCAGGTGTGCTGGCTCATCCCCATCCCGGTGAAGATGGCGGCGTTCCCCGCGGTCGCGTACTTCTCGGCGGCCGTCTCGATGTCCTCGAGCGGGACGCCACACTGTGCGGCGGCCGCCTCCTTGTCGAAGTCCTCGAGGGTCTCCTCGAGGTGTTCGAACCCCTCGGTGCGCTCGTCGACGAACTCCTCGTCGACCCAGCCGTTCTCCAGGACCGTCTTGACGACGACGTTCAACAGGGGAATGTCGGTCCCGGGTTCGGGCTGGAGGTGCATGTGGCGCTCGGTGTCGTCTATCGCGAACGACTTCGTCGTCTTGTTGGCGTGGGGGTCGACCTGGATGACCGTCGCCCCCTCGTTGACGGCCTGCCGGAAGTAGACGCTGTTGGCGATGGGGTGTTGCTCGCCGGGGTTGGCGCCCTGGATCCAGAAGACGTCGCCCGCCTCGCGCAGGTCCGCCATGCTGTTGGTCATCGCGCCCGCACCGAGACTCGTCCGGAGCGCCCACACCGTCGAGGCGTGGCACATCCGGGTGCAGTTGTCGACGTTGTTGGTCCCGTAGCGGCGGGCCAGCTTCTGGAGGAGGTAGTTCTCCTCGTTCATCGTCTTCGAGGAGCCGAAAAAGCCCATCGCGTCCGGTTCGTACTCCGCGCGGATCCGTTCGAGTTCGTCGACGACGTAGGAGTAGGCCTCCTCCCAGGAGGCCTCGCGGAACTCCCCGTTTTCCCTGATGAGCGGGTCCGTGAGGCGGTCCTCGTGGTCGACGACCTCCGTCGCCGCGCCGCCTTTGATGCAGACGCGCCCCTCGTTGACGGGAGCGTCGGCCCACGGCCTGAACCGCATGCCCCCCGGTTCGTCCCCGGGTTGCACCTGGATCCCACAGCCGACGCCGCAGTACGGGCAGATGGTCTTGACTGGCTCTGTGTCCTCACTCGACATTGCTGGCACCTGCTGTTGGCTGGTTCGTCATCGGTCTGAACTGTCGCCCTCGACGGCCATGAATCTTGCCCACACACGTCACAGTGAACGCGCCATAGTGCCGAATTTCGAGGGTGTCGCTCCGGGCGCGTGACCGCCGGGGGAAACGTTCAGGCCGCTGGCCCGGGAACCCGGGCGACATGGACCTGACTCCCTCGCTCGTCGAGGACCGGGCCGCGGCGTATCGGGAGGTACAGCCACTGTTCGCCGTCGAGGAGGAACACGTCGAGATACTGCCGGAGATGCTCGCGGACGGCGAGTTCGGCTGGCGAGACGCCGAGTGGGTCGTCCAGTGGTTCTACCGGCGATTTCTCGGTGCCTTCCCGGACGCCCGGCGCCGGGCCGCAGAGGAGGCCTACGACGAGAACACCTACGAGGACGTCCACGCGGCCGTCAGCGGGGCCGTCGCGGCCGACGACGCGACCGCGAAACTGGACCACCTGACGGCTCTCGACGGCGTCGACGTCCCGGTCGCGTCGGCGTTTCTCGCTTTCCTCCACCCCGGGCGCTACCTCGTGTGTAGCGAGCGCGAGTGGGAGACGCTCCGGGCAGCGGGCGAACTCGACGTGCCCTACCCCGATCCCCCCGCAGTCTCCGGGTACGAGTCGTATCTCGCGACGTGTCGTGCGGTCGCCGACCGGTGTGACTGCTCGCTGTGGACGCTGTACCGGGCGCTCTGGACGCTCGGCGCGGAGCGGGAGGACTAAGTCGGGCGGCGACCCGACGAACCCGAAACGAGAACTAACAGCGACGGTATCATTTGTGGACGGGCACTTCCCCCGTCCCCGGACCTACTGTTCCTCGCGGATGGCCTCGGTGAGCTCGGGGACGACCTCGTGGAGGTCGCCGATGACGGCGTAGTCGGCCTTCTGGATGATCGCGGCCTCGGGGTCGGTGTTGACGGCGAGGATGTTGGCGGCGCCCTTGCACCCGACCATGTGCTGGACGGCACCGCTGATCCCACAGGGGATGTAGATGTCGGGGCTGATCTTCGCCCCCGTGAGGCCGATCTGGTCGTCGTGTGGGCGCCACCCCTCGTTGACGGCCGCCCGGGAGGCCCCGAGCGCGCCGCCCAGCGCGTCCGCGAGTTCCTCGAGCTGGTCGAAGTCCTCGGCGCTCCCGACGCCGCGACCGCCCGCGACGACGACGCGGGCCTCCCCCAGCGGGACGCCCTCGACGTCGGACTCCTCGGTCCGGGTCACCTGCACGCGGAACTGCGAGTCGTCGAGTGCCGGTTCGAACGGTTCGACGGTGGTCTCGACTGCCGTGGCGGCCGGTTCGACCGGGTGTTCGTGCTCGGCGGCGGTGACGAGTTTCGTCTCCGCGTCGAGGCGCGCGTGCTCGACCAGACTGCCGCCCCAGCGGTGGCGCGTGACGTGCCACTCGGAACCCGCAGACTCGCTATCGGCGCTGGCCGTGCCGCCGTCCGCCACGGCGGCGGCCCGCTCCTCGACGGTCGCGGCCTGGACCTCCGCAGTCGTGCAGTTGGCGGCGATCGGCAGGTCCAGTGTCGACCCCGCGTGGGCGAGCACCTCGTGGCCCCGGTCGCTCCCCGGCGCGACGAGCGCCACCGGGTCGGTGGCCTCGACGAGTTGCGCGACCGCGTCGCCCCACGCCTGGGGCGCGTAGCCGTCGAGTCGGTCGTGGGTGACGTGGTGGAGCGCGGTGACGCCGTGCTCGCCGAGCGTGTCGACGGTACCGGACGCCTCGTCACCGACCGCGACCGCTTCGAGGGTCGTCTCGGTGTCCGCGGCGAGTTCGCGCGCGAACGACAGCGCCTCCAGCGACGTCTCCGCTGGTTCACCGTGGTCGTGTTCGACGAACGCGAGCACCATCTCAGAGCACCTCCACGTCGTCTCTGAGCACTTCGACGACCCCGGGCACCGCGTCGGGGCCCTCGCCGAGTATCTCGGCGTCGGAGTCGTCTTGCTCGGGCGCTTCTAACCTGATCTTCTCGAACGCCCCGGCGCCCTCGCGGTGGGCGGGTTCCCGACTGGGTACCTCCTGGCGGCGGGCCTGCATCTTGGCACGCATCGAGGCGTACCGTGGCTCGTTGATGCCCTCTTTGACCGTGACGACGGCGGGAAGGTCCACCTCGTACACTTCTTCGCCGCCCGAGATCTCGCGCCTGGCGATGGCCGTGCCGTCCTCGACGTCGAGGGTCTTGATGCCCGTGACGCAGGGCAGACCGAGTTCGCGGGCGACACGGACGCCGACCTGGTAGTTGGCGGTGTCGGCCGATTCGTTGCCGAACAGGAGGAGGTCGTGGGCCACGTCGCCACCGTCTCCGCGCACCGCGTCGGCGATGGCGTTGGCCGTCGCCCGGGGACTCCACTCCTCGCCGTCTGTCTCCAGGAGCGTCGCCTCGTCGACCTGCATCGCGAGGCCGGTCCGTAACTGTTCGGTGGCGTCTTCCGGGCCCAGCGTCAGCACCTCGGAGGTGCCGCCGTGTTCCTCGACCTGCTGGATGGCCTCCTCGATGGCACACTCCTCGTGGGGGCTCATCGCGAACCCCAGATTGCTGGTGTCGATGTCCTGTCCGTCGTCGGTCAGGACGATCTTCGCCCCGGTATCGGGCACGCGCTTGATGCACGCGAGGACGTCCATCTATCGCACCTCCGCTGACTGGTCGGCTCTCGGTTCGCCAGATCGTTGCCGCGGGACGCGTTCCACCCGGAACGCCGGGTTGGCGCCCTCGATCAGCAGTCCTGGATAGGCTCTGTCCATGGTCAACTCCGGATGCGTTCGTTGCTCGGGTCGAACAGGGGTCGCGACCCGGCCACCTCGACGGTCACGGGGTACTGTTCGCCCATGTACTCGACCTGCAGTTGCTGGCCCTCCTCGGCGTACTCCTGCGGGAGATAGGCCATCAGGAGGTGCTTCCCGACCGTGGGACCGGTGCCGGCGCTCGTGACGTAGGACTCGCGGCCCTCGTCGTCCACGAGCACCTCGCCGTCCGAATCGAGGACCGGCTCGTTCCCCTGCATGAACCGGCGCTCGCCCTCGGCGGAGTGGTGGTCGTCGACCGACAGCGTACACAGCGTCGCCGCGTTCTCCTCGTCGATGGCTGCCTCGTAAGCCTCCTTCCCGACGAAGTCGGCCTCCTTGACGCCGTGGAAGGTCAACCCTGCTTCGGCGGGGTCGTAGTCGAGTTCGAGTTCGTGCCCGTAGAGGCGGTACCCCTTTTCCATGCGGCCGGTCGTCCCGTAGACGCCCATGCCGACCGGCCGGATGTCGTGGTCCTGGCCGGCCTCGTAGATGGTGTCCCAGAGCCGCTCGGCCTGGTCCATCGGCGCGTAGATCTCCCAGCCCTGTTCGCCGACGTAGGAGATCCGGAGCGCCCAGGCGTCGACCTCGCCGATAGTGACGTGCTGGGCGGTGTAGGGCGCGAAGGCGTCGTGGGACATGTCCTCCTCGGTGACCGGGTTCACGACGTCGCGAGCGTCGGGGCCCCAGACGCCCAGCGTACAGAAGTCGGCCGAGCGGTCGACCAGCTGGACGGAGCCGTCGTCGGGCAAATGCGAGCGGAAGTGCGCCTTGTCCGGACCCTGGACTGACCCCCCGGTGATGACCCGGTAGTGGTTCTCGCCCATCCGGACGACCGACAGGTCCGAGACGAACCCGCCGTTTGGCGCGAGGATCGGGGTGTAGACGGATTTCCCGACGTCGACGTCCATGCGGCCGACGGCCATTCGCTCCATGTACTCGGTCGCGCCCGCTCCCAGAACGTCGAAGATGGCGAAACCCATGTCGCCGACCATCGCGACGTTGTCGCGCATGTGGAGGTGTTCGCCGAGGATTATCGGCGACCACCACCGCTGGTCCCACTCGTTGGCCCGCAGGAGGCCGTCGAGTTCCTCGTTGTACCGGCGGACGAGGTCCTCGTTGGAGTTGTACCACTGCGGGCGCTCCCAGCCGCCGGCCTGGAAGAACCTCGCATCGAGGTCGTCCTGGCGGTGGTAGAAGGCGCTCGTCCGGAGCGGCCGTGAGGACTGCCACTGTTCGCGGGGGTGGACGATGCCGTAGATCTTCTCGTAGCCCTCGTGGGCACGGTTCTTGACGAACTCGCGGGAGGTGCCCCACTCCTTGAAGCGGTTGACGTTCGAGGAGTGCAGGTCGATGTCCGACCACCCGCGGGTCATCCACTGCGCGACGGCCTCGCCGATGGCCGGCGCCTCCTTGATCCAGACGGCGGCACACGACCACAGTCCCTCGACGTCCTGGAGCGGACCCAGGAGGGGGGCGCCGTCGGGCGTCACCGAGAGCAGGCCGTCGATCTCGTGGCGGACGCCGGCCTCCGGGTCGTCGAGCAGTTCGGGTATGATCTCGAGGGCGTCCTCCATGGACTGCTCGAAGGCGTCGTCGGTGAGTGGCGGTTGGGTCGGGGAGAGGGGCGCCTCGTCGATCGAGAGGATGTCGTCGACGTCCCAGAGGATCGGCCGGTGCTGGTAGGAGCCCACCTCCATGTCGTTGCCGTGCTGGCGCTCGTACATCTGGGTGTCCATGTCCCGGACGACCGGGAAGGATATCTCGCCCTCGTAGTCCTCGAAATAGGAGATCGGGCCGACGCTTATGAGCTGGTGGACGGCGGGGGTGAGCGGGATCTCCGTCCCGGCCATCTGTGCGAGTTTCGGACTCCACAGGCCCGCCGCGATGACGACCTCGTCGGCAGTGACGGTCCCACGGTCGGTCTCGACGGCCTGGATCGCACCGTCCTCGACGTGCAGGTCGAGCACCTCGGTGTTGGGCGAGACGGTGAGTCCGCCGTCGGCCGCGTCGTCGGCGCGAGCGCGCATCACTTCACCCGCCCGGAGCGGGTCGCAAGTGCCGGCGCCGGCGCTGTAAAAGCCCCCCTTGATGATGTCCATGTTCAGGTACGGGACCATCTCCTCGACCTCTTCGGGGGTGAGGAGTTCGCCGTGCTCGCCCCAGGCCTTGGCCGACTGGACGCGGCGTTTGAGCTCTTCGACGCGCTCGTCGGTGCGGGCGACCTCGACCCCGCCGCTGTTGACGAACGTGTCCATGTCTTTGTACTGCTCGATGCTCCGCTGGGTGAGGTGGGTCATCTCCTTGGAGTGCTCGACGGGCATCAGGAAGTTCGAGGCGTGGCCCGTCGAGCCCCCCGGGTCCGGGAGCGGCCCCTTGTCGACGAGGAGGATGTCCTCGCGGCCCTGCTCGGCGAGGTGGTACACCAGACTGTTCCCGACGATGCCGGCCCCGAGGACCACCGTGTGAGCGTGGTCCGGGAGGTCGGCGCTCATCGGCGACGCCCCCTGGTGGCGGCCCCGCCGCTGCCGTGGTTCCGTGCGCGGTCGACGACACGCGTGACCGGTCTGCCAGTTGGTCTCATGCTCGTTCCCTGACGGAAGTCTCGACCGATATTAAATGACAGCACTACCGACAGTTCCGTTACACGACGAGGGAGTGCTCGGGGGTGGCGTGTCGCCCCGGAGCGGCCGCCACGTCGCTCGGAAGGGTCACAGAATAGGGCCGAGATACCGTGTACGGGGATATCTGGCCGAGTCGGACGAACTCGTGTCAGTCGAACTGCCCCCGCCCGCGGCCCGGCGAGTCGCCGCGTCCGGTCCGCCGTTCACAACCCATCGGTATGGAGACACGTTGTGCTTCTATCGACGGTCGTCGGTGGTGTGGGCGGCGGTGGCGACGGCGTCGACGTTGGCGGGGACGTCATGGACGCGGACGACGTCGGCGCCGCGGTCGGCGGCCAGAGCGGTCGCGGCGACCGTCGCGGCGAAGCGGTCGTCGGGGTCAGTCGCGACGTCGCGGAACAGCGACTTGTGGGAGTGGCCGACCATCACGGGACAGCCGAGCGCGTGGAACTCGGCGAGGCGGTCGAGTAACTCGAAGCTCTCGCCGGCGCGCTTGCCGAAACCCAGGCCGGGGTCGACCAGCAGGTCGGAGCGGTCGATGCCGGCGCGCTCGGCCAGCAGCACCCGCTCGGTCAGCGCGTCGAGGACGTCCGCGACGACGTCGCCGTAGTCGTAGCGCTGGTCGGGGTCCACGGGCGCGGAGAGGCTGTGCATGCACACTGCCGGGACGCCGTGCTCGGCGACGACGCGGCGCATGGCGGCGTCGGCCAGGCCCGTGACGTCGTTGACCATGTCGGCGCCAGCGTCGAGGGCGGCCGCCGCGACTGCCGGCTTGCGCGTGTCGACCGACACCGTGGCGTCGAGGTCAGCGAGCCGTTCGATCACGGGCACCACCCGTTCGCGTTCCTCGGCAGCCGGGACGGGCTCTGCCCCGGGCCGAGTCGATTCGCCTCCCACGTCCACGATAGCGGCCCCGTTCGCCGCCTGTTGGCGGGCGCGGGCGACCGCCTCGTCGGTGGCGTCGTACTCGCCGCCGTCGTGGAAGGAATCGGGCGTCACGTTGACGATGCCCATCACCGCCGTGCCCCCCTGCCAGGGGTACTCGCCGTCGTCTGCCCCGACGCCGAGCGCGTCGTTCAACTGGGTTGCGAGGTGGCGCAACTCGCCGGCGCAGCCGCGTAACTCGCCGACGAGCGCGAGGAACTGTTCGCGCGTCCCCGAGAGCACGACCCGGACGTGACTGTCGCTGGCATCGATCCCGGACACGGCACAGGTCCCCCCGAGCGAGAGCATCCGCTCCTGTAGCTCCCCGGCGACGTGGGGGCGGGCGTGACAGCGCACCGTCTCGCTCACCAGCCGGTCGGCCCGGTCGCGTCGCGTGGCGGCGGGGACGTCGGCCGTTTGCATCGCCGCACGGGCGCGCTCGGGCGTCGGTGTCGCCACGCGCGTCGGCGCACGGGTCCAGCGGTCGCGCGCAGCGGCGACGGTGTACAGCGACCCGGTGACGAGCACGCAGTCACCGGCGTCGGCCGTCCGGATCGCTCGACCGACCGCCGCGAGTACCGACGGACACGCTTCGACGGCGGCCTCGCTCGCCCGGTCGAAGACGGCCGCCAGCGTCTCGGTATCCTGTGCGCGTTCGACGCCGGGTTCGGCCAGAAACGCCCGGTCGGCTGCGGGCAGCGCTCGACACATCTCGCGGTGGTCCTTGTCGCGCATCGCCCCGAAGACCAGATGGCAGTCGTCGTACTCGAACCGGTCGAGAACCGCCTCGAGGGTCGCACACGCCGCGGGATTGTGGGCGCCGTCGAGTACCGTCAGCGGCTCCCGGTCGACGACTTCGAAGCGGCCCGGCCACGAGACGTTGCGGATCCCCGCCGCGACCGCCGACTCGGTGACCGGGGGTCCGTCTGTCCGGGCACCGACCTGTCGTGCGAGCGTGGCTGCGACCCCGGCATTGACTGCCTGGTGGGGGCCCAGGAGTGGCGTCTCCGTCTGGACCTCCCAGCCGTCGCCGACCAGCGAGAGCCCCGACTCGGTCAGCGTGACCATCCCGGTCTCCTCGGCCACGACGTCGGGGTCTTCGACGGTGCCGTGAGGGGCCTCGCTGGTGGCGCCCTCGCTACTGTCGCTGTCGTCTCGCACCGGCCCGCCGACGGTGACCACGTCGGAGGTTTCGCGGATCGTCGCCAGCGCCTCGCCCGTGGCGCCGGTGACCAGCGGCGCGTCAGCGGGGGTGACCGTCGCCTTGTCGCGGGCGATCGCTTCGACGGTGTCGCCGATGATGTCTGTGTGCTCAAGACTCACCGAGGTGACGGCGCTGGCGACCGGGTCGACGACGCTCGTCGCGTCGTAGCGACCGCCGATCCCCACTTCGAGGACGGCGACGTCGACGTCCTCGCGGCCGAAGTGCCACAGCGCCATGGCGGTGATTGCCTCGAAGAACGTCGGCGCCGTCCCCTCGGCGCCACGCTCAACGACGAACGGCCACGCCTTTTCGACGAACCGTACGACTGCGGACCTGGGGATCGGCTGCCCGCCGACGGTCGCGCGCTCGCGGAGGTCGTTCAGGTCCGGCGACGTGTAACAGCCGACCGTCCGACCCGTCTCGCGGAGGACCCCCTCGAGCACGCGGGCGGTACTCCCTTTGCCGTTCGACCCCGCCACCTGGACGGCCGTCAGTTCCTCGTGGGGGTCATCGAGGTGTGTCAGGAGCGCGGCCGTCGTCTCCGTCCCGAGCTTCGGACGGAGACGTCGCAACCGCTCCAGCCGGTTCACCGCTTCGTGGTACTCCATGGCACACGCGTGTGCGTCCGCCCCCAAATTCCTGTTGTCGACCCGATGTGAACCTCGACGCATCGGTCAGTTGATCGGTCGAGGGGGAGCCGAAACGCGGGTCGGTGAGACGGTCCACGCGTGACAGTGACCGCCCGAGGGGTACAGGACGCGAGCGCGCGGTTGGCTGGCGCAGTCGCGGGTCGCGCAAATGTTTTAGTAGCGATCCCGGGAACGGGGTGACAGTGGGTAATTCCGACACACCGACGGCCGCGCCGTTCGACGGTCTCGACGCGGCGGACCTGGACGCCGTCCACGAGGCCTCGATGTACATCGTCGAGGAGCTGGGGATCCAGTTCAACCACGAGCGCGCACAGGCGGTCGTCGCCGACCACGGCGGGTCGGTCGACGCGGACGGCGTCGTGACGCTCCCGCGGGACCTCCTGATGGAGGCCGTGGGACGAGCGCCGTCGACGTTCACCCTCCACGCTCGCGACCCGGCAAAGAGCGTCACCGTCGGCGGCGACGGCGCCCCCGTCAGAGCACCGAGCTACGGCCCGGCGACGATCCACACCTACGGCGGCCAGACAGGTGCCACAGCAGACGGGGAGGCAGGCGGTGGCGCGGCCGACGAACGACCGGGGCGTGACGGGGCTGACTACAGTCTCGGCGCCGCGAACTACGAGCGGCGGGACGCGACGCTGGCGGACTACGAGCGACTCGTCAAACTCGCACATGCCGAGGACGCGATGACGTGTGCGGGGTACAGTATCTGTCGCCCGACAGACGTCCCACGTCCGGAGAGACACGTCGAGACGCTGGCCCGGACGCTGACGCTGACTGACAAGCCGGTGATGGGGCCGACCCGCGGTGCGGACCGGGCCCAGACCTGCGTGGAGATGGTGGGTCTGGCGACCGGCGACCCCGCCCTCTCGGAGCCCCGGGTGGCGGGGCTGGTCAATACGACGCCGCCCCGGAGCGTCGACGGGGCGACGCTCGGCGGACTGTTGACGTACGCCGACCACGGGCAACCGCTGGTCGTCTCCTCGTTCACGATGGCCGGCGCGTCGGGCCCGCCGACGGTCGCGGCGTCGCTCGCGCAGGCCAACGCGGAGAACCTGGCCGTGATCGCGCTCACGCAACTGGTCACTCCCGGGACGCCGGTCGTCTACGGCGTCCCCTCGGCCACGATCGACGACCGGTACGGCTCGCTGTCGATCGGCGGGCCGGAGTCGGCGCTGTTTGTCGCGCTCGCCGGCCAACTGGCGCGGTACTACCACCTCCCGTCGCGCGGGGGCGGTGCGCTCTCTGACGCGAAGGCCGTCGACTACCAGAGCGGCTTCGAGTCGGCGTTCGTGGGCACGGTCACCGCGGTCAGCGACCTCGACTTCGTCCTCAACGCCGCCGGTGTTCTCGAGTCCTACGCCGCCGTCTCCCCGGAGAAGTTCGTCCTCGATTGCGAACTGCTGGGGTCGCTCGACCGCGTCCGCGAGGGCGTCACCGTCGACGCGGAGACGCTCTCGCTCGACCGGATCGCCGACGCTGACCCCGCCAGTCACTTCCTCGACGACGGGGACGGCGAGGTCCGCCCCTTCCACCGGCCGGCGGTCGTCGACAAGCGCGCACACGGCGACTGGGCCGGCGACGGTCGGCGGTCCGCGTTCGAACTCGGTCACGAACGGGTCCAGCACCTGCTCGACGAGTACGAACGACCTGCGATGGACCCCGAGTCCGAGCGCGAACTCGCCGCCTTCGTCGCCGACCATACGGCCGACTGATACTGTCGGACACGAGCACGTGAACACGCCCGTCGGGCGGACGCCACCGACAGGTGCGTTCCCGGTCGAACGAACCACCGAACGGTGGCCCCGCCTGTGTCCGACAGTCCGACCGGACGTCGAGCAACGGTGCCGGTCGACACCGCGACCGGCGACGTCCCCACCGGCAGACAAACCACAGACTGTCGGATATCGACCACGAGTTGTCGCGACGCTTGCGGGGTCCTGACACCGTCGCCGGGACTGGAGAACAACGGAAGAGCGCGTCCGGATATCGTCGCACACCCGCCAGTCAGTCCGGGAGCCGTCGGCGGGCGGAAACACGTCGTATTCGGGAACCTATAGGTAAGCTAACATTGATGAGTACATCGGCGGAACCTCGGGCCATGGCACCAGTGGAGGAAGACGAGGAGTCGTTTCCCACCGACTACGAGATCGCACAGTCAGTAGAGAAGTCCCACGTCGCGGACGTGGTCGAGCCGTTCGGGCTGGAGCGGTCGGACCTGGAACTGTTCGGCGAGCACAAGGCGAAGGTGAAACTCGACGCCATCGACCGGATCAAGACCGAACGCGAGCGGACGGGCAAGCTCGTCCTCGTGACCGGGATGACGCCCACGCCGATGGGCGAGGGCAAGACGGTCACGACGGTCGGGCTCGGGCAGGCGTTCAACCGGATCGACAAGGACGCGCTGGTCGCGGTCCGCGAACCGTCGCTGGGGCCGGTCTTCGGCGTCAAGGGCGGTGCCGCGGGCGGGGGCTACTCGCAGGTGCTTCCCATGGAGGACATCAACCTCCACTTCACGGGCGACCTGCACGCCCTGACATCGGCGCACAACCTCATTTCGACGATGCTGGACAACCACATCAAGCAGGGCAACGACCTCGACATCGCGGTCAACTCGGTCAACTGGCCCCGCGCCATCGATATGAACGACCGCGCCCTTCGCGAGACGGTCGTCGGCCTGGGCGGCGACGTGACCGGCGTCCCCCGCGAGGACGGCTTCATCCTCACCGCCGCCTCCGAACTCATGGCCGTGCTCTGTCTCGCCGACTCCATCGCCGACCTGAAAGAACGGGTTGCCCGGATCATCGTCGCCTACGACGAGGACGGCGACCCCGTCACCGTCGACGACATCGACGCAACCGGAGCGGTGTCCATCCTCCTCAAGGAGGCGCTCAAACCCAACGTCGTCCAGACTATCGAGGGGACGCCCGCGTTCGTCCACGGCGGCCCCTTCGCCAACATCGCCCACGGCACCAACTCGCTGATGGCCGACGACGTCGCTTCCCGCCTCTCGGAGTACCTCATCACCGAGGCCGGCTTCGGCTCGGACCTGGGCGCCGAGAAGTTCATGAACATCGTCTGTCGGTTCGGTGACATGGAGCCCGACGCCGTGACGCTCGTCGCCTCCGTGCGGGCGCTCAAGTACCACGGCTACGACATGTGGCCGGCCGACCTCGACGAGCTGGCGGGCGAGAACGTCGACGCCGTCGAGCGGGGATTCGCCAACCTCGACAAGCACGTCACGAACCTCCAGAAGTTCGGCGTGCCCGTCGTCGTCGCCGTCAACCGGTTCCCGGAGGACACCGACGCCGAGGTCGCCGCGGTCGTCGACCACTGTCAGGACGACCTCGGGGTCGCGGCCGCCGAATCGAACGTCTTCAGCGACGGCGGCGAGGGCGGCGTCGAGCTCGCCGAGAAGCTCACCGACGCGGCCGAATCGGCCTCGGAGTTCGAACCGATCTACGACCTCGACGCCTCCATCAAGGAAAAGCTCGAGACGGTCGCCACCGAGATCTACGGCGCCGACGGCGTGAACTACCACGGCGACGCCGAGGACGACATCGAGCGCATGGCGGACCTGGGCTTTGACGACGTCCCGGTCTGTATGTCCAAGACCTTCCACTCCCTGTCCGACGACCCCGGACTCAAGGGCGCCCCCGAGGACTGGACGCTCGACGTCACGGAGGTGTACCCCTCCGCCGGTGCCGGGTTCCTCGTCGCGCTCACCGGCGACGTGCTCACGCTCCCAGGACTCCCGTCGGAACCAGCCGCCGCCAACATGGACGTCGACGACGACGGTACCGTCCACGGTCTGTTCTGATACTGTCGGACACGAGTACGTGAACACGCTCGCCGGGAACACGCTATCGAAACGCCCGTTCCCGGTCGAACGAGCCACCGACGGGGGCCTCATAGTGATTATTGTAGATTATTTTCGGATTGCGCCGGTACCGGTGCCGGCGCGTACCGGTAAATCGCTACAATAATCACTATCACTTGTATCCGACAGTATCACTCCACGCTGGCGATGGCCTCGATCTCGACGGCGGCGCCCTTGGGCACCGCACCCACCTCGACGGCGCTGCGGGCGGGTGGCTCCTCGCCGAAGAACTCGGCGTAGGTGTCGTTCATCTCCGCGAAATCGTCGACATCGTCGAGGAACACGGTCACCTTGAGGACGTCGCTCATATCCAGTTCCTCGGCGGCGAGAACCGCCGCCACGTTTTCGAGACACTGGCGAGCCTGCGCGGCGACGGGCTCGTCGTCGAGCAGTTCGCCGTCGGTCGTCAGCGGGAGCTGGCCGGCGGTAAAGAGCAGGTCGCCGGTGGTCGTCGCCTGACTGTACGCGCCCACGGCCGCGGGGGCGTCGTCGGTGCTGACAGTGCGCTTCATGCCCCGCGAGTCGCCCGACCGTCCCTTAATACGTACCGCTGACGGCGCTCGAACCAATTCATGTCGGTTCGTTGGATGGTCGAGGACCGGGACCTCTCGTTCACTCCCGGTCGTCGTCGCGGAGGTCCGGCCGCTCGGGGAGGAGCGTGATGTCGCGGGCGTCGAGGGCGGCCCGGGCCTTGCCGGGCAGGGACAGGTGGCCCCGCTCCTCGCGACGGAAGGTCCAGGTCAACCCGGCGAGGGCGACGAGCGAGACGAGGGCGAAGGGACCGCCGGTGAGGACCGCGACGTCCTGCAGCGACTGGCCGCCGCCGAGGACGAGCACGCCGGTGGCGACGGCGCCTTGCAGAACGCCCCAGAAGATGATCCCGCCGGTAGTCGGGGCGTACTCCCGTTTCGTCGCGAGGATGGCGACGACGAGTGTCGAGACGGCGGCGGACGTGGTGATGAACACGACTATCAACCCGAGGAACAGAAACATCAGCAACTGGCTCATCGGGAGGGCGGCGAAGACGGGGAACCCGGCGACGGCCTCGGACCCGCCGTAGGCGTCGACGGCCCCGAGCACGTCTGCGGTCCCGCGGTGCTGGAGCGCGAGCGTCGTCCCGCCCATCACCAGGAACCACGCGAGCGTCGCCAGCGACGTCGCACCGACGGCCGTCGCGACGACCGTCCGGACGGTACGCCCCTTCGAGAGCGCGGCGAGAAAGAGGCCGGCGAAGGGGGCCCACGAGAACCACCACGACCAGTTCCATATCGTCCAGTCGGCGACCCACTGGGGGCCGGAAAAGACGCTCATCGCCGGGAAGTTCGCGGCGTAGCGGGTCAGTGCCGCAGTGCCGTAGTCGGCGACGACCGAACGCGGCCCGAGCGCGAGCAACAGGAGCATGAAGAGGACGAACAGTCCGACGGTCACGCCGGCGATCCGGCGGATGCCCCGGTGGACGCCCGACTCTGCGGTGACGACGTAGATGGCGGTCAGGCCGGCGACGAGGACGACGGGGCCGAGCACGCCGTAGGTGACGCCCCACTGATAGTCGATACCGGTGAGAAACTGCCGGCTGACGAACGCCACGGAGGTGCCGACGCCGCCGATGGTCGCGAAGATGGCGAGCACGTCCACGAGTTTCGCGGGCACCGAATCGAGGCCGTCGACGCCCAGAACCGGGACCAGGAGCGTCGACACGCGCAGCGGCGCGCCGCGGTCGTGGACGAAGTAGGCGATGGGCAGGCCGATGGTGAGGTAGGGGCTCCAGGCCGAGACGCCCCAGTGGAAGAACGCGTAGGCGATCGCGTCGACGGCCGCCGCGCCGGACTGTGGTTCGGCACCGAAATACGGCGGCGGCGTCCGGTAGTGAAAGAGCGCTTCGGCGGGCCCCCAGAAGACGATGCCGGCGGCGATCCCTGCGGTGAAAAACAGCGCGAAGTACGTGGGGTAGGTGTACGTGGGTTCGGCGTCGGACCCGCCGAGTCGCACGTCCCCCCACGGACCCACGAGGAGGAACGCACAGTAGAGGACTGCCAGCAAGACCGCACCGAGAAAGACCCGTCCCAGGTCCGCGAGCAGGAGCGTCTTCACGGTGCCGATGGCGGCCGTCGTGGGGCCGGGCGCCAGCAACCGCACGAGGAAAAACAGGGCGAAGACGGCGACGGGGACGCCGAAGGTCACCGGGTCCTGCCGTTCGAGAAACGGTTCGAGGATCCGCCGGATGTGACCGTGGCGGATGCGCAAGAGGTACCTGGCCGTGCGCCTGCGCTCGGCCGGGTCAGCCGGTTCGGGCGTCCGCACGGGGAGCAGGGCGAGATAGGCCAGCCCCGCCCCGAAAAACAACAGCGAGACGACGAGCCATCCCTGGCCCGACACCACCCCGCCGACGAACGTCGGGAAGAAAAACCCCGAGACGACGACGATCCCCGCGAACACGCAGACGGGCACGAGCGCCTTCCGGAGGAGTCGCTCGGCGGCGCTGTCGCCCTGTGTTGCCATACCTCACGGTTTCACGCGGCCACCCTTATCGGTGTCGTCCTCTCGACTTTCCGAGATCTTGGGTCCGCGTAGCGGCCGTTACCGGCAACACATGTTTTTACGTGATTCGGTCGTAGCCACGGGGGTGAGCAGCGACGCGCGCGAACAGGGCTCAGACGCGACGCTCGACGAGCTGTTCGACCACGCCGAGCGGGTGCGGCTGGTCAACTGGTCGGCCTTCTCCGGGGCGAAGACTTCGGTGCTGTTGCTCGCGGCGGTCGCTGTCGTCGCCTTCGTCACGGGGCTGTCGGACCTGAGCCAGGGGACGGTGGCGCTGGACGGTCCGCTGGGCAGGCTCGCCCCGGGCGCGGGCGACCTCCTCAGGCTCTACGGCGTCTTTTTCGCGTTCCTGCTGGGGGGGCTCACGGTCGGACTCCAGCGCCGGGTCAAGGTGGCGTGGTTCGGGACGGTGGTCGCGCTGGTGCTGGTGGCGCTTTTGCCGCTGTTTACCGCCGATGCGACGGACGTCCCCCTCCTGCTGGTGACCCTTGTCGCGCTCCCGCACCTGGTGTGGAACCGCGGCCGGTTCGACCAGGCAGTCGACCTCTCGCCGTTCCAGAGGGCCGCGCTAGGGGCGTTCGTCGGCGTCCAGGTCTACGGCACCGTCGGCGCCTACGTCATGCGCCAGCAGTTCAACGGCATCACGACGCTGACCGACGCCTTCTACTACATTATCGTCACCGGCACCACCGTCGGCTACGGGGATGCGACGCCGTCGACAGAGCTCACCAAACTGTTCACGCTGTCGGTCATCGTGCTCGGGACCGGCTCGTTCACGATCGCCTCGGGGTCCCTGCTGATCCCGGCGATCGAATCGCGGATATCGAGCGCATTCGGGAACATGAGCGCATCCGAACTCACACTGCTCGAGGACCACGTCCTCGTCCTCGGGCACAGCGACATGACGGAACCGATACTCGAAGAACTCGACGGGACGACAGACACCGTCGTCGTCACCGTCGACACGGACGCGGCCAGCGACCTCCGGGACGACGGGTTCGACGTACTGACCGACGACCCGACCGACGAGGAGGCGCTGCTGGACGCCCGCATCGACCAGGCAAGCGGCGTCGTCGTCGCGACGGAGGACGACGCGCGGGACGTGCTCGCGGTCCTGGCCGCCCGACAGGTCAATCCCGATATCCGTATCGTCGCCGCCGCCCAGACACAGAACAACGTCAGCAAACTCGAGGGGGTGGGAGCCGACAGCGTGATCAGCCCGCTGAACATCGGCGGCCGGATGCTCGGCCGGTCGGTCCTCGGCAAGGACGACTCCATCTTCGACCCTGACGACGACACCGCCCCCTCGGAGGACTCCGACTGACCGGCGTAACCACCTGTTCCTCCGGGGCACGAACGATAGTCAAACTGTGGCTTGTTGCTTCGGGAGCGGCGACGCTCCGTGCCGGGTGCGGAGCCGGGCACAGCAATTCCTCGCTGCTGTGGACTCCGGATCGGAATCCGGGGTATCGGTCGACTGATACTGTCAGACACAAGTACGTGAACACGCTCGTCGGGAACACGCCAGCGAACCGCCCGTTCCCGGTCGAACGAGCCACCGACGGTGGCCTCACTTGTGTCCGACAGTATGACCGCCGGTTCGAACGAGCGTTCGCACCAAAGTTATTTGAATCCGACAGGAGAAGATGGCGTGAGGGTCCAGACAATGTACGACGCCATTCTGATCCCCTACGACGGGCAGGACGAGTCGGACCGGGCGGCCAAACACGGTATCGAACTCGCGTCGGCGGTGGGAGCATCCGTCCACGCGCTGTACGTCATCGACCTCCCGGGCGCGCCCCGGACGGTGTACGTCAGGGACGACGAGGAGCAACTCCGCGAGGACTACCGAGAGTACGGCGAGGGGGTCACGGAAGAGATCTGTGAGCGAGCCAGCGACGCCGGCGTCGACTGAACGACGGCGATCCGGACCGGCTCGCCGGCCGAGGAGATCGTCGAGTACGCCGAGGAGGAAGCGATGGACGTGATCGTCATGGGCAGCGCGTTCAAGGGCACGTTCGGCGCGGTACTGGGCGGGACCTCCGACAAAGTCGTCCGGACGTCGACCGTCCCGGTGGTGACGACCCGGATGACCGTCGAAGACTGATACGGATTGCTGTCACTGTGTCCCGGGACGACCGCACGTCGCGTGCGGTCGGTCCGAAATCGACCGACCCCAGTCCGTCGATCCGGAAGGAACCGGCGACACGCCGCGCGTCCCGACCGCGCGAGCGAGGACCGACCGGGGCCGTCAGCTGCCGGTCGCCCCGTCCGTGGACCTCGTCTCCCGCAGGTAGATGATGAGGCTGGCGCTCAGAAAACAGAAGCCGGCCACGGTCATTCGTTCGGCCGTCATCGCCAGCAGGGCCACGCCCAAAAGCAAGACCGTGAGCACCGCCAGTACCGTCGGAATAACCTCGACCATCACTCCCAGTCTCGTCCCCAACCGTCAATAGTCTAGGGTCGCCGGAGACAGTATCCGGCCGTCACTCGTCGTAGGCGTGTTTGAACTCCCAGTGGTAGCGACAGCCGTTGCAGGTGGCCCACTCGGGGAAGTCGAACTTCTCGGGGTGGCGCTGGCCGTGTTGCATCCGGCTATCGCAGACGGGACACTCCATGTAGTGCAACGTCAGGTCCGCAAACTCCATGTCGTCGAACTCCGCGACGCAGTGCGGGCAGTCGATGTCGTCGCGGGCGTTGTGCTGGTAGATATCGTCGCCACATCGGGGACACTCCAGGACCGCAGGCGGTCGGTTCCTCCACCCGACCGACCCGTCGATGGTCGTGGTGGCTGTGTCCATACTGGACAGGCGAAACTTGTTGGGCCCTCCGTTTCGCTGGAGCGGCGCGGCCACTCGCTTTCCGACCCACTTGACCCGCGCAAACACAGACTGTAACGTGTCCGTCACTAACCGCGGTTGGTACTGAACGGATATAAATCACTCGTCGGTGGCGAAACGCTGTGGGTCGCGCAGTCCCGTCGACAGCTTTTCACGCCGCGAGCATGTCGACAGTGTATGCTCACGCGTGGCGGGCGTCGAATCGCAGTCGTGTTCTCGGTGCTTGTGACAGTGCCCGGCACGGCGGCTGGCCAGCCGCTGGGCCCGTCGGCGATATCCGGCGCGCCACCCGTCACACTGGCGGCCGTGTCGTTTCTGCTCGTCGGGCTGTTCGGCGGCGCGTTCCTGTACTGGCGGGCCGCCCTCGTCGACAGCGCCGTCGACGACACCATGGGACGGCCGGTGGCCGCCGTCATCTACGGCCTGGGAGCGTACGCCATGGTCCTGTTTGGGAGTTTCTACACGAACAACGTCTTGACACAGCTCGGCCTCTCCGAGACGCCGCTGGGCGCGCTCACGCTGGTCATCCTCGTCGGCGGCGTGCTGGTCCTCGGCGGGTTCGGACACGCGGTCATCGGGGTGCTGCTGACAGACCTCTGGGGCGAGCGCAGACCGTGGGAAGGGCTCGCGCTGGCCGGCGCCCTCAGCGGGGTCAGCTGGCTCGTCCTCCCGGGCGTCGGGGCCGTCGCCACGTGGATTCTCCTCGCTGCGGTGGGCGTCGGGGGACCGGCACGTACCTGGGCGCACAACTCCCGAACCGCCGATTCCGAAGGCGGCGAGTGACCGCGGCGACCGGGGGAGTCCGGTGTGGAGGGTCGGTCTGCGCGCGCCGCACTGGACGGCCGCCGAAAGCACTTCACGCCGGAACCCGTACGTCCGGTATGGAGGACCTGATACTCCAGGCCGGCGGCGGACTGCTGGAGTCGGTGGGGCAGGTAGCGGCCGTCGTCGCGTCCCTGCTTATCGTGCTCATGGTCGTCGCCCTCGTCGGATACGCGTACAAGAGCCTGCGCGGCGACGGCATCGAGTGGCCCGAGGACCGCGAGCCCGAAGAGGCCAACGACGGCGTCAACCAGGGCGGCGACGACGACGAGTGGGACTACTACTGATACTGTCGGACACACGTGAGGCCACCGTCGGTGGCTCGTTCGACCGGGAACGGGCGTTTCGATAGCGTGTTCCTGGCAAGCGTGTTCACGTACTTGTGTCCGACAGTATGAGACGGACCCGTCGCTGCGACCCGACTGGACTACCGTGCGAGAAACAGCAAAAACCGACGCCGGCCGGTGAACCGCGTCAGTCCCCCGTCGTGTCCTCTCCCTCCGCGATATCTGTCACCGTCTCGCTGCCGGTTGTGACCACCTCGACGTCCTCTTCCTCGGTGAGTTCCTCGATGGTCTCGGCGAACTCCTCGGACTCGAGGATCTCGTACTCGTTGTCCAGCCCCCTGTAGACGGTGTAACACATCAGCGTCAGAATAACGGCGAAGGGCAGGCCGGTAGTGATCGCGGCCGTCTGCAGCGCACCGAGGCCGCCGCCCCACAGCAGGACGGCAGCAACGGTGCCCTCGGTGACCGCCCAGAAGATGCGCTGGGTCCTGGGCACGTCGTGCTTGCCGCCCGAGGTCAGGTGGTCGATGACCAGCGACCCCGAGTCCGACGACGTGACGAAGAAGGTGATCACCAGCAGCGTCGCGATGGACGCCGAGATGGCGCCCAGCGGGTACTGCTCCAGCATGACGAACATCCCGAGCGTCTCGAAGGCGCCGTAGCCGAGTTCGTTGTACGCGCCCACGACGGCGCCGGAGCCCTCCTGGCCGACCGCGTCGGCGAGTGCGCTCCCGCCGAACGTCGACAGCCAGAGGGTCGAGAACAGCGACGGCAGGAACAGGACGCCGAGGACGAACTCTCGGACGGTCCGTCCCTTCGAGATGCGCGCGATGAACATCCCGACGAACGGCGACCAGGCGATCCACCAGCCCCAGTAGAATATCGTCCAGGCGGTGACGGTGCTGCCGCCGGCGCCCAGCGCGCCGCGGAAGAAGCCGAGTTCGAGGACGTTGCCGAAGTACGCCCCCAGCCCGTCCAGCCACGCGCCGAAGATGAAGATGGTGGGGCCGACGATCAGCAGGAAGCCCAGCAGCGCGAGCATCAGGTAGAGGTTGAGCGTGCTGAGACGCTTGACCCCACCGTCGAGGCCGGCCGCGACCGACAGCGTCGCGATGGCGGTGATACCCGCGATGATCACGATCTGGCTTATCGTGTTGTTCGGAACGCTACCCAGGACGCCGAGGATCTCCGTGCCGACGTACTCGAAGCCGGTGTTCACCTGAGCGACGCCCAGGCCCAGCGAGGTCGCCAGCCCGAACAGCGTCGCGAACACCGTCACGAGGTCGATGATG
>JAZKRZ010000040.1:0-21125 GCA_036626395.1 Haloarculaceae archaeon
CGATGCCCTCCTCCTCTTTGAGGTTGAGGATGGGCCGGATGTGGAGCGTCCCGCTGCCGGCGTGGGCGAAGTACGCGGCGGAGGTGTCGTGGGCGGCGAGGACGTCCTCGAAGCGCTCGACGTACTCTGCGAGGTCCTCGGGCGGGACGGTGGCGTCCTCGATGAACGGGTAGGGCTTGGGGTCGCCCTCCATGGACATGAGCAGGGGGATGGCCGCTTTCCGCAGTTTCCAGAGGTCGGCCTGCGCGCCGTCGTCGTAGGCCTCGATGACCTCGAAGGCCGCTCCGTCCTCGTGGAAGCGCTCGTTCGGTCCGGCGATGGCCGCCGCGAAGTCGTCGTGGAGCTCGGAATCGAACTCCAGCATGAGCGCCGCGGCCGCCCCCTCCGGGATCGGGTCGGCGTACTCGGCGAACTCTCCCGACTCCCGGGCGAGTCGAAACACGTCGTCGTCCATCAGTTCGACGGCGCTGGGCTCGAAATCCAGCGCGACGGGGACCGCGCGCATCGCGTCGACCAGGTCCGCGAAGCAGTAGAGGACGAGCGCGGTATCGCCGGGTGCGGTCACGAGCGAGAGCGTCGCTTCCACGACGACGCCGAGGGTGCCCTCGCTCCCGACCAGCAGTTTCGAGAGGTTCATCACCCGCTGGCCGCTGTCGTTCTCGGAGACCACCTTGTCGAGATTGTACCCGGAGACGTTGCGCTTCAGGTCGGGGTAGCGTTCGGCGATCTCGTCCTCGTTGTCCTCGACCACCGACCTGACTGTGCTGTAGAGTTCGGCCTCCCGCCCGTCGCCCGAGGTGAGCCGGTCCCACTCCGCGCTGTCGATGACGACTTCCCGGGTGTGGACCAGCGTGCCGTCGTCGAGGACGACGTCGAGTTCCTCGGTGTAGGCGTCGGTGATGCCGTACCTGACCGAGTGGGCTCCCGTGGAGTTGTTGCCGATGCCGCCCCCCACCGTCGCGCGGTTCGACGAGGCCGGGTCGGGCGCGAACTGGAGGCCGTGGTCGGCGAGCCGGTCGTCGAGGTCGTCCTGGACGACCCCGGGCTGGACCGTCGCGCGCTTTGCCCCGGGGTCGACCGAGACGATTTCGTCCATGTGCTTGCTGAAATCGATGACGATACAGCCGGGGCCGACGGTCTGCCCGGCCAGCGACGAACCGGCCCCCCGCGGGAGGACGGGCGTGTCGTGGACCGCGGCGACCCTCATCGCGGCCTGAACGTCCTCGGTCGAACGCGGGACCACGACGCCCGCCGGCCGGGCCTGGTAGATGCTGCCGTCGGAGGCGTAGAGGACCTGGCTGTACTCGTCGAAGCGGACCTCGCCGTCGACCGCGTCTCTCAGATCGCTCGCCAGTTCGCCGTACGCTTCCACGTCGGGAACGTCGTAGGACCGCTCCGCCTGGAACGCCCCGAAGTCGTGTTCGTCCGTGGCCATTGGTGGGGGTGGGGCGGCGAGGTCCAAAGTAGTTGCTGCATGCGGAAGGGCCCGGCCGCGCAGGCGTCCACGCTCGGTGTGGGCACCCGCCCGGCGAAAAGATGGTTTTAAGCGCGTAAGTCCGCTACTTCCCGGCAATGGCTGAGCCGGGGATCCCGGGTGGTGACGACGACATCGACCTGCCCTGCGGGGAGACGGTCACCGTCCACGACCTGGACATGGGGTTGCGCGACTACGCGTGTGACTGCGGGGCGGTCCACGCCGTCGTCATGGACGTCCACCCGCTGGGCCGGTTCGTCCCCGAGTTCCTCGCGGACGTCCTCAGAGAGACCGTCGAGACCGCCGACGAGTTCGAGGAGTTCACCGTCGCGCACGTCATGGGCATCGTCCGCGAGGAGTTCCCCGAGCAGACGGTGAGCCAGGACGTCTCCGAGGACGGGACGGTGGGGTACTCGCTCGTCTGGCTGACCGACTTCGACTCGCGGCGCCTCCACGAGGTGGTCGTCGAGTTGCTCGTCGAGTTGATGGACCACGCCGTGGGTCACGCCGACGACGCCGAGGCCAAAAGCGAGTTCGACCGCTGGCTGGAACAGTTCGACGTCGAGGCGTTCGTCGACCAGTACCGCGCCGAGCGCGATTTCGACTCCGAACACGACACGGCGGTGTAGCCCCCGCGTCGCCCGCGGACTGTTGCAGCCCTTTGGCCGGTCACGCGAGGAACAGCCGTCAGAGCGACCCGTACAGCGCCTGCAGGTCGTCACGGAGATAGAGGACGGACTCGTACCGGTCTCCCTTCTCGGTCGCCATGGCCGTGCGGACGATCCGGTCGAGTTCGGCCGGCACGTCTGCCACTTCGCTGGGTGGCGCCGGCTGTCCGTTCAGCACCTCGTTCATGACCTGCACCGGTCGTCCCTCGAACGGTCGCTCGCCGGTGAACAGTTCGTAAAACACCACGCCGAGCTGGTAGACGTCCGTGCGGTCGTCGGCCGCTCCGCGGTCGCCCTCGAACTGTTCCGGTGCGGCGTAGTGTGGCGACATACCCTCGATGCTCCGCGAGTGTTCGAGCAACTGCTTCGAGAGCCCCCAGTCCGCGACTTTCGGGACGTCCCAGGCGTCCGCCCGCGGGGCCGACCGGAAGAGGATGTTCTGGGGCTTGAGGTCCAGGTGGGCGACACCCAGACGGTGAGCGTGCCTGACCGCTCTGGTGGTAGCGATGGCGGTCCAGAGCGCCTGGTCCAGCGCCAGTTCGCCGGCGCGGTCCCCGAGGTGACCCGCGTCCATGTACTCCATGGCGATCCACGGGTGTGGCTGGTTGCCCCAGTCGACGACCCCGACGACGTGGTCGTGGTCGTCGATCTTCTGCCAGGTCTCGGCTTCCTTCGCGAGGAGTCGTTTGATCGTCTCTGCCTGTTGTACGTCGGCCATCCGCGGTTCTTTGAGCGCGACGGTGACGTCGCCGTCCGCGGTCGGCACCGTCGCACGGTACACGTCGGCCTGCCCGCCGCTTCCGATAGGTGTCTCCTTTCGGATATCCTCGTAAGACAGCGAGAGTCTCGGGGCCCTCGGGATCTCGGTCGGCACGTACCGGTCCGCTCCGCGGCCGCCTCCGGTGTCGTTCAGGTTCGTCTCAGCGTCGTGCAAGCGGCCTCTGTTCTCGTCCGCCATCGGTGTGGAATCGTCTCCCGCGGAGGGGGTGTCGGTCGGTACCGACGGACTCCCGGTCGCGGTCCCCGTGTCGCTGGCGTCCGCGCCGGGTTCGTCGCTCGGCGGTCGTTCGGGTTCCGGCGAGTCGCCGTCGCCGCTCGCCCATCGGAAGACCGCGTACGTCCCCAGCAGTGCCAGGAGCCCGCCTCCGCTACCGACGACGAGTATCGCCCCCAGGATGGGGGTGTTCTCGCCGCCGGAGGACCCAGGGGCTGTGGTCGTGCGTCCGGACGCGGTGGTGGCGGTCGTTTCGGCGTCGGTTGGACCTGCGGTCGCGGTCTCGTAGTCGGTGGACGTGGCGGTAGTGGGTGCGGTGGTCGACGGGGGCGCGGAGACGGTGACCGTCCGACTCGCGGTGTCGTCCTCGGTGGAGACGCGCAGCGTGTACTCGCCGCCATCCCCGGACTCGGTCGTCAGCGAGAACGACCGCGTCGTCGACTCCCCTGCATCGAGGGTGAGCGGGGTCGACTGCGAGTCGACGCCGTCGACGGCCACCTCGACCGTTTTCGTCCCTTCCCTGTCGCCCGTGTTTTCCAGCTCGACCGTCACTTCGAGAGGGTCACCGGCGTCGGGCGTGTTCGTCGCGGTGACCGCCACCTGAAACGACGCCGGGAGCAGCGCTGTCGTCTCTTCGGCCCACGACCCGTGATGGCCCAGCGTTCCCAGCGAAACCCGGGAGTCCTCGCTCGAGCCATCGAGACCCGCGTCCAGCGCGTAGACGCTCCCGTCGTAACTCCCGACGTACACCGTCCCGTCGACGACTGTCGGCGACGAGAGGACGCTATCGCCCGTCTCGTACTGCCAGCGTACCGGCTGGTAGGCGCCGCCGTCTATCGCGTAGACGTTGCCGTCGTCGCTGCCGACGAAGACCGTCCCGTCGACGACTGTCGGCGACGAGAAGACGTTCCCGCCGGTGTCGTACTGCCACTGCTGGCTGCCGTCCCCGGCGTCTATCGCGTACACGTTGCCGTCGCCGCTGCCGACGTAGACCGTCCCGTCGACCACCGTCGGCGAAGCGAACACGCTATCGCCCGTCCCGTACTGCCACTGTTGGCTGCCGTCCCCGGCGTCTATCGCGTACACGTTGCCGTCGCCGCTGCCGACATAGACCGTTCCGTCGACCACTGTCGGCGACGAGAAGACGTCCTCGCCGGTGCCGTACCGCCACCGTTGGCTGCCGTCTCCAGCGTCTATCGCGTAGACGTTGTTGTCACCGCTGCCGAGGAAGAGGACCCCGTCGTCGACCGTCGGGCACGATTGCACGGTGTCGCCGATTACGGACCGCCACTGTTCAGCGCCGCCGTCGGTCTGCAGCGAATAGACCCAGCCGCCGGTATCCCCGATGTACAGACCCCCGTTGACCACCGTCGGCGACGAGTGGAACGAACGGGTCCCGTCGAACGTCCAGACCACCTCTCCGCCCTCGGCCCGCGCAGTTCCGGCGTGTCTCTCACCGGCGAGCGCCACGACACCGCCCCCGACCGTCGCCCGCACGAATCGGCGACGGGTCGTCTCACCGCACGTCCGGCGATCGATCCACCCCTGTGGATGCCGCATGTTACCAACGTACATTAACCGTCCACATATACATTCGGGCGCCGACCGGACCGCTCCGCTCTTCGTGCTACCGGGCCCCTCACAGCGACGATAGCACCGACCTTCACAGATTCACCGGTGGGTTCGAGAGGGCAGACCGGGCGAGTCCGACTCTTGCTCCCGGGCCCACGGCTGGGACTGACCCGGCCAGTTCGAGGTCGAGGGGGTCGCCCGGTCCCGCGCCGAACGCGATTCCCACTCCGAACACGACACCCTGGTGTAGTTCGGGTCAGTCGGAGACCGCGTCGAGGAACTCCCGGAGGACCCCGTTGACGGCCCCGGGCCGTTCGAGGTTCGAGGGGTGGCCCGCGCCGGGCACCGTCTCCATGCGGCCGTCGAGCGCCTCGACGGTCCGGCGGGCGCGTTCCGGGGGTATCGACTGGTCGTCCTCGCCGTGGACCGCCAGGGCGGGCAGGTCCAGTTCGGACAACTCGTCGAGGACGCCCGCTTCCGTCCGCCAGGACTCGATCTCGGCGGCGACGGCGTCCCCCGGATAGGTGTGCCAGCGGTTGGTCCACCTCTCGACGAGGTCGGCCTGCTCCTCGTGGGCCCGTTCGGAGAACATCAGGTCCGCAGAGAGCTCTGCGACCTCCATCGGCATCCGGTCGGCGCCCCGGACCCCCTCGGCCAACTCGCCGTACTCGGCGCGTTCCTCCTCGGTGTAGGCCTCGGCCATCGAGTCGACGAAGACGACCCCATCCAGTCGGTCGGGATACGCCAGCGCGAAACGGGCGGCAACGAACCCGCCCATCGACATCCCGGCCAGCACGCAGGTCTCGATGTCCAGCGCGTCCAGCAGTGTCCGGCAGTCCTCGACGAGGTCGTCGAGGTCGTACGGGCCTCGCCAGCGGTCGGTTCGGGCCCGGGAGTCGTACGCCACGACCCGGTAGTCGTCGCTGAGCGCCCGCGCCTGCGGGGCGAACATCGTCCGGTCCATGAGGGTCCCGTGAGCGCACACGAGCGGGGGGCCTTCGCCGTGGTCGTCGACCAGCGCGTCGGTCCTGTGACGGTACATCGCCCGACCGGGGTCCTCGTCCATGCCCGACCCTCGGGTCCGAAAGCTCAAAACGGTTCACCCACACTGGTGGGTGGCCGGGCCCGGCGACGTCCCCGGCCGACACCGGTGGGTAACCGGGCCCGGCGACGTCCCGGACCGTTCGATATGTATAGAACTGGCTGGACAGTGGACGAACAGAGTTCTATATATCTATATTTGTCTGCCAGTGTGTATGACAGGAGGTGACGCGAACCGTACCCACGCCGTCGTGCGGTTTCGCGAGATCAGCCGTCTGACGGCTGTCTGACGCCGTTTAATGAGGGATCGGGCCTATAGTAGAGGTATGCGCATACGTCGGCGCGAGTTCGAGCGCATCCGTTCCGTGCTGGCAGAGGCCGACACCGACGAGCCGATGACGGCACGGGAGATCCTCGACGTCCTGGAGGACCACGGCGAGGAGTTCGACAGCGCCCACCGCGTCGCCACCGTCCTGGGTCGCCACGCACAGTCCGGCGAGGTCGAGGTCATCCGCGACCAGCCCTACCGGTACCGGTTCGACGAAGAGAGCCACTGATACTGTCGGACACAAGTACGTGAACACGCTCGCCGGGAACACACTATCGAAACGCCCGTTCCCGGTCGAACGAGCCACCGACGGTGGCCTCACGTGTGTCCGACAGTATGAGGCCGTCATCTCCTGGGGAGGAAGTCGGGGCCGTCCACGCGGAGACCTGTCTACAGGTAGATCCGCCCGCGCGACGGCCATGCTGGAGTCGCCACGGCGACAGCCGACGTCGCTATGCAGTGTCGACGTCGGGATTCGCCACGATCGGGTCGACGCGGAAGACGTAGCCGTCGTAGACGCCGTCCAGGTTCGCCGGCCCTTCCTTGTCGGTGTGGTCCCGACAGAGCAACGCCTCCGCCTCGACGGCACCGTGACCAGTGTCTTCCTGATAGCGTTCGAGGACGACGAATTCTGCGAGTTCCTCACAGCTCCGACGGTGACACCGGAGGGACACGTCGGACAGGTCTCGCTCGTCGGTCTGGTCCGCGTCGACGACGGCCTGTTCCCCCTCGGCGGGTTCGACCTCGTCGGCACGTGCACGAGCCTCGGCGACCTCCCGTTCGCGCTGGCGCCGGTCGGCGTTTCTGGCCTGTTTTTCTCGGCCGTCTTTGGTATCAGCCATCGACGTACGTAGGAGCGTGGAGGGCATAACACTGTGGTAGCGAGTCACGGACGACTGGTCGCCCGCGCGCCCGACTCCGTCGCCGTTTTATCGCCGCGTCGTGTCCGACAGGACGGAAACCGGTCGCTTCACCAGTGTCCGGTGAAAGTTACGATTTTCGAAATACCGGTTCGATCTTCGTATTTTATCGCCGGGCTTATTACGATGTACGGACTCCGCCCGAGTAATGACGGACGAGGAAGACCGGACGATACTCCTGATCGGGAGCGGTCCGATCAAGATCGGACAGGCGGCCGAGTTCGACTACTCCGGGGCGCAGGCCTGTCGGGCGCTCCAGGAGGAGGGGGCTCGCGTCGTGCTGGTGAACTCGAACCCGGCGACGATCATGACGGACCCGGAGATGGCCGACGCCGTTTACATCGAGCCCATCACGACAGAGGCCATCACGGAGATCATCCGGAAGGAGGACCCCGACGGCGTGATCGCCGGCCTGGGCGGTCAGACCGGGCTGAACGTCACCGCCGAACTCGCCGAGGAGGGGGTTCTGGCGGAGTACGACGTCGACGTGATGGGGACGCCCCTCGATACGATCTACGCGACAGAGGACCGCGAGCAGTTCCGCCAGCGCATGGAGTCGATCGGCGAGCCGGTGCCGTCCTCGGTCACCGTCGAGTCGATGGACGAGGTCGAAGAAGCCGTCGAGTCGGTCGGCGGGTTGCCGGTCATCATGCGCACGACCTACACGCTCGGGGGCGCGGGGTCGGGCGTCATCGGCGACATGGACACGCTCAAAGAGCAGGTCCGGCGCGGGCTCCGGCTCTCGCGTGACGACCGCGTGATGATCACCGAGTCCATCGACGGCTGGATCGAACTGGAGTACGAGGTGATGCGCGACGCCGACGACTCCTGTATCATCATCTGTAACATGGAGAACCTGGACCCGATGGGGATCCACACGGGCGAATCGACGGTCGTCACACCGTCACAGGTCATCCCGGACGAGGGCCACCAGGAGATGCGCGACACCGCGCTCAAGGTGATCCGCGAGCTGGGCATCCAGGGCGGCTGTAACATCCAGTTCGCCTGGCGCGACGACGGCACGCCCGGCGGCGAGTACCGCGTCGTCGAGGTGAACCCGCGGGTCTCGCGCTCGTCGGCGCTGGCCTCCAAGGCGACGGGCTACCCGATCGCGCGCGTCACCGCGAAGGTCGCGATGGGCAAACGCCTCCACGAGATCGAAAACGAGATCACGGGCGAGACGACGGCGGCCTTCGAGCCCGCGATCGATTACGTCGTGACGAAGGTGCCGCGCTGGCCCAAGGACAAGTTCGCCGACGTGGACTTCGAGATCGGTCCGGCGATGAAGTCGACGGGCGAGGCGATGTCGATCGGGCGCACCTTCGAGGAGTCGCTGCTGAAGGCGTTGCGCTCCTCGGAGTACAACCCGGCGGTGGACTTCGCCGAGGTGTTCAACGACGAACTCGAGGAGCACTACCTCGAACGCGCCTCGCCGGACCGCCCCTACGCCGTCTTCGAGGCCTTCGACCGGGGGTACTCCGTCGCGGAACTGCGCGAGATCACCGAGATCCGCGAGTGGTACCTGGAGCGGTTCCAGCGCGTCGTCGAGGCGGCCCGCGCCGCCCAGAAGGGGGACTTCCAGGCCGCGGCCGACGTCGGTTTCACCGACCACGAGATCGCAGCGCTGACCGGCAGCGACTTCACCGACACGCACGCGTCGTGGATCCCCGCGGTCGAGAACCCGGACCTGACGGGCGGGCGGACCGCCCGCGCCGACGGTGGCGCGGGCGCGGACGTCGACTTCTCGGAACCGCCCCGCGACGTCTCCGTCGACGAGGTCGACGAACGGACCTCCGACCGCGATTTCAAACTCGTCGACACCTGCGCCGGCGAGTTCCGCGCGACGACGCCGTACTACTACTCGGCGCGGGACCCGATATCCGGGCTCGACCGCGACGAACTCCAGGTCGACCCCGACGCCGAGTCGGTCGTCGTCGTGGGCGGCGGCCCGATCCGCATCGGGCAGGGCGTCGAGTTCGACTACTGTTCGGTCCACGCCGTGCGCGCGATGGAGGAGCTGGGCATCGACGTCCACGTGGTCAACAACAACCCCGAGACCGTCTCGACGGACTACGACACCTCCGACGGCCTCTTCTTCGAGCCGATCACCGCCGAGGAGGTGGCCGACGTCGTCGAGGCGACCGGCGCCGACGGCGTGATGGTCCAGTTCGGCGGGCAGACGTCCGTCGATATCGGCCATCCCCTCGAAGCGGAGCTCGAGCGTCGCGGGCTCGACTGCGAGGTCATGGGGACCTCCGTCGACGCGATGGACCTGGCGGAGGACCGCGACCGCTTCAACAGGCTGATGGACGACCTGGGTATCGCCCAGCCGGAGGGCGGGTCGGCGACCAGCGAACGCGAGGCCCTCGACCTGGCCCACGGGATCGGCTATCCCGTCCTCGTCCGCCCCTCCTACGTGCTCGGCGGGCGCGCCATGGACATCGTCTACAGCGACGAGGACCTGAAAGAGTACATCGAGGAGGCCGTCAGGGTGAGTCCGGACAAACCGATCCTCATCGACGAGTTCCTCGAGGACGCGGTCGAGCTGGACGTCGACGCCGTCTCCGACGGGGAGGACGTCCTCATCGGCGGCATCATGGAACACGTCGAGTCCGCCGGCGTCCACTCGGGCGACTCGGCGTGTATGATCCCGCCGCGCTCGCTGGGCCGCGAGGTGAACAGGAAGGTCCGCGAGGTCACCGAGGACATCGCCCGGGCGCTCGATACTCTCGGTCTGTTGAACGTCCAGCTGGCGGTCCGCGACGAGGAGGTGTACGTGCTGGAGGCAAACCCGCGGTCCTCCCGGACGGTCCCGTACGTCTCGAAGGCGACGGGCGTGCCCATCGCGAAGGTCGCGGCGAAGGTGATGGTCGGCGAGTCGCTGGCGGACCTCGACGTCCGCGAACAGGTGCCAGAACAGGTCTCGATCAAGGAGGTCGTCCTGCCCTTCGACCGGCTGCCGGGCTCGGACCCGCGCCTGGGCCCCGAGATGAAATCGACCGGCGAGGTCATGGGCACCGCCGACACGTTCGGCAAGGGCTACCAGAAGGCCCAGATGGCCGTCGGCAAACCTATCCCGCTTTCGGGGACCGCCGTGGTCGACCTCTCGGAAAACGAGTTCCCGGCCGCGGACTCCCGGGCCGGCGAGGACCTGACCGCCGGCTTCGCCGAGCACTTCGACCTCGTCGAGTTCGACAGCGCGGACGAGTTCGTCGCGGCCATCCAGAACGGCGAGATAGACCTCATCATCTCCCGCAAGCGCGACCCCCTCGAGACAGCCGTCGAGGAGGAAGTCACCTACTTCTCGACGCTCCCGAGCGCGAAGGCGGCGCTCGAGGCCATCGAGGCCGCCGACGAACCGCTGGACGTCGTGCCCATCGACAGTCGCCCCAAGCGCGACGAGTACTGGGGCCAGCCCAAGGAGAACTGAACCCGCGGCGCGGTTCGTCGTTCCCAGCTGGGGGATACCTCACCAGCTGACGGTCCGTTGGAGTGTGGTCGGGTCGACGGTTCGGACTGGGGCCGTTTTTCCCGTCCCGTCGGTCACGAACGGTGCCGCCGCCCGGTGGGCGCCTCGGGGCCCTCGGGACCGCAATCCCCGGCCGTCGACGAGTTCGTTCACGTGGCCCTGTCGCCCAGTATCAGGTCCCAGCGGCCGGCCCCCGGCCTTGATACGGGTCGGTGCAGCTGGAAGCCGGCCCGGACAGTCACGTGATTTCGCCGGTGAGCGTAGCTATTTGAAGCGCCAGACCGTCCGTGTCCCCATGGAAGACATCTTCGTCGCGCGCCTGATGACGGCGGACCTCCAGACAGTCGGTCCCGACACGCTCGTCGAGGACGCCGCGAACCGGATGCAGGACAACGGAGTGGGCTCGCTGGTCGTCGTCGACGACGACGGCCACCTGCTCGGGATCCTGACCACGACGGACTTCGTCGACATCGTCGCCAGGAGCAAGCCCAAAGCGGAGACGACAGTCGAGCGCTACATGACCACCGACGTCGTGACGACCGGCGCGCAGGCGTCGATACGGGAGGTGGCAGACCTCATGCTCGAACACAGGTTCCACCACGTCCCGGTCGTCGACGACGAAGAGGGCGTCATCGGCATGGTCTCGACGACGGACCTGGCGGCGTACATCTCGACCGTCCGGAGGCCGTCGCCGGCCTGACACCAGTTTCGCCGAGCAGTCCCGTCAGCGGGCGAACTCGACCCCGTTTTTCGCCCCGCAGTCCCCACAGAGCCGATAGAGCGTCCCGTTCTCGTCGGTGGTCGTCGGCTGTGGCGTCGCCCCCGACTCGGGCGGGACGCGGTAGCCGAGTTCCTCGAGTCGCGAGGGACCGGACGGTCCGGCGGGTTTCGTCTTTCGGACGGTGAGTCGCGGGTGGACCGGGAGGGCCCCAGTCGAAGGCGTCGGCCGAGCACTCCTGGCGGTCCCGGGGGTACTCACGTACCAGTGTATAGAGTGCGTGTGAGTGTCCGAGACCGCGCGCTCGCGTCGCCGGGGTGAAAGGCGGGGTCAGGGTGAACTGGGGTGGGGTCGGGGTCGGGTCGGACGTAGCATCGGCTGACCTGTCGGCCCGCCAGCTCGACAGCATCCGTGTGCGCCACGTCCATTCCGTGGCACGAACTCACACATCATAAAACCTGTGGCCGAAAAATAACGTTCGGCTGATAGGCGACGCGGACCGCGACGAGTTATACTGTCGGACACAAGTACGTGAACACACTCGCTGGGAACACACTATCGAAACGCCCGTTCCGGGTCGAACGAGCCACCGACGGTGGCCTCACTTGTGTCCGACAGTATTAGCGTTCCTCGGCGAGCGCGAGCACGTCGTCGAAGAAGGTGAGCGAGTCGTGCGGTCCGGGGTGAGCCTCGGGGTGGTACTGGCGGGTGATGATGCCGAGGTCGCTGTTCTCGAGGCCCTCGGGTGTGTCGTCGTTGACGTTGACCTGTGTGACCTCGAGCGTCTCACCGGGGTCGGCGACGGTGTATCCGTGGTTCTGGGTGGTCATGACGACCCTGTTCGTCCGGAGGTCGCGCACGGGCTGGTTGACGCCGCGATGGCCGAACTCCATCTTCTCGGTCTCGCCGCCCAGCGCCGAGGCGACGACCTGCTGGCCCAGACAGATGCCCGCGATGGGTACGTCCTCGACGTAGCTGTCGACGAGCCCGTTGGCCCGCTCGAAGTTCTCGGGGTCGCCGGGTCCGTTCGAGATGAACAGGAGGTCGGGGTCGTAGCTCGCGACCTCTCCCTCGGTGGTGTCGTAGGGCAGCAGGTGGACGACGGCGTCGCGCTCGACGAGCGACTCGACGATCGAGCCCTTTGCGCCGCAGTCGACGAGCGCGACGGCCGGGCCGTCGCCGCCCTCGTTGTAGGTGACGGCGTCCGGGATCGAGACCTTCGCGCCGATGTCCGTGTGTTGGGACATGTGCTTGCACTCTGCGAGGGCGTCGAGGGCGTCCTCCTCGGTGACGTCGTCGCCGGCGGCGATGCCACACTTCATGGCGCCGGAGTCGCGTATCTCGGTGACGATGTCGCGGGTATCCAGTCTGTCGACCGCCGGCACGTCCTCCGACCGGAGCCACTCGGCGACGTCGTCGGTCAGGTCGCGAGCGACGACGCCGTTCGGCTGGGCGCTGTCGGACTCGAATCGCTCCTCGCGGACGCCGTAGTTCCCGATCAGGGGATAGGAGAACGTCAGCACCTGTTCCTCGTAGGAGGGGTCCGTGAGGCTCTCCTCGTAGCCGGTGTAGGCGGTCGTAAACACCAGTTCGCCCGGCGTCGTCCCCGGGGAGCGACAGCGCGCCTCGATGACGCGCTCGCCTTCGAGTGCGACGTATGCGTCAGCCATTACGAGATGCGTATACGAGGTCGGGGCATAAGCCTTGCTTTCGAAGCTCAGTTACGAAATTCGTAATCGTCAAGTGGGTGCCGTCGGAACGTGGGGTGTCTGATGGACGAACTCGACGAGCAGATCCTCCAGATCCTGCGGCGGGACGCCCGGACGCCGTACACGGAGATCGCCGACCGGGTGGGGACCTCCGAGGGGACAGTGCGAAACCGCGTCGAGCAACTGGTCGAGGACGGCGTCATCGAGCGCTTTACCGTGGCGACGCGGACCGGGAACGTCAAAGCGATGATCGAGGTCGGCGTCGACGTCAGCGTCGATACCCACGACATCAGCGACCGCGTCGTCGAGTGGCCCGAGGTGGACTTCGTGTGGCAGGTCTCGGGCGAGGAGGACATCGTCTTCGTCGTCGACGCACAGGACACCGAACGCGTCAACGAACTCATCACGCAGACGCGGGAACTGGACGAGGTCGTGAGCACGAAGACTCGGCTCATCCTGGACGAGCGCGTCGGGTGAGTCGGAGGGTCGGCCGTCCGGGTCCAGGGACGGCACGAGTCGAAGACGGTATGTGATGGCTCTCCGTTGTGCGGGGTATGAGCACCGAAGACGCCGGTTCGTCCGACGCCGCCCCGGGGGAGGCGGAATCGGCGACGGACCACCCGAACGCGGAACAGTCGGTCGTCGTGGTCGACGAAAACGACGAGGAACAGCGACTGATGAACAGGCTGGACGCACACACGGGCGACGGGACTCGCCACCGGGCGTTCACGTCAATGCTCTTCGACCAGGAGGACAACATCCTGCTCGCCCAGCGCAGCCCCCGGAAACGGCTCTGGGACACCTTCTGGGACGGCACGGTCGCCTCCCACCCGATCAAGGGACAGTCACAGGTCGAGGCCACGCGCGAGCGCCTCGAGGAGGAACTGGGCGTCACGCCCGACCAGTACGAGAACCTCCGGGTGACCGACCGCTTCGAGTACAAGCGCTACTACTACGACGAGGGCGTCGAACACGAGGTGTGTGCGGTCCTGAAGGCGACGCTGCACGACCGCACGCTCGACCCGGACCCCGAGGAGGTCGCCGGGCTGATGTGGGTCCCCTACGAGCACCTCCACGAACACCCGCGCTGGTACCGCCAGCTCCGGCTCTGTCCCTGGTTCGAGATCGCGATGCGTCGCGACTTCGAGTGAGCGCTCCGCCGTCGACCCCGTTCGTGACGACGACGGTCAGCCGGTCGAGCGGGACACTGAGGCGTCCGGGGGAGTCCGTTCGCCGTGGAGTCTGACGACGACCGTCGTGCCGTCGTCGCGGTCGGCGAACTCGACGGTGCCGCCGTACTCGCGGACCGCCCAGGCGACCAGCCACAGACCCACGCCGCTGCCGTGTTCCAGCGCCGTCTCCTCGCCCTTTTCGATGACGCCACGCTCCTGGCGGGCGATGCCCGGGCCGTCGTCGGCGACGCGCACCTCGACGTAATCGTCGCCGGTCGCCTCTGCCGTGACCCGGACGTCGGAGTCGGTGTGTTCGAGCGCGTTCTCGACGAGTTCCCGGACCGCGAGTTCGAGTTCGGTCTGGCCGCTCCGCAGGTCCGCCAGTGCCTCGCCGAGGGGGGCGTGGACCGACCGGAGGGGGTCGCCGACCACCTCGCCGGTGGTCGCGTCGAGTAACCGCTCGGCGGCCGGGTTCAGGTCTCCCGCCGGCGATAGGCGACGGCCGCCCAGACGGCCAGCACACCAAGTCCCACTGCCGGGATCATCGGCAAGACGAGGTAGGCGTCCCGCAGTCCGAGACCGAGTGACCCGAGCGCCCCCTGGATCGCCGGAAGGAAGACGATCGCCCACGGGACGAGCACCATCGCGACCACGAGTCCGCCGACGAGTACCCACCCCGGCCAGCCCAGACCGCCGCCCGACTCTTCGGTGGCCTTGACCGGCGACACGCCCTCGCCGTCGGGAGCGTCCGTGTCGGTCTCGTCGACCGACGCCGACGGCGACCCGGTCGCGTCCGAACCTGCAGTCACGGACGGGAACTCCGCCTCGAAGTCCGGGGAGACCGCGGTTCGGTCGTCGCTCGTCGGAGCTCTCTGCTCGGTCGACTCGCCGGTCCCGTCGTCCCCGTCGTCGTCGGTCATGGGTAGTCGCTGTCGGGGACGACGACGTCGACGCCGCGCTGGCCCGTCGCCTCGCGGACCGCGTCGGCGAAGTCCTCGCGCCCGTAGTGTATCGCGTGGTCTGCACCCAGTTCGCGGGCGTCGTCGAGTTTCTCGTCGCTGCCGGGGACGTGCGGGAGCGCCAGGTCCAGGCCGGGAAGGCCGGTGCGCGTCCAGACGTCGAGGTGATTCAGTGCGCCCGCTCGCACGTCGACGAGCGCCTCCTCGGGACCCGGGTCGGGGTCCGGAACCGTACCGTACTCGATGACCTCGGGCCCCCCGTGGTCGGTGTACTGGACTGCTTTCATACCTCAGCAGAGGCTCCGGCGGCGCAAAACGGTGGCGGAAGGACCGGACGACGCGGCGAGTGCGTTCCCCCGTCGGGGGGCACGGCGAGACCGGCGCACACGCTTTAGTGTGGGCGCCCGCTACGTCGGGTATGGTCGATTTCCAGTCACGTGATACCAGCAGGGGGCTCTCCGACGACGATGACGACGAGGCCGAAACGGACGAGGAGACTACGGAGGCCGGAGCGGACGACGCTGCGGCCGACGTTCAGACGGGCGCGGGGACGGAAGCCGACGAGAGTGGCGCCACGGCCGACGCCCGAACGGATCCACCGGCGGGAACGGAGGTCGGCGACCACCCCGGTGACGAGGAGGACGCGGCTCACGAGAGTGCCCCCGCTCCCGGTCACGAGGCAGACCACGCTCACGGGGGCGGTCACGCGGACGACGTCCACGAGCACGACGCGGGTCACGGACAGGCGGGGGGCGGTGGCGGACACGACCACGCCGGCCACCACCACGCCGACGTGGAGGAACTCGGCGTGGCGGTGGTCACGGTGACGTCCTCGCGCGACCTGGACCACGACCCGAGCGGCGACGCGATCCAGTCGCTCGTCGAGGACGCGGGCCACTCCGTCGTCGCCCGCGACCTGGTCGCGGACGACCTCGACGGCGTCCAGCGAGCGGTGCTGTCGCTCACGGGTCGGGGCGACGTCGACGTCGTCGTCACGACCGGCGGGACGGGGATCACGCCCGACGACGTGACTGTCGAGGCCGTCCGCCCGCTGTTCGACAAGGAACTGCCCGGCTTCGGCGAACTGTTCCGCGTCCTCTCGTACGAGGAGGTCGGCACCCGCGCGGTGGGGTCGCGTGCCACCGCCGGCGTCAGCGAGGGCGTCCCCGTCTTCTGTCTCCCCGGCAGCGAAGACGCCGTCCGCACCGGCGTCGAGGGGCTGATCCTCGCCGAAGCCCCCCACCTCGTCGGCCTCGCCCGCGGGGAGTGACCACCCGCTGGCTCCCGGGGCCCGCCCGAGAGTCGCCGGCGGTGTTCGTCAACCCTCTGACGTGTCGCGTACCTCGGCCGTCGCGCTCGCCGAAATCCGACCGCTTAAGTCGACACTGACTGAATAGTCAGTCAGATGTCGAACACAGATATCTCCCGACTGCTCGAGGAACTCACGCTGGAGGAGAAGGTCTCGCTCGTCCACGGCGCGACCGACGAGGAGGGTACCGCGACGGGCTTCATTCCGGGCGTCGAACGCCTGGACGTCCCGCCCGTGCGGCTCTCGGACGGTCCGCTGGGCGTGCGAACGGACGAACCGGCGACCGCGTTCCCGGCCTCTATCGCGCTGGCGTCGTCGTTCGACCCGGACCTCGCGCGCGAGTTCGGCGAGGCGCTCGGACGCGAGGCGAACGCCCGCGACCAGGACGTCGTGCTCGCGCCCGGCCTGAACCTCGTCCGCGTGCCCAACTGCGGCCGTAACTTCGAGTACTACAGCGAGGACCCCGTCCTCGCGGGGTCGATGGCCGCGGCCGTCGTCTCGGGCATCCAGTCCCGGGACGTCGTCGCGACGCCCAAACACTACGTCGCCAACAACCAGGAGACCGCTCGCGCCTCCGTCAGCGCCGAGGTCGATCGGCGCGTCCTCCGGGAATTGTATCTGCCAGCGTTCCGCGACGCCGTCGACGCCGGTGCCGGTTCAGTGATGTCCTCGTACAACCGCGTCAACGGGACCGACATGAGCGAACACGACCACCTCCTCAGGGAAGTGCTCAAGGGAGAGTGGGGGTTCTCGGGCTACGTCGTCTCCGACTGGTTCGGGACCGAGAGCGTCGTCGACACCGCAAACGGCGGGCTCGACCTCCAGATGCCGGGCATCTCAGCTCGGGAACTGTTCGCATCCATGGGTATGGACGACGAGGAGACGGGAGAGATGGACCCGGGCGACTTCGCCTTCTCCGACGGGATGCCCGACCCAACGACCGGTGGCCTGTACGCCGAGGAACTCGCCGACGCCGTCGAGTCCGGCGCGGTGCCGAAGACCCGCCTCGACGACATGGTCGCGCGCGTCCTCCGGTCCCTCGAGGCGGTCGGCCACTTCGACGGCGCCGACCGCGAGGGCGCCATCGATACCCCCGAACACCGCGAACTCGCGGCGACTATCGCGACCCGCGGCTCGGTCCTGCTCGAAAACGACGGGACGCTCCCGCTGGCCGACGACGCCGACGTCGCGGTCATCGGCCCGAACGTCGACGAGGCGATCCTCGGGGGCGGGGGGTCCTCCGAGACGACGCCGTTCGTGGAGACCACCCCGGTCGAGGGTCTGGAGGTGCGCGCGGACGGCGACGTGACGGTCGCACGCGGCGTCGAACGCGTCGAGGACGTCTCGCTGTTCGACGCCTTCGCGCCCGACGACGAGGACGACGAGGCACGGGACGTCTCGATCAGCGACGCCGTGGCCGCCGCCGAGGACGCGGACGTCGCCGTCGTGTTCGTCCGCGACCAGGCCACCGAGGCCGCCGACCGGGAGACCCTGCGACTCCCGGGCGAGCAGGACGAGCTCGTCGAGGCGGTCGCGGCCGCGAACGACCGGACGGTGGTCGTGTTGAACACGAGCGGCCCGGTCGAACTCCCCTGGCGCGCGGATGTCGGTGCGGTGCTGGCCGCGTGGTACCCCGGACAGGCACACGGCGACGCGGCGGCGGCCGTCCTCTACGGCGACGCCGACCCCGGCGGCAGACTCCCGGTGACGTTCGCCCCCGAGAGCGAGTACCCCGCGAACACCGAACGCCGGTTCCCGGGCGTCGACGGCCGGGTACACTACGACGAGGGACTGCTCGTGGGCTACCGGCACTTCGACGCGTCGGACGCCGAACCGACCTATCCCTTCGGACACGGGCGCTCCTACGCCGAGTTCTCCTACGACGACGTCACGACCATCGACGACGCCACCGTCGAGGTGACGGTCGAGAACGTCGGCGACCGCGCGGGTCGCGAGGTCGTACAGGCCTACGTCGAGTCGCCGGAGGCGCCCGACGAACTGGACCGGCCGCCCCGCGAGTTCGCGGGCGCCGCGCCGGTCGACCTGGCGGCCGGCGAGTCCGAGACGGTGACGCTCGCGCTCGACGAACGCGCGTTCGGGCGGTGGACCCCCGACGAGGGGTGGACCACCGACCCCGGCGCGTACGTCGTCGAGACCGGTCGCTCCGCGCGCGACCCGCGTGCCTCGGTCGTCATCGAGCGGTAGCGTCGCCCTGCCGTCACCGATTTGACGGTCCCGGACCTACCCCTGGTATGCTCACGGAACTCCGGGCGGGCGTCTGGTGGCTGGACCTCGGTGGCGTCAACGCCTACCTCGTCGACGACGGGGGCGCCCTGACGCTGGTCGACGCCGGGCCGCCCTGGCGGTCGGGCGCCGTCCTGGACGCCCTGGTCGAGGCCGGGTACGCGCTCGGCGACCTCGACCGAGTGCTGGTCACCCACTACGACGCGGACCACGTCGCCGGTCTCGCCAAACTCGGCGGCCTCGCCGTCGACGTCTACGCGGGGCGGGCCGACGCCGGACTCGTCGCCGGCCGGGAGTCACCGTCTCTCGACGGCTGGAAGGGCTTCACGCAGGCACTGCTGTCACCGCTGGTCAGGGGCTCACCCCACGAGGTGACGCCGCTCGACGACGGCGATACCGTCGGGAGTTTCACCGTCTACGAGACGCCCGGGCACACTGCGGGCCACGTCGCCTACGTGAGCGAGGCCCTCGACGCGGCGTTTCTGGGCGACCTGGTCCGCGAGTCCGGCGGCGAACTTGCCTCGTCACCCTGGTTCATCAGCGAAGACGCCGACCGCGTGGCCGACAGCGTGCGAACGCTGGCGGACCGCGCACCGCCCTTTTCGGTCGCCGCCGTCGGCCACGGCGTCCCCTTCGAGGAGGGGGGCTCACGGCGGCTCCGTGACCTCGCCGACCGCCTCTGAACGCGGCGACGTTTCAGCCGGGATCGTCCGTTCGAACGAACCGCGTGGTCAATCGGTCAGTCGGTCAGTCGCCGACGAGTTCCTCGGCCACGGCACTGGGGTCGAGCAACGCGGGGTCGACCGCGACGACGCGCTGGCCGCTGACGAACTCCGGGAGCGACTGGTCGGTGTAGGCGACGACTCGCACGTCCGGGTTGAGGTCGCGGGCGACGACGATCGACGTCGCCTGCCCGACGTCGGTCAGCAGGAAGACGTCGGCGTCGTGGATCCCGCTTTCTTCCAGCGCCGGCCGGTTGGCGACCCCGTCGATGTGCGTGACCCGGGCACCCGAGTCACGCAACGCGTCGCCGAGTCCGGCGTCGTCCGGCCCCGCGAAGACTACGTCCATGTCACTGCCGTAGGGGGCGGGGGGTTTGTGTCTCACGTTTCGCCGCGGAGACGGTCCGGCGGCGAGTCGACGGCACGATCCCCGGTGTCCCGGCCCCGATCACTCGTACTCGATGGTCGCCGGCGGTTTGTGGGTCACGTCGTAGAGCACCCGCGAGACGTTCTCGTTCTCGCCGGTGATCCGCGACTGGATGCGCTGGAGCGTCTCCCAGTCGACCTCCTGGGCGCGGGCGGTCATGCCGTCCCGGGATTCGACCGAGCGGACGGCGACGACCCAGCCGTGGACCCGGTTGTCGCCCTTGACGCCCGTCGCCTTCCCGATGACTGCCGCCAGCGCCTGCCACGGGTCGTACTCCGTCAGTTCCTCTTCGACGACGTGGTTGGCCTCGCGCGCGACGGTCAGTTTCTCCTCGGTGACCTCGCCGATGATCCGCACCGCGAGCCCGGGGCCCGGGAAGGGCATCCGTTCCGAGATGATCTCCTCCAGGTCGAGCGCGCGCGCCACCTCGCGGACCTCGTCCTTGTAGAGGTCGCGCATCGGTTCGACGATGCCCTCGAAGTCGATGACCTCGGGGAGGCCGCCGACGTTGTGGTGGGACTTGATCGTGCCCTCGCTCTCGATGCGGTCGGGGTAGATGGTCCCCTGGACGAGGTAGTCGGCGCCGACGTCGCGGGCGACCGTCTCGAACTCGCGGATGAACTGCTCGCCGATAGCGTGGCGCTTCTCCTCGGGGCCGGTCACGCCCGCCAGTTCGTCGAGGAAGCGCTCCTGTGCGTCGACGATACGCAGCGAGTCCATGTAGTCGAACGTCTCGCGGATCTGCTCGGTCTCGCCCTTGCGCATCAGGCCGGTGTCGACGTAGACGGGGGTGAGCTGGTCGCCGACGGCCTCGTATGCCAGCGCCGCCGCCGTCGAGGAGTCGACGCCGCCCGAGAGGGCGATGACCGCGTTCGCGTCGCCGACCTCGTCGCCGACCTCCGTGACCTTCTCTTCGATGAACGACTCGGCGTCGACCATCAGAGCTCCACCTCCCCGGCGCCGGCGCCGCGCTCGCCGACGGACTGCAGGTCCAGCGCCGCGTCGAGCAGCCCGACGAAGGGCGGGCTCGCCCGCGTCGGTCGCGAGCGGAACTCGGGGTGGAACTGCGTCCCCAGGAAGTAGGGGTGCTCCGGCAGCTCCAGCACCTCCATGCGCTCGCCGGAGGTGCCCGAGAAGACCATCCCCGCCGCCTCCAGGTCGGGGATGTACTCGGGGTTGACCTCGTAGCGGTGGCGGTGTCGCTCCGTGCAGGTGCTCGCGCCGTAGAGTTCGCGGGCCAGCGTTCCCTCCTCGAGGTCGGTCTCGTGGGCGCCCAGCCGCATCGTCCCGCCCATGTCCTCCATCTGCTTCTGTTCCGGCAGCAGGTCGATGACAGGGTGGGGAGTGTCCTCGTCCAGCTCCGCGGAGTGGGCACCCTCCAGGCCGAGGACGTTGCGGG
>JAZKRZ010000041.1:0-21026 GCA_036626395.1 Haloarculaceae archaeon
TTCCCGGTCGAACGAGCCACCGACGGTGGCCTCACTTGTGTCCGACAGTATCAACAGGCGGTCGGTCCCTGACCCGGCCGACCGGCGAAAACCCACCCGGAGTTTTTTACAGGTGTCACTCGAGCGGTCGGACATGAGCGATAGAGGGACAGATTCCGGCGGTATCGCTCTGGGACGCATCGCGGTCGGTGTGCTCTCGGTCGTCGGGGCGATAGCCGTCGTGCTCTCGACCGGTCTCTCTGTCCTCGAGTACCAGCAGCTTTCGGGGAGAGTGCTCGTGGACCTCGTCGTGCGATTTCCGCTCTCCTATGTCGGGTTTCCGGGCGTCGTCGCCGTCTTCTGGTTCGTCGTCGGAGCCGTGTTGCTGGTCGGCCACTCGCTGAGCGTGCAGGCCGGTGCCGTGGCGTATCTCGGCGCCGTCGTCCTCAACATCGGCGTCGTCGTCGCCGAACTCCTGCGGGTCAGACCCGTCTTTCTCTGGTTCGTCGACCCCGTGACGCCGCTCGTGGCGATACCCCTGCAACTGGTCCAGGTCGCCGGGGTCCCGCTGGTCACCTATCCGGTCGAGTTCTACGTGACTGGTGTGGTCGGGACGGCCGGGACCCTGCTGGTCGGCGGGTACCTCGGCGTCCGCGCCCTGCTCGACGCCACGTCCTGAGGCGCCTCGACCCCCGAGTCGGGTCGGCCGAGCCCACCCGTCGGACGGTGCGGGCGTCGCCCCCACGGTCGACCCCCGTCACCGGCCGTGGTCTGCTGGTTTCGGGCGGCCAGGCTCACTCGGGGAGGATGTCGCCGATAGCCGCGCCGACGGCCATGACCACGGCGGTCAGGAGACACTGCGCGAGTGCGACGGATGGCTGACTCCAGTCGACGCGGGCCCACGCGGTCATCAACCCGACCGACAGGGTGCCGGCGATGACGAGGATGCTCACGAGTCTGACCGGGACGACCCCCAGGAGGAGGTCGGCCTTGACCGCCTCGAAGCGGGCGGCGTGCAGGATCCCGAGGACGACCGCGACGCCGAAGAGGCCGGTCCCGACCAGCGTCGGCACCGAATCGGCGATGGCCTCGCCGATCTCCAGCGTGCCGCCCTCGACGACCATCGGGATGCCGAAGACGAAACTGCCGACGAGCGCCTCGCCGACGTCGCGACTCCCGAAGGCGCTGCGGATGCGTCCGAACGCGCGCCCCCGGTCGGCGCGCCTGGCCGTCCGGATCGCCTCTCGTACCTGTTCGCGCTCCTCGTCGCTGTCGACGAGGTTTTCGAGGTCCTCGAGGTCATCGAGGACGTCGTCCATGTCGGGGTCGATCTCGTCCGCGCTCCCGGCGGACCCGTTTCGTACGGCGTCATCACCGAACGCACCCTCTTTCCCGCGGTCGGCGTCGGTCCCTGGCGGCATACCGCCCCCGAGGACCAGAACAGCCGAAAATGTTGGGACCGATACCACGGCGGCGCTCACGGAGAGTCCCCGTCCGTACGACAGGGCACCGAAGGATAACGCTATTAAACGGCCACTGCCAACGCACGTCCGGAGTCCCGTGGTGTAGCGGCCAATCATAGCGGCCTTTGGACGGGGTCTGTATCGACAGTTTCCGGAGGACAGCCGCTGACGGCGGTTCGAATCCGCCCGGGACTATCTATCCTCTCCGGTGATCGGGTATTTACGCCGGTGTAGACTGGCCCGGGACAGTCTGGTTCGCTGCATTCCTGACATCGGACGGTGACTGCGTGGGAGAATGCTACCAACCTGGGTTGAAAGCAGCAAGGTGGAAGCCCCTGTTACCGAGTCAGAACCCACCGCAAAGAACAGTGGGTGTCAAAATCAAACATCATGCTTCACTGCGTTCGGTAAGACCCCGTCGAAACACGATCCGCATACAGTTATCCGTTACATCTATTGCGTATCGTAACGTAGTGGATCGTAACGATGAAGACGGTCACCACTCGGATCCCGGAAGACGACGAAGAGGCACTCGCCGAACTCGAGGAGGAGATGAGTGCCGACCGGTCGGAGGTACTTCGGCGTCTTATCCGACAGGGACTGGACGATTGGCGCAAGGAGCGAGCACTCGGCCAGCTCCGCGACTACAGTATCACACTCCGGAAGGCGGCGGAACTCGCGGATGTCTCGTACGTCGAGATGTTGACCCTCGCTTCCGAGGAAGGCATCGACATCGGGTACACGACCGACGACCTCGAACGCGACCTCGACCGCATCTAGATGGTCGTCGTCGATTCTTCCGCGCTGATTCCCCTCGCGTGGGTCGGCCGGCTCGACCTCATCCCGGCCGCCTTCGACGAAGTTCGGACGACCGAAGAGGTTCGAGAGGAAGTCCTCGCCGAGGGGAAGCGTGGGACCGCGGCGCTCGAGGAGTTTCAGGCGGACGTGGCCGTTCACGACACGCCAGCCCGGGCCGGGGAGGTAGCGTCGATGGAGGGGATCGCGGTGGCCGACGCGTCGGTGATCCTGCTGGCGGAGGACGACGAGGAGATTCTCCTCGCCAACGACAAGGGGCTGATCGAGGTTGCCCGGAGTCACGGCGTCGAATGTTGGTGGGTGACGACGCTGTTGCTCAGCTGCACCAAGAACGGCGACCTGACGGCAGACGAGGCGACCGACCTCCTGTACGACCTCGTGGACGAAGGGATGAACCTGCATCCGAAGGTCTACTCGCAGGTGCAAAAGAGGCTCCGTGAACTCGAGGACTGATCGGGAGAAACCGCTCCGTCACTCCGCTGTCGTCAAGAGACCAGGAGCTAAATATAGAGGCCAGAGGATCAGTATGGTAGTCGATTCCTTTCGTGGCGATCATGGCCGAATCAGCTGTTCGCTACCTGTACGTAGCGAGCATCTTTCGTCCGTTGCTCTGTCACTCGTACTGTCTGTGTTAATGAACTGGGTTACTGACAGGTTTATCAACCGTTCAGGCCCGACGTAGACGCGGGAGGTAGCCGGCAACACCGTTCCCACCAACCAACCACCACACCCACCCCAAATCCACGGTCGCTATCTCCCAAAGAAGGGCTACCAGAATCTCTCTTCCCTCACCGTCCGTTTTCTGTGCTCACTTCCGCTACTGTAGTGACCGATACGCGCCCTTCATCACGACCAGTCTTGACAATACTCAGGTAGATAGCCCTGTTTCACTGTGTCAGGGAAGAGCTGTATATACCCACCTATTGAGAACCGGCACATCGGCGAAACGGTCACGCGGTTCGGCATCGTCGTCTCCCGCAGTTCGAGCGGCGAGAACAGCGCTGTCATCACGCCGGGTTGGGTCGCGAGGGGCAAGTGTGCCACGCCGACCGACCCGGTTGCCGGCTTCCGGTACGGTGTCAGGTGCGACCACCGTCGAAGACGCGCACTCGCCCCCTCGTTACTCTTTCAGCCACCGCGGGCGGGTCGGCACGTCGAAGCGGTCGGTGACGACGAGGCCGGCGCCGAAGACGGCGGCGACCCCGACCGGAGCCCAGTTACCGAAAGCGGCGTTGACCCCGCCCCAGAGGACGACGAAACTCACCATGTCGTCGAGCATGAACGGGCAGGAGTCCAGGCGGGCCAGCAGTGCCTCGCGGTCGAACGCCCGGTCGAAGACGACGACGGCGACGACTGCCGAGATGACCCACCCCCGGTAGTTCGAGAGCGGGACGCCGTAGAGGGCCGTCTCGCCGAAGTACTGCCAGAAACCCAGCGCCACCGCACCGGGGTCGAGGACGACGTCAACCGCGAGCACGGTGGCGACGACGACCGGCAGTCGGACCCACCACGCCCGCGCCCGGTCGCCCAGCAAGAGGAGACAGAGCAGGTAGCTGTTGAGCACGAGCGGGAGGAAAAAGACCGGCAGGCCGACCGGCACGCCCTCGACCATCGGGCCCAGCGAGACGCCGTACTCGAAGGGGCCGTAGGGCCAACCGGTCGTGATGCCGACGAACTCGACGGCGTAGGCGTAGGCGGTCACCAGGGCGACCCCCGCCGCCGCGCGCCGGTCGACGAGCGGCGCGAGTCCGGCGACGAGCGGCAGGCGCATCACGCAGACGCCGACCAGGATGAGCAACGGATTGAACGAGAGCGGCGGCGGGAGCCAGCCCCAGGCACTGGCGAGCAGGAGCGCGGCGCCGGTGACGGGGAAGACGACGGCGATAGTGAAGCGGTTGCGCTGGACGAGGCCGTCGAGGCGGCGTTCGATACCCTCGCGGTCGAACCCCGAGAGACCCGCCAGCGACGCGCCGCCAGGGGTAGCCCAGTCAGGTGCCACGTGCCGGCCCTCCGGGAGGCCGCTCAGACCCCATATATCATCACCCAGAGACCGCCCATCGTCAGGAGCGTGCCGACGGCGGTGTTCAGGAACGGGAACCACCAGTAGGCGCGGTCGACGTCGACTCCCGAGAGGGCGACGCCCGCGAGGAAGACGGGGTAGACGCCCAGGAGCGCACCGAGCAGGGGGTGGACGAACGCGAACGCCCCCGCGGCGGCCAGCCAGACGACGCCACAGTAGGCGTAGGTTCCCGACTGACCGAGGACGGTCGCAGTCGTCCGGATCCCGGCGGCGCGGTCGGGTTCGATGTCGGGGATAGCCGAGAAGGTGTGCATGGCCATCGTCCAGAACCAGGCGCCCGCCAGCGCCGCGGTCGGCGGGTAGGCGTTCGCGACGGCCGCGTAGGTAACCACGCCCGGGAGGAGGTAGAGCCCGTTCGACAGGGAGTCGAGGAAGGGCTTGGTCTTGAACCGGAAGGGCGGTGCGCTGTACTCGATGGAAAACGCGAGGAAGGCGAGCATCGCGACGACGGCTCGCGTCGGCAGAAACGGCAGGACGGTGACGCCGATGACGCCGCTCCCGATGACGACGGCGACGACGTCCCGGCCCCCCTGGTAGCGGACTTCCCTGTCGTCTTTCTTCGGGTTCTCCTCGTCGATGTCCGCGTCGAAGACGTCGTTGACGCCGTAGAGGAAGACGTTCGCGGGCAGGAGGAAATAGAGCGCGAGCCCGACCGTCAGCGGCGTGAACAGTTCGGCGGGCGACCCGGCGGCGTAGACGACGCCGACCATCGCGGGGCCGGCCAGGTAGAGCCAGAAGCGCGGTCTCGACAGCCTGAGGAGGTAGCCGGCCCGGGAGTCCGCCGGCGGCGCGAGCGACGCGAGTCGGGACGTCACCGAAGTCATGGGTGCCACCGGGGTGCTATCGGCGGTCGTCTTCGATCAGCGCCTGGGCCGTGTGTTCGCCGCTGATGAGACACATCGGTACGCCGATACCTGGCGTCGTGAACGACCCGGTGAAATAGAGGCCGTCGACGGCCTTCGAGCGGTTCTTCGGGCGCAGGAGGGCGGTCTGGCGGAGCGTGTGGGCCAGGCCGAGGGCCGTCCCCTCCGTCGCGTTGTAGCGGTCGACGAAGTCGGAGACGCAGAACTCCTCCTCGGCGACGATCCGGTCCCGGATGTCGACGCCCGTATGCTCCGCGACGTCGGCGAGTATCTTCGCGCGGAAGCGCTCGCGCAGGTCCGGGTCGTCTTCCAGTCCCGGGGCGACCGGCACGAGGACGAACAGGTTGCTGTGGCCCTCCGGGGCGACGCTGTCGTCGGTCTCGGAGGGCACACAGCAGTAGTAGGCGGGGTCGTCGGGCCAGGCGGCGTCCTCGAAGATGTCGTCGAAGTGGGGGTCCCAGTCCTCCGGGAGGACGAGCGTGTGGTGGGCCAGCGGGTCGACATCGCCTTCGACGCCGAGATACAGCAGGTATGCCGACGGGGCGTAGGTGCGGTCCGCCCAGTAGTCGTCGTCGTAGTCGCGTTCGTGTTCGGGGAGCAACTCGCGCTGGGCGTGGGCGTAGTCGGCGTTGACCACGACCCTGTCGGGGTGGCGCTCGTCGCCCGAGGCGTCGGCGACGAGGAAGCCGTCCTTCCGGCGGGTGATCTCGGTGACCTCGGTCCCGAGCTCGAACGAGACGCCGAGTTCGCGCCCCAGCGCCACGGCGGCGTCGGCGACGAGCCCGATCCCACCCTCGGCGGCGGCGTCGGCGAGCGCCGCGTCGGTACCGGTCCCGCTGGACGCGTCGCCGTCGGCGGGAACTGCGGTCCCGCCGTCAGCCGCCGTCACCGTCGACGCGGAATCCGGGCGGAGTGCCTCACCCGGCGTGACGCCCTCGTCCGTCGCGACGGGGTAGTAGACGCCGAGGTTGAAATCGACGTGGCTCATCATGTTGTAGAGCGCGGGCGTGTTCCTGGGCGACCCGCCGAGAAAGACCAGCGTGTACTGCATGATCTGCTGGAGTTTGGGGCTCTCGAAGTAGTCCTCGACGTGGGACTGCATCGAGCCGACGAGCTGGAGACCGATGGGGGCCGCGCGTATCACGTCGGGGTCGACCCAGTCGCGCAGCCGCGAGCGGTCCTCGTAGACGAACTTCTCCATCGCCGTCTCGTAGTGCTCCTTGCTCGTCGCGAGGTACTCGTCGAAGGCCTCGCCGGCGCCGGGTTCGATGGCCTCGAACGTCTCGCGGTTGACCGACCGGTCCGGGTCGACGTCGACTGTCTCGCCGTCCTTGAAGAAGATCCGGTAGTGGGGGTCGAGCCGTTCGAGGCCGTAGTACTCGCCCGGTCGCCGCCCGAAGTGGCCGAAAAAGCGCTCGAAGACGTCGGGCATGAGATACCACGACGGCCCCATATCGAAGCGAAAGCCCTCCGTCGTGAGGCGACTGGCACGACCGCCCAGTTGCTCGTTTTTCTCCAGCACCGTGACGTCGTACCCGGCGTCTGCGAGGTAACAGGCCGCGGAGAGACCGCCGAAACCGCCGCCGACGACGGCAACGGACCGGGACGACCGCGTAGTGACATTCATCACCTTCTACTACTGGCCCGCTGAACAATAAGCGGTTGCACAACCTGTGGGGTTCGCGCGACTCGAACAGCCCGGCGCCCGATCCAAACCGGCAAGCCGATAGCGCCGTACTGACCGGTATGAGCGAACGGACGGTCGTCGTCACCGGCGGCACGCGCGGCATCGGCGCAGCAGTCGCACGGGCGCTCGTCGAGAACAGCACTCACGTCGTCACGTGTGCGCGCGACTCGGACGCACTGGACGCTCTCGCGGACGACCTGGTGGACGCGCCGGGCCGCGTGACGACCCAGCGCGCGGACGTCCGCGACGAGTACGACGTCGAGCGCCTGCTCGAAACCGCAGCGCGGGCGGGCGACGGCGTCGACGCGGTCGTCGCGAACGCCGGCGTCTATCACGGCGACCCCGGTGACACCCCGCTGGACGAGGACGCCTACGCGGCCTTCGACGACCACTACCGCACGAACGCTCGGGGCGTCTTCGCGACCTTCCGCGAGGCCGTCCCGCACCTGACCGACGACGCGCGTCTGCTCGCGCTCTCTGGACGCGTCGCCCGCGAACCGCAGGCCGGATTCGGCTCGTACGCCGTCTCGAAGGCCGCCACGGAGGCCGTCGCCCGCCAGTTCGCCGCCGACCTCGACGTCCCCGTGGGCGTCGTCGACCCCGGGACGGTCGCGACTGACCTCACCGGTGACAAGGGGATGGACCCCGAACGCGCCGCGCCGCTGGTCGTCTGGGCGCTCTCCGAGGCCGACCCGGACACCCTCGACGGCGCCGTCGTCGACCGCCGGACGATGCGCCAGGGCTGAGTGTCGCCCGACTGCCGCTCCCCACTCCGTTTGCGCCCCCGTCTCGACCCCTCGGGGCGATAGCCTTATTAACAAATACGAGTGAGTACGTACACGATGAATATTAACTCGTATCTCGGAGTTAATAACGCGACCCGGCGCCCGTCGCTGGTCGGAGTCGTCAGCGTGCTGGCGTTGCTGGGGCTGTCGGCGCTGGCGGTGACCAGCGGGGTGTGGAAGGTGCTGGTGATCGCGTGGGTGGCGTTCGCGGCGATGGCCGTCGGTGCGTTCCTGGGTGCACGCGCCGAGGCCACGAACCCGTACCGGCTGGTGTGGGGCTACGGCCTCGCGAGCGGCGCGATGGTGGCCAGCGCGTCCATGTTTCTCGTCCCGCAGGCCATCGCGATCGGTATCAGCGCGCCGGAGGCCGCCACGCAACTCGGCGGTATCGGCGTGGCGCTCGGACTCGTCGTCGGCTACAGCGCGCACGTCCTGGGCCACCGGCTCACCCACCTCGACGTCGGGATAGACCTGACGACCGCACAGATCGCCGCCCACGCCCTCTCGGCGGGCGCGATCATCGGGCTCGTCTACGGGTCAATGCCGACGCTCGGACTCCTGCTCGGCCTCGCCATCGTCTCGCACAAGGGCCCCGCCGGCTACGCCGCAGCCCGCCGGTTGCGCCGCAGCGGTCGCTCGGCGATGGCGCTCCTCCTCCCGGCGGCGGGCGTGGGTCTCACAGCGATCCCTACTGCCGTCGTCGCACTCCCCGACGTCGCCGCGCTCAACGCCGTCGTCTTCGGCTTCGCCGCCGGTATCTTCCTCCACGTCGCGATGGACTTTCTCCCGAACTGCGAGGCCGGCTCGGAGATCGACCAGGTCTGTTCGCTCCACGAACAGTCCCACGAACTGCTCGACGAACTCCGCACGCACGCCGTCGGCTCGACCGTCCTCGGCGGCGCAGTCGTCGTCGCCGCGTGGTTCCTCCTCGCTCTCTGACCACCCGTTTCTCCGGTCGAACGTCGACGGTGGCGCGCGTGCCGGCTTTGCCGCCACGGGCTGCCGAGGTCGGTGAAGCCGACCTCTCACTCGCGTCGAGCCGAGCGTGGAGTCGGTGTGCGGCCCCGCTCCGAGCGGAGCGATGATATGTCGCGCAACGACCGCGAACGGGCCGGGGGCGTTCGACACCCGACGGCACACCCAAACACGACCCACCGTTTCAGGTCACCACTCGGCCACTCGCCCGTCGTCGTGGAACCACTTGGGCACCTCCCAGGCGTCCCGCGTTTCGGCCGCCTCCAGCGCGTCGACGTCCACGTCCACCCCGAGACCGGGCCCGGGCGGGAGGTCCACACGTCCCTCCTCGCCGAACGCCAGGAACGAATCGTCTTCCAGGTAGTTCGGCATCCCCTCCAGGTGGTGGACCTGCTCCTGGACCAGGCAGTTCGAGGTGCAGGCGTCCACGTGGAGACTCGCCGCGAGCGAGACGGGCCCCAGCGGGGAGTGGGGCGCGACGGCCACGTCGTAGGCGTCGGCCATCGTCGCGATCTTCCGGAGTTCCGTGATCCCGCCCGCGTGGGAGACGTCGGGCTGAACGACGTCGACCGCACCCGACTCCAGTACGGGACGGAAATCGGTCCGGGAGAACATCCGCTCGCCCGTGGCGATGGGGACGGTCGTGTGCGCGGCCACCTCCGGGAGGGCGTCGTTGTGCTGGGCCAGGACCGGTTCCTCGTAGAACATCGGGTCAAGCTCCTCCAGGCGTTCGGCGAGGCGCTTGGCCATCGGTTTGGAGACGCGCCCGTGGAAATCGAGCGCCACGTCGACGCCGTCGCCCACCGCCTCGCGGACAGCCGCCACCCGGTCGTAGGCCGCATCGAGCGCCTCCGGCCGGTCGATCCGGTCGAGTTCGTCGGTCGGCGTGAACTTCAGCGCCGTGAACCCGGCGTCGACGTGGTCGCTGGCCACGTCAGCCATCTCGGCTGGCGTCTCGCCGTGGACGTGCTGGTAGAGGCGGATCTCGTCGCGCGCTTTCCCGCCCAGCAGTTCGTAGACCGGCACCCCGAGGTCGCGGCCCTTGAGGTCCCAGAGGGCCTGGTCGATACCCGAGAGCGCGCTCTGGAGGACCGGCCCGCCGCGGTAGAACCCCGCGCGGTACATCCGCTCCCAGTGGCGTTCGATCTCGCGGGGGTCCTCGCCGAGGACGTACTCCGCGAGGAGTTCCTCGACGGCGGTCGCAGTGGTCGGGGCGCGCCCCTCGACGACGGGTTCGCCCCAGCCGACGAGGCCGGCGTCGGTCTCCAGGCGGAGGAACTGCCAGCGTGGCGGCACCTCCCAGAGGTCGTAGTCGGTGACTTCCATACGCGCGTCCCGCACGCCGGTCACAAATAGCCGGGTGAGCCGGCAGAGCCGGCCGTGAGTTCCGGGCGGCGGAGGCGACCGCCCGGTCGCATCCAGCGCGGTTCAGAGGCGCTCGGGGTCGAGGGGTTCGGGCCAGAGGTCGACGCTGACCCACAGCGCCCAGACCGCGAGGGCGACCGACCCGACGAGTTCCGGGACGGCGACACCGGACCCGCCCCAGCCGTAGAACAGCCACCAGAACCAGCTGGCGACGTGCGCGACTGCACCGGCGACGAGCGCGCCGCCGCGAACGGGTCGGCCTGCGGCGAAATCGCCGGCGCCGAAGACGAACACGCCCAGCGTCAGGAAGACGAAAAAAGCTATCGCGACGACGAAGTGCACGGGCGAGGGGATCGGGAACACACCGACCAGCGCCATGAACCCCATCGCGACGAGGAGGAGGAAGGTCCCGCCGACGTGGACCGGTTCGTCGGTCTCGCTCCAGACGGCGACGACGAAGCCCGCACCGAGGGCGCCCCCCAGCATCAGCGCCCCGTTGAATAGCGGCGCGGTGGCGGTACCGGCCGCGCCCAGGTCCGAGAGGGCGTTCCGGAACAACGAGAACCACGGTGCGAGGGCGGCGGCGGCGAAGATACCACCCAGCGCGACGGCCGTCGAAACGACACCGAGTCCGGCGAACAGACGCCTGCGGGCGGTGGCTTCGGTTATCGACATGGCCGTGGCTGAGTCCGCTACGCGAATAAAATCACGGGACTCACCGCACGACTGATACGGACCGTTGTACTTCGTTACCACCGTCGCGAAACACAGTGAACGCATCGGACCGTAACTCGCCCATCCGTCGGCGGCATCGCCGAAAATGGGTACAACGGTCCGTATGAGGGCCCACTTATTTGTCACTGGGAGGATGCCTTTCGGTATGTACCGGATCCTGATCCCGGTCGACGACGACGAGGACAGAGCGATTGCGCAGGCCGAGTTCGTCGCCGACCTGCCGCTCTCCGGCGACGGCATCGAGGTGACGGTGACCCACGCACTCCACGGGGAGGAACTCGACGCGCCCGAGGCGATGCGGAATCCGAACCGGATCGCGACCGTTCGTCGAGCACGTGACGCGCTCGAAGACGCGGGCATCGAGGCCACTATCGGCGAGATCGCACAGCCGCCCGCCGAAGGCATTCTGGACCTCGCCGAGGAGGTCGACGCCGACCTCCTCGTCCTGGGTGGCCGCAAGCAGAGCCCCGCCGGGAAAGTGCTGTTCGGGAGCGTCACCCAGGAGGTTCTCCTGGAGACCGACCGACCGGTCGTCGTCACCGGCGGCGGGGACTGATACTGTCGGACACAAGTACGTGAACACGCTCGTCGGGAACACGCCAGCGAAACGCCCGTTCCCGGTCGAACGAGCCACCGACGGTGGCCTCACGTGTGTCCGACAGTATGATACGGACCGTTGTAACTGTCTGCCGGTGTTCGCCGACGCCGGGTCGGCGACGCCCGGAACAGACTGACGACAGTCCGTACGGGCGGTCCCCGGCGGGTCGGCAACGGGTCAGAGCGCCGCGCCGGGCTGGTACTCCCCGAAGGCGTCACGCAACTCGTCGCAGATCTCGCCGGTCGTCGCGTAAGCCTTGACGGCGTCGAGGATGTACGGCAGCAGGTTGTCGTCGCCCCGGGCGGCCTCGCCCAGCGCCGCGAGCGCCGCCGCGACGGCTTCGTCGTCGCGTTCCTCTCGCACCGACGCCAGACGCTGTCTCTGGCGCCGTTCCTGCGCTTCGGAGACCTCCTCGATGTCGACACCCTGCTCGTCTTCCTCGACGGTGAACTCGTTGACGCCGACGATGACCCGCTCGCCCTCGTCGATCTCGCGCTGGCGCTCGAAGGCGACGTCCTGGATCTGGCGCTGGACCCACTGGTCCTCGATGGCCCGCAGCATGCCGCCGCGTCCGTCTATCTCCTCGACGATCCCGAACGCCTCCGCCTCGATATCGTCGGTCAGCGACTCGACGTAGTAAGAGCCGCCCAGCGGGTCGGCGGTGTCCGCGACACCCGACTCGTGGGCGAGGATCTGCTGGGTCCGCAGGGCCGTCCGCACGGACTTCTCGGTGGGTAGGGAGAGCGCCTCGTCCTTGCCGTTCGTGTGGAGGCTCTGGGTGCCGCCCAGCACCGCGGCCAGCGCCTGATACGCGACCCGGACCACGTTGTTCTCGACCTGCTGGGCGGTCAGCGTCGACCCCGCCGTCTGGGTGTGGAACCTGAGCTGTTTCGCCGCCCCGGTCTCGGCCCCGAAGCGGTCCTCCATTATCCTGGCCCACATCCGCCGGGCCGCCCGGAACTTCGCGACCTCCTCCAGGATGTTGTTGTGCGCGGCGAAAAAGAACGAGAGCTGGGGCGCGAACTCGTCGACGTCCAGGCCGGCCTCGCGGGCGGTCTCGACGTACTCGATGCCGTCGGCCAGCGTGAACGCGACCTCTTGGGCGGCGGTGGCGCCGGCCTCGCGGACGTGATACCCCGAGATCGAGATGGTGTTGAAGTTGGGGGTCTCCTCGGCACAGAACTCGAAGATGTCGGTGATGATCCGCATCGACGGCTCGGGGGGATAGATGTAGGTGTTCCGGGCGATGTACTCTTTCAGGACGTCGTTCTGGATGGTGCCGCGCAACTGTTCGCGCGGGACGCCCTGCCGGTCGCCGATGGCGATATACATCGCGAGCAACACGGCGGCGGGCGCGTTGATCGTCATCGACGTGCTCACCTCGTCCAGGGGGATGCCCTCGAAGACCGTCTCCATGTCCCGCAGCGAGTCGATCGCGACGCCCGCTTTCCCGACCTCGCCGGTGGCCATGTCGGCGTCGGAGTCGTAGCCCATCTGGGTCGGCAGGTCGAAGGCCATCGAGAGGCCTGTCTGGCCCTCGTCCATGAGGTACTGAAAGCGCTCGTTTGTCTCGCGTGCGGTGCCCATACCGGCGTACTGGCGCATCGTCCACAGCCGCCCGCGGTACATCGTCGAGTAGACCCCCCGGGTGTAGGGATCCTCGCCCGGGAACCCCAGGTCCTCGCCGTACTCCAGGTCGGCGACGTCCTCGGGCGTGTAGATGGGGTCGACGGACTGGCCGCCGGTGTCCGTCCGGAAAGTGTCCTCGCGCTCGCCGAATCGCTCGACGGTCGGCCCGCGGGTCTCGGCCTCCCACTCCTCGCGGGCCTCGCGGATCGCCGCGAGGTCCTCGGGGTCGAACATACCTTCGCTTCGGAGGGCCGGGCATTAACGTCTGGCGGGCCCGGCAGTCCCGTCCACACTCGTCCTGTCGCGTCGCCTCCAGTCCCGGCGAGACCGGGGGGTCGAGTCCCTGCAACACCGCCGAAGCTATCAGCCACCCAGGCCTCGTGGGGGGATGTTCGACGAGTGTCCGGGCTGTGGTGAAGTACACACCGACATGCCCGTCGACGGGACGGCGTCGGTCCTCCGGTGTCCGAACTGCGGTCACGAGCAGTCGGTCAGCCGCGAACCACTGCTCGTCGTCAGCGGTGCCAGCGCCGCCGGAAAGTCCGCCGTTTTGCGAGAGCTCAGGGGGACTCGCGAGGACGTCGTCCTGCTCGATTCGGACACCATCTGGCGCGAGGAACTCTGGGACGACTTCGAGTGGTTCTTCCAGACGTGGCTCCGCCTCTGTCGCGACATCGCACAGTCGGGGCGGCCGCCGGTCGTGTTCGGGGCTGGCTTCGGCGTGCCGTCGAATCTCGAATCCCACGCACAGTACGACTGTTTTTCGCGGGTCGAGCATCTCGTTCTGGTCTGTGACGGCGACGAACAGGAGCGTCGCCTCCGGGACCGACCGCCGGGTCGCCATCCCGCCGAGTTCGGGACGGACGACGACGATATCGCCGAACAGGTCGAGTTCAACCGGTGGCTCAGAGAGGCCGCCGACGAAAGCGACTTCGCGGTCGTCGACACGACCGAGGCGACAGTCGAGACGGCGGCCGACCGGGTCGACCGCTGGATCACTGCCCAGACCGGGGGTGAGAGGCGGTGAGAGACACCGGTTCAGGACGGGTGCTGGTGGCGGATCTTCTCGGCGGTCATGCTCGGGACCGGTATCCGACAGTCCCGGCAGAGCCACGTCGTCCGAACGCCGTCCGACTCCGTGACCATGTCCTGTTTGTACCGGATCGTCTTCCCGCAGGTACACCGATACGAGGACTGAGACATACGCCGACTGACGCCCCGGACCCCGTTAAATCACACGGCGCCACGGGGTATGCGACCGCCCGGGCTACTCCTCGACCAGGTACCGGAACGCCCTGAGCGTGTTCGCGCCGCTCCCGGTCAGCGACACCCGCGTCGACCGTCCGACCTCCTCGAGTTCGACGTAGCCGTTGTCCACGAGCGGGTCGAGGACGTGGCTGTCCAGCAGTCGGTACTCGCTTTTCCGGTTGGCCGCGTCGCGCTCGGCGCGCAACCGCTCCGCCGAGAGCACGATCCGGTCGTTCTCGTAGCCCACCGGCATCAGGTGAACCCGTTCGGCGACGTCCATACGCTCCGCCGTGTCCCCACCGAGTAAAATATTGATGTGACATAGACGACATAGTCGGCGAGCGCAGCCCGACGGGCACGGGACGGAGCGTGACCGGCCGGGCCGACGTCGGGTCGCTCGCCGACGCGGAGCGAGAACTACTCCCCGGCGAGCGCGTCCGACCCGTCCGTCCCGGTCGCCTCGTCGCCCGGAGCGTCCTCTACACCCGGACACGAACCACGCAACAGTCTCGTGCACTGGCCGGCCGGGAGACGTCGCGTTGCCCCCGGACCAGCAACTGGCGCGTTGAACTATTCGTGTCTGGGTGTATCGGAACCGTCGAGTCTGAGCGGCTCTCCCTCCCACGTGACCTCCAGGCGGTGCCGGGAGAGATACGGGGCGAGACACTCGCGGGTCACGACGCCGCGGTAGCCGCCTTCACCGTCGACGACCGGGAGCAGTCCCACACCGGCGTCGCGCATCCTGTCGGCCGCGAGGCCGACCTGCGTGTCCGGCGGAACAGTGACGACTGGCGCGGACATGAACGACTCGACGGGCGGGTTCGTCGCACCGGCGACGACCAGCGCCGGAACCTCGGGCCGGCGGAGGTGACCGGCCGCCTCCGTGGCCGACGTCTCTGTGGCGACCGTCGGCGTCTCGGTTACGAGCGGAGAAACTGGAATCCCGATCATAGATAAGGTTTTTCAGTGACCGAACTTAGTGTTGACGCGCATACACCTAGTGGTTCCTAATATTCGATCGGGTAGCGGTTAAGAAACGGTCCATCGCGCTCGGACCACGTGGGACCGTGCCGGCAGCGAGAGCGGTGACTTCGACCCGGTCGACGAGTACTCGTCGACGACGGGCAACCACTAAGCCGACCGACACCGTCTGTCCCGAGCAAGCAGATGTCTCGCACGACTATTCCCGACCTCGCCGAGAAGTACGCCGACGGTACGCCCCTGACGATGCTCACGGCATACGACGCACAGATCGCCCGCCAGGTCGACCGGGCGGGCGTCGACATGATCCTCGTCGGCGACAGCGCAGGGGACAACCACCTCGGGTACGACGACACCCTCCCCGTCACGCTGGACGAGGCGCTCTCGAACACCGGCGCCGTCGTCCGCGGCACGGAGGAGGCGTTCGTCGTCGCCGACATGCCCTTCCTCACCTACGGCACCTCGCTCGAGGAGTCGGTCCAGAACGCCGGGCGCTTCCTCAAAGAGGAGGGCGCCGACGCGGTGAAAGTCGAGACCGCTCCCTACGGCGAGACCACCATCGAGCTCGTCGACCGACTGACCGAACTCGGGGTCCCGGTGCAGGGTCACGTCGGCTACACGCCCCAGCGGACGGGCCAGATCGGCGGCGCCTACGTCCAGGGCCGGGACACCGAGGCCTCGACCGACGCCAACGCGCTGGTCGAGACCGCCCAGGAACTGGAGCGAGCGGGCGCCTTCTCGGTCGTCCTCGAAACAGTGAGTGAGCCGGTGGCAAAGCGCATCACCGAGGCCGTCGACGTCCCCACGATCGGTATCGGTTCCGGGCGGTACGTGGACGGCCAGGTACTGGTGATAACGGACGTGCTCGGACTGGGCGCGGAACCGTACAGCCTCTCGAAGCAGTACGCCGACCTCGACTCGGAGATCCACTCCGCCGTCTCACAGTACGTCGCCGAGGTCGAATCGGGCGAGTTCCCCACCGCCGAGAACGCCTTCGACCCGATAGACGAGGTCAGCGAATAACGCGATCCGGCGGCTATCGCCGCCGTCGTTTGCCGAAGTCCCGGAACGGGACCCGCCAGACCCGCTTCGCCGCCCTCCTCGCGGGGAACGGCCCGTAGCCCGGCACCGTCGCGACGGCACAGACAGTCAGCGTCCCGACGAACGCGGGTGTGGCCGTTCCCGCTGACTGGGCCAGCGCGTCGACGAGACTCGGCAGGGCGACCCCCCGGTGCGACCGGCGTTACGTTCCCACCCGTGTTGGACACATAGTCAGTCGTCGGCCGCGGCGGCATCGGACCCGTCCGCGTCGGCGAGCGCGTCGTCCTCGATGCTCGGCGGGTACTTCCCGCGGTCGAGCACGAGGTCGGATTGCGGGCGGGCCATACAGGTGAGCGCGTAGTCTGCTGCCTCCTCGTCGGTGAGCCCCCTGGCTGCGGGCTGGGTCACCTCGCCCTCGATTATCTCGGCCGAGCAGGCCAGACACATCCCCACGCGACAGGAGAACTCCTGGGCGATCCCCTCCTCGATACACCGGGAGAGAACCGTCTCCGTGTCCGAGACCGTGACCTCCTCGCCGGTCCGGACGAACTCGACGGTGTGGTCCGTCATGACTCCCGGTTCGCCCACCCCGGACAAAACTCTTTATTCCGTGGTCGACCCCCGGGCGGAACCGGGATTTCTGTCCCGGTATCGCCGACGGAATCGGAATAAAGAGTTTTCCCCCTCCCCCTGCGAGGGGTGACCATGACTACGCGCGAGTACGACGTCGTGGTGGTGGGCGCGGGAACCGCGGGGTCGTACGCCGCGGCGACAGTCGCGAACGCGGGCTACGACGTGGCCGTCCTCGACCGCAAGGACGAGTCGGAGGCGGGCCACATCGCCTGCGGGGACGCCCTGAAGGGGGCGGGGTCGTTCCCCGACGCGATCCCCCGTTCGCAGATCGAGTCGGCGATCACCAACGCCAACGTCGACCACGGCCGCTTCGAGATCCCCCAGGAGGACACGGTCCTGGAGATCCCGGTGCCCGGGGAACTGGCGGTGATCGACCGCTGGGAGTACGGTCGCAAAGTCATCGAGGGCGCCGAGAGCGCCGGGGCGGAACTCCACTACGACACCGTCGTCAAGGACGTGACGCAGGCCGAGGACGGGCGCGTAACTGGCGTCCGGGCCGTCGACTCGGGCGACCCCGTCGACTACGAGGCGGACCTCCTGGTCGACGGCGCGGGCGCATTGTCGATCCTCCAGGACAAGGCCGACTTCGGGGAGGCGACCTTCGACACGAACGTCACCTACCAGCAGTTCTGTTCCGCGTATCGCGAGATCGTCACCGTCGACGAACCCGTCGAGTGGTCCGACGCGCTCGTGTTCAAGCCGACCGAGCGGGCGGCGGGCTACCTGTGGTACTTCCCGCGGACCGAGACGGAGATAAACGCCGGCCTGGGCTTCCAGATGACCGAGGAACCGATGCAGTTAGTCGACGACCTCAAGCGGGACCTGCGGGACCGCCCCGAGTTCGAAGACGCCACCATCGAGGACAAACTCGGGGCCGCCCTGCCGACGCGACGGCCCTACGACTCGGCGGTCGCGCCCGGGTTCATGGCGGCGGGCGACGCGGCGGGCCACGTCAACCCCACCACCGGCGGGGGGATCGGCGGCGCCGCCAGAGCCGGCACCTACGCCGGCGAGCAAGCCGTCCGGGCCCTCGACGAGGGCGACGTCAGCGAGGCACGGCTCTGGGAGTACAACACCAACGTCATGGACCACTTCGGCGCGCGCTTCGCGACGCTCGACGTCTACAACATCTTCACGACCGCCTACGACGTCGACGACCTCATGGGGATGCTCGCCGCCCTCCCCGCCGAGAAGATCGCCGAGGGGCTCTACAGCGGCGAGACGGACATCGGTCTCTGGCTGAAGATCAAGACCGCTCTCAAGGCCGTGGGCCACCTCGGTACCATCTACGACCTCTACGAGACCAAGCAACTCGCGGAACGGGTCCTCGACCACTACGAGGACTACCCCGAGGACCCCGCCGGCTTCGACCGCTGGCAATCCGGGCGCGACGACCTCATGGACGAGGTCTACGCCACGACGGGCGCCGACCCCAAGTACTGAACCGCTGCCCCGGGACGTGCCCGGAACGGCCGTTTCGTCGCCCCGGACGGGCGATGCACCCGCCTCACCCCCCGCTCGCCGGTCGCCGTGGAGAGTGACTGACACGTGAGAATAGATTTAACTACGCGAAACCCGCACTGTTTCATACGGGCACGTGGGTGAGCGGCACTGCAGTGCACACTCTGGGGGTGTGTCAGTGCACGACGACTCCGTCGGTCATCGCCCGTGAGTGGGTGGTATCAATGTCCGATATATGGAACGAACGCGGCGTCTCGGAGGTCCTGGGTGTGGTGCTCATGGTCTCGGTCACGGTGTTGCTCGCCGCGACAGCCGCGTCGATGTTTTTCGGCTTTCAGGGTGAACTGAGCGATAGCGCACCGACCATGGCGGTCGACCACGAGTTCCACGTCGAGGAGGGGAGTCACAGGCTCGAGATCGAACACTCGGGCGGGGACAGGATCGCTGCCGACGAGATCCGTATCGCCGTCAGCGGTGCCGAGTGTGGGGGGCCGGAACGCGGAACGAGATTTGCGCCTGCGGGGCTCGGCACTCCCGTCTCGGAGGTCGCCGCCGGGTGGCGAGTCGAGCTCTCCCGCAGTACGGTCTGTGAGAGCGGCGACCTCGACCTCTCCCGGGCGACCGTCGCTGTCATCTGGATCAGTGCCGACGGCGAGTCGAGCCAGAAGCTCTCGCAGTGGCGCGGCCCCGCGGCCTGACCGGCGGTTCTCCCCCGCCTCAGCCGGACGATGCGAGTTCCCGGACCCCCCTCGCGAGCACAGCGACGCCGATGTCCAGCGACGCTTCGTCGACGTCGAACGTCGCCGTGTGGTGCCCGCCGGGATGGTCCGTCCCGATGCACACGTAGGCCGCTTTTCCGCCCCCTTCCTGGACCCGTCGCATCAGGTACGTCGCGTCCTCGCTGCCGCCCAGTTCGGCGTAGCGCAGGACGCTGTCGACGTCTTCGACGCCGTCCGCGACCTCCGCGACGACGTCGACCACTGCGTCGTCGCTGTCAGCGCCGGGCGCCTCGCCCATCGTCTCGACGGTCACCTCGCAGTCGTGCATCCGCGCCGCGCCCTCGAGTATCCGGTCGGCGCGGTCGCGCACGTACTCCATGAGTTCGGTCGTCTCCCCCCGCAGTTCGCCCTCGACCGTCGCCGACTCGGGGACGATGTTCGTGGCCGTCCCGCCCTCGACGCGACCTGCGTTGACCCGCGTCGCGCCGTCCTCGTGGCGCGGGATGGCGTAGAGGTTCCCGACGGCGGTCGCCATCGCCTGGACCGCGTTGCGTCCCTCGTTGGGGTGGCCCCCGGCGTGGGAAGCTTCACCGGTAAACTCGGCGTAAAACTGCGCGACTGCGAGGATCCCGCCGATCTCTGCGACCACTTCACCCGTCGGGTGGTCGAGGCCGACGTGGACCGCCAGCAGGGAGTCGACGTCGTCGAGGTGACCGCTCTCGGCCATCGGCTTCCCGCCGCTTATCGTCTCCTCGGCCGGCTGGAAAAACACCTTCAGCGTCCCCGAGAAGTCGGGGTCGTCGGCGACGGCCTCGACGACGCCGACTCCGAACGTGGCGTGAGCGTCGTGGCCACAGGCGTGCATCGCGTCCGTCTCGGAGCGAAAGCCCTCGCGCGCGGGGACGTGGTCGTCGTCGGTCGCCTCCTCGCGCGGGAGACCGTCGATGTCGACGCGCAATCCGACGGTGGGGCCCTCGCCGCGTTCGAGGACGGCCACTGCCCCGGTGTGCCCGCCGGCCATCCGTTCGAGGAGGCCCTCGCGGGCGCCCGCCGCGCGAGCGCGCTCGACCCACTCGTCGAGTTCGTCGTCGTCGGGAACGCCGACCCGCTCGTCGGCAGCGAGCGCCTCCGGGCCGACGTATATCTCGTCGACGTCGAGCGATTCGAGTTCCTCGACGACCCGCGCAGTCGTCCAGAACTCCCGCCAGGCGGGTTCGGGGTGGCGGTGAAAGTCGCGGCGCAGCGAGACCAGTCGGTCGTGCGTCGGGAGTGCCATGCCCCCGCTACGTGTGCGAGTTCCTATACTGTATCGCACCGCGAAGCCGCGGTCCGCACGCCGACTTCGAGACCCGCGAGTGGCACCCGGACCGGGTGCACGCACGCAGGTCGACCCCCACTGGAAGGACGACCCGGCGGCTCACGGGGGGACGACCGCGCCGTGGTCAGTTGCCCCGGCCCAGCTGATTGCGCTGTTCGATCTCGGCTTCGACGTGGATGCGCGGCGGGTAGTCGTCGCCGGCGACCTCGCGGGCGAACTCGTCGTGGCCGACGATCTCGACCGTCCGCTCGTAGACGGTGTAGTGCCAGTTCTCGAAGACGGGGCCGTCGGCGGCGAGCACCGCCGACTGCGGGACGCTGACGTCCGTCGGCGGCCGGGGATGTGGTCCCTTGAGTTCGGCGCCCTTGCGCTCGGCGCGGGCTTTCAGGTCGTCGACGACGTCGTCGAGCAACTGCCGGTCCCCGCTGGCGAACTCCAGGGTCGTGACGAAGGGCATGTCCGGATGCTCGTCGGTCGGGCTCATAAGCGATGCGTTCCCGCGCGGTCGTGGCTGCCCGGCGACACCGGGCGGTCCGCGTCCGAACGGGACTGTGTCCGGGCGCGCGTGCTCCGATATTCACTTAAGTAGGGGTCGTTTACAGACGGGTAATGATAGAGGCCACGAGCGCGGGAGCCATCCTCTTTCGCGA
>JAZKRZ010000042.1:0-20887 GCA_036626395.1 Haloarculaceae archaeon
GTGGGCGAGACAGTCACGGTCTGGCAGGGGTAACTCTCCGGGTGGAGCGCCGCGAATCAGGCGAAGTCGAACTCGACGGCGCGGCCCTCGCCGCGGTACTCGGCGCCGGGCAGGTCGGCGAAGGCGTCGTGGAGGCGGTCGTAGGTGTCGTCGACGGCCTCGACGATGACGCTCGTGTCCGCGACGACGGGCATGAAGTTGGTGTCGCCCTCCCAGCGCGGGACGACGTGGGTGTGGAGGTGGTCGTCGATGGACCCGCCCGCAGCGCTGCCCCCGAGGTTGAGTCCCGCGTTGTAGGCGTCCGGGTCCATCCCGTCTTCGAGCGCGTCGAAGGTGCGCTGTTTGAGTCGCGCGTGGTCCAGCAGGACGTCCTCGTCCAGGTCGCGGTAGTCACCGGTGTGGGTCTCGGGGATGACCATGGCGTGGCCGGGGTTGTAGGGGTAGTTGTTCAGGAGGACGAACGCGCTCGCCGAGCGGGCGACGACCCGTCGCTCGCAGTCGCGCTCGCGGTCCCCCTCGGCGAAGACACAGAAGACACAGCCGTCGACGTCGTCGGTGCCCTCGCGTTCGACCCACTCGATGCGCCACGGGGCGAAGACCTGGTCCATGGCCGTTCCTGACGGGGCGACCGGCAAACCACTTCCGGGCGAGACCGGCGGCCGAGCCGTCGATGGAAACCCAAGCGTTCAAGCGGTGAGGGGGTTACACAGCGGGTATGTCCGGCGCTCCCCGCGACCTCTTCGCCGACCTCCCCGGCCTCGACCGGCTCGACAGACTCTCCCGTCGAGTGGTCGCCGTCGCCGTCGTCGCCCTGTTCGGGCGTCTCCTCCTCCTGGGTGCCAGGGTGTCTCACTTCGACGAGGGTCGGGTCGGCTGGTGGACGATGCACTTCCTCGACACCGGCCAGTTCGAGTACCGGTTCATCATCCACGGCCCGCTGGTCCAGCACGTCAATCGCGCCGTCTTCTCTGTCCTCGGTGCCAACGACTTCACCCTGCGCCTGTTCGTCGCGGTGGTCGGCGCCGCCCTCCCGCTGGCCGCGCTGCTGTTTCGCGAACGCCTCCGCGAGGACGAGGTGCTCGGCGTCGCGGCCTTCCTCGCCGCCAACCCCCTGCTCGTGTACTACTCGCGCTTTCTCCGGAGCTCGGTCCTCGTGGCGGCGTTCGCGTTCGTCGCCTTCGGCCTGTTCGTCCGGTCGATCGACCTCCGGTCGCCGTGGTACGCTCACGCCGGCGTCGCGTTCGTCGCGCTCGCCTTCGCCGCCAAGGAGAACGCCGCCGTCTACCTGCTGTGTTGGGCCGGCGCCGCGGCGCTCGTCGTCGACCACAGGCTCTTCCGGACCGGCGACGACGAGAGCGGACTCGACTGGGCGCTGGCGCGCCTGCCCGACGAGGACGCGGTCGCGTACGTCCGCGAGGGGGTCTGGCGGTTCCTCGGGTACGTCGTCCTGGGCGCGCTGGTATTCTTTGCGGTCACGCTGTTTTTCTACGCGCCGCGCTCGCCGGACCCGGCGGCGGTCGGTTTCTGGCAGGGGCTGACGAACCCGACGCTGTTCCCCGAGCTGGTCTCGCGCACCGTTGACGACGTCACCACCGGCTACGGCTACTGGTTCGGCGGCAGCGCCGACCACGGCGGCCGGTTCGACTCGGTGATCGACCAGTACGCCCGGTACCTCGGGCGCTCGCTGGAATCGCTGGCCGGGTACGCCCTCCCGCTCGTGGTACTTGCCGTCGCGGGCTTTCTGGCCGAACGATACACTCGCCCTCGCCCGCGGATGCTCGTCCTCTTTGCAGGCTACTGGGGGTTCGTCTCGGTCGTCGGCTACCCCCTGGGGACCGACATCTTCGGGGCGTGGATCATGGTCAACGCCCTGGTCCCGCTGGCGATTCCCGCCGGTATCGGCCTCGCGATGGTCGTCCGCTGGACCCGCGACGCGCTCCACGCGGACGCGGTTCGGTTCGGTATCTCGGTGTTCGTCCTCGTGTTGATCGTCGGGCAGCTCTCGCTCGCACTGGTCGGGGGCGTCTACACCAATGCCACGAGCGACGACAACGAGCTGGTGCAGTTCGCCCAGCCCGCCGACGACTTCCGGCCGGCGATGCGGGCGCTCGAAGACGCCGACACGAGCGACGAGGACGCCGACGTCCTGTTCGTGGGCGAGCGGCTCGTCCGCACCCGCCAGACCGCCGACGACGACACGGTCCTGAACCCCAGACAGCGGGGGATAGAACCCCTCTGTACCCCGATCTCGGACACGCTCCCGGTCCAGTGGTACATCGAGATCGAGGGTGCCACGGGGACGTGTGCGGTGACCGTCGAGAACGCGACCGCCATCGTCGCCGACCAGCAACCGACCGTCGTCGTCACCGAACCGGTGATGCAGTCCGCGCTCGCGGATGAACTCGCCGGCTACCGCGCGTCCACCTACCGCCTGCGCACCTCCGGCAACGAGGCGGTCTTTTTCGTGCGCCAGGACCGCTGACGGCGCCTCGCGCCGCCATCTCGGGAGTGTCCCCCGTCACGCGCGCGACCGCCGCCGCTGGCCTCGCCGGGCGAAGACGACCGCACTCAGCGAGAACCCGGCTGCGAGCGCGACGGGACGCACGCGCACCCCGCCCAGACGGGGTCGACCAGCGGTTCGAGCAGGAACAGGAGCCCACCCAGGCCGACCACGAGGCCGACGGGCCCGGCTCCCTCCGATGACGGTCCTGTGGGCGACGAACGCCCCCGACAGGCCTATTCGGCCGACCCGCCAAACTCGAACGATGGACCGTGGCCGCGTGGCGCGCTCGCTGGTGCTCGCCTCGGTCGTCGTCCTCGCGGGCTGTTCGGGGCTCGCCGGGAGCGACGGGAGCGCCGTGGAGACGCTGACGCCCGCGCCGGTCCCGACCGCGGGGCCGACGTACCCGCCCGGCGTCACCGCGTCCGGCGTCGTGGCGCCGGTGCTCGCCGACGCCCACGAGAGCAGGCTGCTGTCGGCGGGGTTCACGCTCACGAGTCACCGGCGGGTCGTCGGCCCCGAGGAGACGCTGCGCCGGACCCGGCAGACGCGCCGCGTCGCGCCCGGTGGCGAGACGTACGTGGGGGAGTTCACCCGGAGCGCGCCGAAGTACCCGCTCCAGTCGTTCCCGCCGCTCTCGCTCGTCTACTGGACCAACGGGACGGTCACCGCCTACCACCGCGAGAGCGCGCGGCCGCCACATTCCTACGCCTGGACGCGCGGCGAACCGCCGACGCTCGACGTCACCCGGGCAGACGCGCTCGAACGGTATCTCGGGGCGGTCGAGACGACGGTCCGCGAGCGCGAACGCGGCGTCGTCCTGGTCGGGTCGACCGTCGAGCGCCCCGGCGCGTTCCGGACCCTCCCGGACGGGGACCGGCCGCGCGACGTCTCGCTGACAGTCCGCGTCAGCGACGCCGGCGTCGTCACTGGCTGGCGTCTCACCTACCGCGTGACCGTCGCGGACCGGCGCGTCCGGGTCGTCCGGGAGGGCCGGGTCACCGCCGTCGGCCGGACCGCGGTCGAACGCCCGGCCTGGGTAGCCGCCGCCGAGGCCAGGCGGACCGGGGCGTGACCCGTCGCGTTCGCCCCGCGCGAACGGGCGGCAGTTGTTTCATTATCCGACCCCAATGGCGACCGTGAAGCAGCCACTGGGGGTCGTCTGTCTCGCCGCCCTGGCGGTGCTCGCGGGCTGTGGCGGCCTGGCCGGAGACGCGCCCGAGCGGTCGCCCTCGCTCACGCCCGCACCGGTCCCGACGACCGCCCAGCCGTTCCCGCCCGGTGTGAGCGACGGCGGCGTCTCCGTCTCGACGCTCACGGCCGCCCACCGGAACCGGCTCCTGTCGACGAACTATACGGTGGTGGTCCGCCAGCGCGTCGTCGACGCGAACGGGACGATCATGCGGTCGACGCGGCGACACCGCGTCGCGGTCGGCGGGGAGCCGTACTACGGCCGGCACAACCTCACGCTGTACCGCTTTGGCACCCGCCGTCCGGTCGACCGCCTCACCTACTGGTCGGGGCCCGAGGGATTCGCGACGCGCTTTTCCGGCGGTCCCGGGGCGCCGGTACTGTACTGGTCGACTGACGGCAACCGGTCGATCGACATCGACGGGTCGGGCGAACTGGGGCGAGTGGTGGCGGCGCTCTCGCCGACGGTCGCCGACCGCCGGCCCGACGCGGTCGTGCTGGTCGCGACCAGTGCGGACGACGCCCGGCGACTCCCGGGGCCCTCGTACGTCGGCGACCGACACAACGTGTCGGCGACGTTCGTGGTCAGCCTCGACGGACTCGTGACCGACTGGCGGATCGCCTACGACGCCCGCTTCGACGGGCGTCCCGTCCGCGTCGTCCACACAGTCCGGATCGCGGACGTGGGGACGACGACCGTCCCGCGGCCCGACTGGGTCGAGGCGGCCAGACGGTGACGCTCGCGGAAAATATCGTCGGACCGGCTCATAGTGATTACTGTAGCGATTTACCGGTACGCGCCGGCACCGGTACCGGCGCAATCCGGAAATAATCTACAATAATCACTATCAGGCCAGGTCTTCGACGTTGTCGATGACGGCCTCGGTGTACTCGGTGGTGCCGAGTTTCTCGGCGTCGTCGATGTTGCGGGCGAAGTCGTAGGTGACCTTCTTCGCCGAGATAGTCGTCTCAACGGCGTCGCGGACGAGTTCGGCGGCGTCTTTCCAGCCCATGTAATCGAACATGAGGTGACCGGAGAGGATCATCGCGGTGGGGTTGGCCATGTTCTGGCCGGCGCGCTTGGGTGCGCTCCCGTGAACGGGTTCGGCCAGGACGCGGGCATCGCCGAAGTTCGCGCCGGGCGCGAAGCCGAGGCCGCCGACCTGCGCTGCCGCGGCGTCCGAGAGGTAGTCGCCGTTGAGGTTGGGCATCGCGAGGACGCCGAACTCGTCGGTACGCAGCTGCATCCACTGGAGCATGGCGTCGGCGAGTCGCTCCTCGACCATGACGGCCCCCTCGGGGATGTCGATCTCGTCTTGGGTCTCCCACAGCGAGTCGGGCGCGGCGAACACCTCGTCGTCGGGGTACTCCTCGTTTGCGACCTCCATACCCCACTCGGAGAACTGCCCCTCGGTGAATTTCATGATGTTGCCCTTGTGGACCAGCGTGACCTTCTCGCGGTCGTGTTCGAGCGCGTAGTCGATGGCCTTGCGGACGAGCCGTTTCGACCCCTTCTCGGTGATGGGCTTGACGCCGATGCCGACGGGACCCTCGTGGATCATGTCGTCGAAGCCCATCTCGTCTTCGACGAACTCGCGGACCTGCTGGACCTCCTCGGTACCTTCCTCCCACTCGATGCCGGCGTAGACGTCCTCGGTATTCTCCCGGAAGGTCACCATGTCCATCTCCTCCGGTGCCTTCACGGGCGAGGGCACGCCGTCGAGGTAGTAGGTCGGACGGACGTTCGCGTAGAAATCGAGCGTCTGCCGGAGCGCGACGTTGAGCGAGCGATAGCCCGCGCCGACGGGCGTCGTCAGCGGCCCCTTGATGGCGACGCGGAACTCGTCGATGGCGTTGACGGTGTCGTCCGGGAGGTTCTCGTCGTACTTTTCGCGGCCGGATTCACCCGCGAACACGCGCATCCAGGCGATCTCTCGGCCCGTCGCCTCGGCGGCGGCACCGAGAACGCGCTGGGCCGCCGGGCCGACGTCCCTCCCGATGCCGTCCCCGTGGATGATCGGGACGACCGGGTTCTCGGGAATATCGAGTTCGTCGGCGTCCTCGTCGACGACCTCGACCGGCGTCCCGTCTGCCGGCACCTCTACTTTGTCGTACTCGTGGTCCATGCGTCGGCATTGCTTGCTCGCCCCTAAATGGATGCCGTTTCCCGCCAGTCGCCGGTTCCGTGACGTCGGTGTGGACAACAAAATTCTCTATTTCACAACGATATTCTCCCTCTGTCGACCTGGATCGGCGATAGACGTGTCTACGTTCGACGATCGACGCGGCGAGTGCGCTACGGCCGCCGTCCCGGGTCGTGTGGGTCCGCCCACGGACGGAGAGTCCGGCCCCGGGCGGTGTGGGTCCGCCTGCGGGTGCGGACGACCGAACTAAGTTCCGCCGGATCCAGGGACGGGACGTGCACGTCATTGCTCACGGCGGGGCGGGGTCGCCCGCCGACGAACCCGACGACCGGGCCGCGGTGCTCGCCGAGGCGGTCGACTGCGGCGCCGAGACGGAGACGCCGCTCTCGGCCGTTCGCGCGACCGTTCGCGTCATGGAGGGAGACCAGCGGTTCAACGCCGGTGTCGGCGGGGCCGTCCAGAGCGACGGCGTCCCGCGCACGGACGCCGGGGTGATGTGCGACGACGGACGGACCGGCGCGGCCGCGGCCATGCCCGGCGTCGCCCACGCCGTCGACGTGGCGGGCGCCGTCGCGACGGAGACGCCCCACGTCATGCTGGCCGGCGACCGTGCCGTCGCCCTCGCCGAGTCCATGGGCGTGGAGACGGGCGTGGACCTGTGGAGCGCCGACTCACGCGAGCGGTGGGCCGGGGCCGATCCACCGGCGGCCGACGGCGACCTCGCGGACGCCGGCACGCAACTCGTGTGGGTCCGCGAGCGCTTCGGCGGCGGGGACGGGGCCGACAGCGGCGCGACCGCCGGCAGCGGTAGCGACGCGGAGGACGCTGACAGCGACCGCCGGGTACCGCCCCGCGACCACGACACGGTCGGAGCGGTGGCGACCGACGGGGACGCCGTGGCGGCCGCGACCTCTACGGGCGGGCGCTGGTACGCCCTGGCCGGCCGGGTAGGGGACGTCCCACAGGTCGGCGGGGGCTTTTACGCCTCGCCGGCCGGCGGCGCGAGCGCGACCGGCGCCGGCGAGGACATCGCCCGCGAGGGACTCGCCCGGCGAGCGGTCGCGTTGCTCGAACAGGGTGCGGACGCGCCGACGGCGGCCCGCGTCGCCATCGGGGAGTTCGACGACGCCGCCGAAGGCGACGCAGGGGTGATCGTCGCCGACAGCGACGGGGGTCTCGGGGAGGCGTACAACAGCCCGGCGATGCAGACGGCGCGGACCTGACGCTCCCCGCTGGCGGGGTGAGTGACACGGAAACGCTTTCAGCGGGCGGGTCAAACCGGAGGGCATGAGCGACGTCGACCTCCAGGCGGAGCGATACGAGAAGTGTCGAGAGGCCGGGGAGATCCTCGCACAGGTCCGCGACGAGGCCGCCGAGCGCGTCGAAGTGGGCGCGAGTCACCTCGAACTCGCCGAGTGGGCCGAGGACCGCATCCGCGAACTCGGCGGCAAGCCCGCCTTCCCCGTCAACATCAGCATCGACGAGGAGGCCGCCCACGCCACCCCGAGCATCGACGACGAAGAGACGTTCGGCGAGGAGATGATCAACCTGGACATCGGCGTCCACGTCGACGGCTGGCTGGCTGACACCGCCGTGACGGTCGACCTCTCGGGTAACCCGGAACTCGCCGAGGCGCCCGCGGAGGCGCTGGACGCCGCCCTGGCGGTCGTCGAACCCGGCGTCGAGACCGGCGAGATCGGCGCCGCCATCGAGGAGGTCATCGACGGGTACGGCTACAACCCCGTCGTCAACCTCACCGGCCATGGCCTGGGCCACTGGGAACAGCACACCACGCCGAACATCCCCAACAGGGCCGTCTCCCAGAGCGTCGAACTCGACGTCGGCGACGTCGTCGCCATCGAACCGTTCGCGACCGACGGCGGCGGCAAGGTCCGGGAGGGCAGCGACGAGGAGATCTTCGCGCTCGAGCGGGAGGGGTCGGTCAGGAACCGCGCCGCCCGCGAGGCGCTCGACCAGATCACCGAGGAGTTCCGCACCCTGCCGTTCGCGACGCGCTGGCTCGACGGCTCCCGGCCCGAGATGGCGTTGCGCCGCCTCCAGCGCCAGGATGTCGTCCACGGCTACCCCGTCCTCAAAGAGGAGGACGGCCGTCTGGTCAGCCAGAAAGAACACACGATAATCGTGACCGAGGACGGCTGTGAAGTGACGACGCGGAGTCGGTAGCGAGCGTCGTCCGCGTCGCACCGCTCACCCTTCGGGCACGTCGGCACTGGCCGTGGGCGACTCGATGCCGGCCTCGTCGAAGGCGTCGAGGACGCGTTCGGTGACGTCCGTCTTGAACGCCATCTCGCTGCGGAGGTCGTTGACGTAGGCCTTGCCCGTGACCGTCCGGTAGTAGAGGTCGTCCTCGACGACGACGGTGGCGGGGGCCTCGTCGGCGACGAAGACGTACGGGGAGGTCACGAGCGCGTCCTCGACGATCTCGGTGGCGCGCTCGACGTCGCTGTCGGGGTCGATGTAGAAGTCGACGACGACGAGCATCTCGGCGTCGCTGGTGTTGGCGTTGGCGACGGAGTCGTTGAACAGCGCGAAGTTCGGCACCGCGACGAGCGTGTCGTTGGGCGTCACGAGCGTCGTCGAACGGACGCCGATGTCGACGACCTCGCCGTAGTACTCGCCGAGCTGAACCTTGTCGCCGACCTGGAACGGCTGTTCGAGGACGACCACGACGCCGCCGACGATGTCCGCGAGCAGGTCCTTCAGTCCGAGGCCGAGCGCCGCTCCGAACAGGCCGGCGAAGGCGACGACCTGCGTCTCCGTGAGGTCGAAGAGCACCGAGAGGACGAGATACAGCGCTCCGCCGTAGACGACGAACTTCACGATGGGGATGAGGAACATCACCCGGAACCGCCGAGCCGCGAGCCGGTCGGCGAGTTTCGACAGGACGAGACTCAGCGTCGACGCCAGCACGTAGGCGACGACGAGGACGACCACGGCGGTCAGGACGTTCTCCGGGGTGAACTGGGTCCCCGCCGCGCCCACCGCACCGTCCGGTGTCGGCGTCGGCGTCGGTAGTGGCGTGGGCGTCGGCTCCTGGGTCGGCGTCGGCGTGGCGGTCTGGGTGACCCAGGCGACGCGCCGGAGCAGGGGTATCACCACAACACCCCCCATCGTTCGAGCGCGGCGGCCGCGGGGTGGAGCGCCCGCGGCGGCACCGTCACGCGGTCGCCTTCGACGGTCACGAGGCCCCGCTCCACGAGGCCCTGGATGACCGCCTCGACGGGACGCCCCTCGAACAGCGCCGCGAGTCTATCGATCCGCACGGACTCCTGGGCGACCAGCGTCCACAGCAGGACCGCGGCGTCGTCGTCGAGCGTGAGGTCGGGTTCGAACGCCTCGATGTAGCCGGGGGCGATCTCGCCCTCCTCGACGCTGTCCTCCCAGACGGCGATGGCGACGCCCGGGTTGCCGGCGGAGACCCGCCGGAGTTTCTCGAAGACGACCGCGTCGATGCCCTCGTCCTCGCCGGTGAACGACCACGAGGCCGTCCACGCCGGGTTGGGTCTGGGGTACGGCACGGCGACCGACCGACCGCGGACGCCCACGCGCCAGGCGTCGAAGACGACCGTCTTGACGCGGCCGGCGCGCCCGGTCTCGACGAACACGGGGAGGTCGGGGCCGTAGTGGGCCTCGATGACGGTCGCGGTCTCCTCCGCGTCGAGACGGGGGATCTCGACGACCGTCGGGAACGTGTCGCCGACGTCCCGAACGGCGTCGAGGTACGACCACGCGTGGCGGTTCCAGGACGTTATCACGAGCGTCTCCGAGAGGGCGATCCGGTCGAGGAAGGCGTCGAGCGCCGCGAACCCGTCGATGCGCCGCTCGAAGAGGTAGTGACAGTTCGTGACGATGACTGCGCCTGCCCTGGGCGACTCGCCGTCGGCGGCCGACCCACTGTCGGTGGCAGTCGAGTCGCTGTCGGCCGACTCCCGGTCGGTCCCATCGGCCGACGTGACGGGGGTCGGCAGTTCCGGTCCGGCCCCGTCGGCGGCCGACGGGTCGAGGTCGACCCGGACGACGTCGCCGTCTAGCAGCGACTCGGCGTAGGTCAGAAGCGAGTCACGGCCCGCGTAGGGGTCGGAGACGACGGCGACGTTGCTGCCGACGCCGTCGTCGAGATAGCCTGCGACGGCGGTCGCCACCTTCTCGACCTCGTCGCCGAACCCGGCGGCCCGCAGGTCCTCGACCGGGACGGAAGTCTGTGTCTCTCTCACCCGATTGCCGACAGTCCTCGGCCGTCTCACAAAAGGCTTCCTGCGACGGGCGGTGTTGCCGAGCGCGACCCGACGGTCGCGGCCGGCGACGAACTGAAGACGGCGGGCGCTGAAAGGGAGATATGGGAACGATCTTCGTCGCGTACGGTGACCACAGCGAGCGCGAGCAGGTCCTCGCCTTCGCGGCCGAGCGGGCGGCGGCCAGCGGTGACGACCTCTTCGTCTATCACGTCGCGGAGGCCGACGAGTCCCCCGCGGCGGTCCGCGAGGAGATCGCCGCGGTCGCCGAGCGGACGGCGCCGGACGTCGAGTTCGAGGCCCACGTGTCGGTCCCGGACAACCGCTCGGACCGCTCGAACGTCTCGAAACAGAAGCAGTTACTCGACGTTCTCACGGCGTCGGGTCGCGACTTCGAGTACGCTGTCATGGGCAACGTCGAACGCGGCCCCGTCCAGAGTCTCGTCATCCCGAGCATGACCGAGGCCGTCCTCGAATCCCGGGCGATACCCGTGGTTCTCGTCCCGGTCTGACTGTCCGGTCGTTACGATCCAGTCAACTCCACCCGGACCCGGTGAGGTCGCGGCCTCTCGTCGCCCGACTGCGGAGTCCCGACCGCCGTGGTTCCGGCAGTCACCGCTGGATGCTCCGGGCTTATCCGTGACGAGACTGTATCGGTGAGCATGTCACGCGTGATAGTCACCGGTGGACTCGGTGGCTCCGGCAGGTGGATCGTCGACCGACTCGCGAGCGATGGTCACGACGTCCTCTGTGTCGACCAGCAGTCCGCCGAGAGCGAGCGGACAAGCGTCGACGTCCGCGTCGCGGACCTGACCGACGGCGGCCGGGTGTACGACCTCGTCGGCGAGTTCGACCCCGACTCGGTCGTCCACTGGGGCGCTATCCCCGACCCGCTCAACCACGCCGGGAGCGAGGTCTTCGAGAACAACGTCATCTCGACGTACAACGTCCTCGACGCGGCCGGTCGCGCGGGCGCGGACGCCGTCTGGGCCTCCTCGGAGAGCGCCATGGGGTTCCCCTTCGCCGCCGAGACGCCGCCGCCGGATTACCTTCCCATCGACGAGGACCACCCGCTCCGGCCCGAGGACCCCTACGGCGTCTCCAAGGAGGCCGGCGAGGCTATCGCGAAGATGGTCGCCCGCCGCGACGACGTGTCGGTCGTCTCGGTCCGCCCCTCGTGGATCCAGTACCCCCGGGAGTACCTCTGTCTCGACAACGAGCCGCCGGCGGAGGGCGTCGGCAACTTCTGGAGTTACGTCGACGTCCGCGACATCGCGAGCATCGTCGCCGCCGCGCTCGACGCCGATATCGAGGGTCACGAGGCGGTCTACGCCGTCGCCGACGAGAACTACGCCGACCGCCCCACGACCGACCTCTTCGCGGAGCAGTTCGGCCACGTCCCCGAGCCCTGCGACGTCGAGGGCGACGACTCCTCGATCTCTAACGCGAGGGCCGCCGACCTGCTGGGCTGGGAGCCGGCCCACTCCTGGCGCGAAGCCCGAGACGAGGACGTCCCCGAACCGACGGTCTGAGTCGAACCGGTCTCCACGTCCCCGGACCGACACCTTCCGCGAACAGTCCGGCTGGAGGGGGCGGTTAACGCTCGAAAACCCGGGAGTGGGGATGTGGCTGGGTATGGCCGCTCGACTTTCGCGCGATCACCTGCGCGTAGGCGCCCCGGTGGTCCTCCTCGCCGGTGGTGAACTCCCGGTAGTGGAGGACGGTCAGGTCGAGGCAGGCGCGCAGGAGTTCGTTCGCGCCGACGCGGCGACGGTCCGGCGGGCCGTAGTCGAGCGGTCCGGTCGTGCGCACGTGTGCCTGGTAGTAGAGGACGCCGCCCGGGGCGAGTGCCGCCTTGATGTCGGTGAGCCGGTCCAGGACCTGGAACGCCTGGATCGTGACCACGTCGTACGCGCCTTCGGGGTACGCGTACTCGAACGCGTCGGCGTGGATCCACGTGCAACTGTCCGCAACGCCTCGTTTCTCGGCGTTCTCCCGGGCGATCTCGAGCCCCTCTCGCGACTTGTCGAGTGCGTCGACCGTGTAGCCCTGTTCGGCGAGGAACACGGCGTTTCTCCCGGTCCCGGTGGCGATATCCAGCGCCCGCCCGTCCGGAAACGTCTCGACGTAGCGTTGCAAGACCGGTGCCGGGTCCGGGTCGAGTGGATACTCCCCCTTGCGGAAGCGTTCGTCCCACGAGGGCATGCCGTTCACCTACAGCCACTCGTCTTATTAGTGTTCGTTCCGACCGGGGCGAACTCGACGGCTCGGGGAGGTCGCGCTGTCGCCCTCTTTCACCCGTGGCTGTCCTGCGTTCGGGTCACGCGGAGACCGCTCCGGGAAAAGGTAGTCCGGACCGACCACAACCGTTTAGCGCCTCGCCCGCCAGAACTCGGCCATGTCCGACGACGAGTCGGCCTGCTGTGGGCCCGGCCGCGAAACCGACGGCGGGACCACCGCGGGCGAGACGGCCGCTGCGGGTGACGGAACCGCCCGGGCGGACTGGCGAACCGTCCCCGCGAGGGGAGACGACGACAGGACGAGCGGGATGGTCCGCGTGGATGGCGGCACCTTCCGCATGGGCACCGACGACGACGTGGGGTTTCCCGCGGACGGCGAGGGGCCGGCCCGGGACGTTACTGTCGACGCGTTCTACATCGACCGGTTCGCTGTGACGAACGCGCAGTTCGCGGAGTTCGTCCGCGAGACCGGCTACACGACCGACGCCGAGCGGTTCGGCTGGTCGTTCGTCTTCGAGGACTTCGTCGCGGACCCCGACCGGACACAGGCGTTCCGAAACGTCCCGGCGGCGCCGTGGTGGGTGGCCGTCGAGGGGGCGGACTGGTTCCACCCCAGGGGGCCGAGTTCCAGTGTCGTCGAGGACGACCTGCTCAAACACCCCGTGACCCACGTCTCGTGGACGGACGCTGCCGCCTACGCCGAGTGGGCAGGCAAACGCCTGCCCACCGAAGCCGAGTGGGAGTACGCCGCCCGCGGCGGCCACGAGGGGCGGCGGTTCCCGTGGGGGGACACTCTCGAACCGGGTGGCGAGCACCGCTGTAACGTCTGGCAGGGAGAGTTTCCCGAGCACAACACCGTCGACGACGGGTATCGCGCGACGGCGCCGGTCAACGCGTTCGAAGCGAACGATTTCGGCCTGTACAACGTCTGTGGTAACGTCTGGGAGTGGTGTCGGGACTGGTTCAGCGCCGACTATCACACGACCGACGCCTACAGCCACGACAACCCAACGGGTCCCGAGGAGGGCGACGAGCGCGTGATGCGCGGGGGGTCCCACCTCTGTCACGAGTCGTGGTGTAACCGCTACCGCCTGGCGGCCCGGTCGAAGAACACGCCCGACAGTTCCACGGGGAACATCGGCTTCCGGTGTGTGGTCGACGCGGTCTGATACTGTCGGACACAAGTGATTGAACGAGCAGTGGCCGCGAGGCGGAGAACGAACGCTGCCACGGAGTCCAATCGACGAGCCAGTTAACGGACTTGTGTCCGTCAGTATGAGTCGGCTGCCGGCGAGACGACAATCGTTAACCGCTCGCCGACGGAATCACGGGATATGAACGAGGACGCCGGGGACGCGCCGGACGACCGGGACGGCTCACCGCCGCTGGCAGGGATGGACGTCGACGACGCCGTCGAGGCGGTCGTCAGCGCCGACCAGGGTCGCGAGCGCGAGGGCGCGCGGGAGACGCTCTCGTACGTCAGCGAGGGCGGCGTCGTCACGGAGGCTGCAGTCGAGGACGCGACCGCGCGGGTCTCGAAGGCCGTCGCCACGCCCGAGACCCGCGTCGAACTGGCCGAGATTGCCCTCGAGACGGCCCGCGAAGACGCCGCGCCCGTGCGGGACCTCGCTGTCGTCGCGGCGCGACTCGACGACTACGCGGTCGAACTCGACCGGCTCCGCGACCGCCTCGAGGCGGTCCAGGCCGCGCTGCGTGACCTCGTCGACCGGGCCGACGACCCCGACTCGCTGTACGGGTTCGGACGGGAGTGTCGCGACGTCACGGAGCGGGCAAACGCGCTCCAGCAGGCCGCCGACGACCTGAAATTCGAACTCGAAGCGGAGTTCGACCAGTGGCTCTCGAACCCGGCGACGCGCGCTACCCACCTCGTCGGGGACGTCGACGCGGTCGAAGCGATGTGCGACGAACTGACGGGGATCGCCGAAGCGCTCGACGACGCAGACGAGGGCGAGACGCCGACGCTCCCGGGCGGCGAGACGGTCGCCGACCCGGCGGTCGTCTGGTTCGACGCGGCCCTGCGGGTGCGCCTCGCCGGCCTGTTGCTCGCGGACCTGCGGGCCGAACTCGCGGACCTGCGGACCTGGGCCGACCGCGAGGCCGAGGAGCGCCCCGACGACGCGGCGGGAGCGGGGGCGAAGGCGGACGACCCAGGGGGGACCGACGCGGACGCGCTCGTGGACGTCGAATCGCGCCTCGACTCGCTGGACGTGCGGACCTCCGGGCTCGAAGACTGGCTGGCCGCGCTCGCGAAACCGGCCTGGCGGCGTCGCTTCGGCGACCGCGTGGCGACGTTCGAGCACGCCGTCTCCGACCGTCGCCCGCCCGTCGACTGGAGCGCGGTCCAGGCGACGCTCGAAGACCACCGGTCGGCCGCGCTCGACGCCGACTGATACGGACCGTTGTACCCATTTTCGGCGATGCCGTCGACGTATGGGCGAGTTACGGCCCGATGCGTTCACTCCCCGCGCGTTCCCGTCGGACTGTGGGGACGTGTCGGGCCGGTTCCCAGCCCCGAGATCAGTCTTCGATGCCGGACTCGGTGCCCGCCCGTATCGACACCATCTGCCCGTACTCCTCTGCCAGTATCCGCCGGCTCAATTCGCTCTTTCGGTGGGCGGTCTGCAGATGCGTGTACACCGTCGTTCGGTCGTCTTCGAAGCCACACAGCGGACACTCACAGCGACTCGTCCGTGTCATTCCGAGCGTGTGGATTCGCCGGACCCCAATCAGTAGTGACCGCGTATGCTCGATGCCGGCGACCGGACCGGCGATACCGATAGCCTTCCCGACAGTAAGAGGCACGTACCCCAGCGACCGCGACGTCGGTGACCCGGTCGGTGTGTCACTCGCGCTCGGCACGGACGGCCGCCTGGAGCGCCACATCGGCGACCGAGGCACCACACTCGGCGGTCCGGCGGACCGAGTCGAGGACCCGACCTGTCGCGGCGGCCCGCGCACACGCCCGGTCCTCTGGGGTGACACCGCCGTCGCTCGCCGCGCTGTCGTCGCTCGATGTGGCGTCGTCGGTCGCCGCGCGAGTGTCGCCTTCCGGGACCCCGTCGGGGCACGACACCGCACCGTCGAACGCCGTGACCGACGCGTCGAACAGCGCGTCGGTGGCGGCCGTGACCGTCGTGACCGCGTCGTCGCGGCGGTCGAGCGCCGCGTGGGCGGCCGTGGCGTCCGGGCCGTCCAGGACTGCGGTGGTCGCCTCCTCGACGACGTTCCGGGAAGCGGCGGCGGTTTCGCTCACGGTCTCGCCGACTTCGGACGGGAGCGGTCCCGAGAGTCCCTCGGCGGCTTCCGCGGTTCGCACCGCCTCGTGGGCGACCCGGCGGAGGGCCCGGGCGGTGGCCTCGTAGTCGAACAGTTCGGTGCGCGAGACGCCCAGCCTGTCGAGCTCCGCGAAGGAGGTGAGCGAGCGGGCGGCGTGGCGCCGGACCATCCGCGCGAGGCGGTCGGCCTCTGCGGCCCGCTCGCGGGCCCGTTCGGCCGACACCTCGCCCTCAAGGAGCGCCGCCGTCGCCTCGCGGTGGACCGACAGCGCCGTGAACTGCAACTGGACGACCGACTGGCGCACCGACACCGTCGAGGCGTCGAGCAGGTGCTGGACGGTGATCTCGTCGTCGGCCTCGACGAGCAGGTCGGTCCCCACCAGGTCCCGGACCACGGACCGCGCGGCGCGGCGCTGCTCGCGGGTGAACGCCTCGTCGGGACGGAGCGTCACCGTCTCGAACCCGACGGCGTGGGCCGCGACGAGCGCGCGCTCGACGAGTTCAGGGGCGTCGCCCGCCACTTCGACCGTCGCGCTCGCGAGAGCGTCGCCGTCGCGCTCGGCCGTCCGAACGACGATAGAGCCGTCGGCGTGGGTGTAGAGGTGGAGGTCCATCCCCGCCTCCAGGGCGTGCTCGTCGGCCCACGCTTTCGGGATGGAGACGGTGTATGTGCCGCCGCCGACCTGCTGGAGTTTGCGCGTTTTCATATCAGTTCGGGGTCGCTCTCGACCATGTAGAGGGTCCGCGCCGCGGTGTTGACCGCGTGGTCGCCGACGCGCTCGAGGTCCCGGACCGTCAATAGCACCCGGGAGACGTCGTCCATCACTCGCTCGACGGCCCAGGCGTCCGTGCCGGCCCCGTCCTCGATGAGGTCCCGGACGACGCGCTCGCTGGCGCGCTGACACAGCGCGTCGAGGTCATCGTCCCGGGCGGCCACCGCCCGGGCGGCCTCGGCGTCGGCCTCGGCGTAAGCCTCCAGCGCGGCCGTCAGCTGTTCGCGGGCCACCTCACCGATGGTCGCGACGTCGACTGGTTCGAGGCGACGGTCGGCCGCCGACAGCGAGTAGTCGGCGAGGTTCGTCGCGAGGTCACCCACGCGTTCGAGGTCGGTGAGGATCTTGAACGAGGCGGTCACGAACCGCAGGTCGCCCGCGACGGGTTGCTGGAGCGCCAGCAGGTCCACGCAGTCGCCCTCCAGCGCGAGATATCGGTCGTTGACGGCCGCGTCGCCGTCGATGACCTCGCGAGCGAGCGATTCGTCGCCCGTCTCGACGGCGTCCAGTCCCCGGTCGAACTGGTCGATGACCGTCTCGCCCATCCCGAGGACGTCCGCCCGGAGGTCGTCGAGCGCCTGCTGGTACTCGTCGCGGGGCATTATCCGAACTTGCCGGTGATGTAGTCCTCGACGCGGTCGTGGGCGGGGTTCTCGAAGACCGTCTGCGTGTCGTCGTACTCGACGAGTTCACCGCCGGTGAGGAACACGGCGGTCCGGTCGGAGATCCGGGCGGCCTGCTGCATGTTGTGGGTGACGATGACGACCGTGTAGTCCTCGGCCAGTTCCTCGATGAGGTCCTCGATCTTCGAGGTGGCGATCGGGTCCAGCGCCGAGGCGGGTTCGTCCATCAGGAGGACGTCCGGGTCCACCGCGATGGCCCGCGCGATGCAGAGTCGCTGCTGCTGGCCGCCCGAGAGGTCCAGCGCCGACTTCTTGAGCTGGTCTTTGACTTCGTCCCAGAGCGCGGCCCGCCGGAGGGCTGTCTCGATCTTCTCGTCGGTGACCTCCCGGTCCTGGACGCGCAGGCCGTAGGCGACGTTGTCGTAGATGCTCTTGGGGAAGGGGTTGGGGTGCTGGAACACCATCCCGATGCGCCGGCGCAACGCGACGGGGTCGACCGCCTCGCCGTAGATGTCCGTCCCGTCGAACAGCAACTCGCCCTCGATCCGGGCAGCGTCGACGAGGTCGTTCATCCGGTTGATACAGCGCAGGAACGTCGACTTCCCACAGCCCGACGGGCCGATGATCGCGGTGACCTGTCGTTCGGGTATCGCCAGGTCGACGCTCTGGAGCGCCTGCGTGTCACCGTAATGGACGTCCAGGTCGCGACTCTCGACGACGGTCTCCTCGCTCGCGAACGCGGACTGGGTGGTTTCGGAGATCGATCCCTCGACGGCGGTCGAAATGGTGGGTGTGGTGTCTGAGTCGCTCATCGTCAGTCACTCCGTTCGTAGCGGTTGCGGATCACGATCGCCGCGGCGTTCATCGTGAGCATCATCGCGATCAGAACGACTGCCGCGGCGGGGACGATCCCGTGTCTGAACGCGGCGTCGAAGTTGCTCCGGGCGGCGAAGATCTGCAGCGGGAGCGCGGCGGCGGTCTCGAACAGTCCCCTGGGCGGGCTGTACGTCGTCGTCGCGATACCGATCACGACCAGCGGCGCTGCCTCGCCGATCGCGCGTGCCAGCGCCAGGATCGTCCCGGTGAGGATCCCCGGCACCGCTTCCGGGAGGACGACGTTGCGCAGCGTCTGCCAGCGGCTCGCGCCCATCCCGTAGGAGGCCTCCCGCAGCGAGTCCGGGACCGCCCGCAGCGCCTCCTGTGCCGAGACGACGACGATCGGGAGGATGAGCATCCCGAGCGTCCCCGCCGCAGAGATGACGATCCCGGTCCCGAACCCGAGCGTGTTCCTGAACAGCGCGAGTCCGAGGATCCCGTAGACGACCGACGGGACGCCCGCCAGGTTCGAGATATTCACCTCCAGCAGGGTCGCCAGCCGGCCGCTCCAGCCCGTCTCGGACGCGTACTCCTCCAGGTAGACCGCCGCGCCGACGCCGACGGGGAACGCCAGCAGCGCCATGAACCCGATGATGACGATCGAGCCGACGATCGGGGGGTAGACGCCGGCCTCGGCCGCGTCCAGTCCGTTCCAGGACTCCAAAAGCAGCGTCGGCGTCAGGAAACTGTCGAGGCCGTCGATCCCGAGTTGCCGTTCGAGCGTCGCACCGAGGAGCATCCCGCCGACGAGCACGAACGGCGCGAGAACGCCGACCCGTCCCTCCCGCTCGGTCGTGACGGTCGTCCCGATGACGTAGCCGACCGGGACGACGAACGCCGAGAAGGCGACGACCCAGAACGAGGGGTCGACCCCCGTCGCGATGCCGGCGGCCGCGACGACGAGCGCCCCCGCAAGCACCGCGACCGCGGCGTACCCGCCCCGCTGCCGGGACCAGCGTCGGGTGGCGACCACGCCGACGACGCCGGCGACCGGGACAGTGGCCACCCCGAAGTAGGCGATCCACTGGGCGAGGATGCCCACGAGCGGGCGGACGAACCCGTACAGCGCCGCGCCGAGGCCGAGCCCGACGACCGCCGACACGGGCACCAGCGGGCCGACGTACCGCCGCGCGACCACCTGTCGGCCGACCGCGACCACGAGGAGCGGCGGGAGACCGGTGGCGACGACGAAAATGAACACGTCGTAGGGGCTCAGAGAGGCGGCCACGACGTACGTGACGCAGGTCGCGGTGATGCCGCCCAGCACCGCTGCGAAGGCCCTGGTGCTGGCGGTTCTGACCGCCGGGTTGCGTCGGGCGTACAGCGTGAACGCCGCCGTCGGCGCCACCAGGACACCGAAGTACAGCAGGTACCACTGTGCCTCTGCCGCCAGCGGTCTGAACGCGTCGAACGCGATGTAACCGAACAACACGAGCAACGCGGCGATCCCCGAGAGCGTCGCGGCGACCAGCGCCACCTCGAAGAGTTGCCCCTTGAGTTGCTGGGAGCGCAGCCCCTCCGTCCGGCCGAACTCGCCCGGTTCCGGGGTGTCTGTCTCGGTCGCCATCAGCTGTACTCCTCCCGGAAGCGCCGACGGACCAGCTCGGCGAAGACGTTCATCACCAGCGTCATCGCGAACAGCGTCATCCCGATGGCGAACATCGACTCGTAGGTCACGCCCGGCGTCGTGTCGGCGCTCGCGATCTGGACGATCGCCGCGGTCATGGTCTGACTCGATTCGGCGAAGTTCCGGAGGATGTCCGGGAAGAACGGCATCTTCGGGCTCAGCCCCATGGCCATCGTCACCGCCATCGTCTCGCCGATGGCCCGCGAGATCGCGAGGACGTACGAGGCGATGATCCCGGAGGTCGCCGCCGGCACCACGACCTTCGTCGAGACGTCGAACTTCGTCGACCCCAGCCCGTAGGCGGCCTCACGGAGGCTGTCCGGCACCGCGCTCAGCGCGTCCTCGCTGATCGAAGAGACCATCGGGATGATCATGATCCCGACAACGATGCTCGCCGACAGCACGTTGAACGTTCGCAGCGACGGCATCACGAACGTGAACTCGGGGACGACCGGCACCCCGGGCGGCAACAGCTGTATCGAGATCGGCAACACGCTGTCGACCAGCGGCGTCACGTACACCAGCGCCATGTACCCGTAGATGACCGTCGGGACGCCGGCGAGGACCTCCAGCGCGGGTTTCAGCACTGACCGCACGCGCTCGCTCGCGTACTCCGAGAGGTAGATCGCGGCGGCCAGCCCCACCGGCAACGCGAACGCCGCGGAAGCGACCGTGACGAGAAGCGTCCCGCTCACCAGGGGGAGCACGCCGTAGGACTGGTTGATGATCGGACTCCAGTTCGTTCCCGTCAGGAAATCGATGATCGAAACTTCCGACCAGAATATCACCGCGCGCCCGGACAGCGACAGGACGATCCCGACGGTCACGAGGATCGTCAGGACGCCAGAGCCGGCGATGAGTGCGGCGTAAGCGCGTTCTTTGCGGACGACGAACGTGTCCCGCTGGAGGTCCGTCGCGTCGGTTCTCGTTTCGTTGCTCATCCTGTTGTCAGTTCCATTGCGGCCTCGTTCGGTCAGTGTCCGTGTCTCCCGTGGCCCACTCCACGGACCCGGTCACGCTCGCGCTCGGTCCAGCGCAGTCTCGTGCCTTCACCCGAACGACGGCGGACCACGAGTATGTCTCTTGATATGAGTGGAACGTACGGGTGTGTTCGACTCAATACGTCTATTGTGGCTATATACTCGTGACCGTGGGTGCCCTGTTCGGCCCCCGTCGGCGCTTACATGCTGTGCTCGTACTCCCCGCTGATACCCTGTTCGAGGTTGGTCAGGTTCTGTTCGACCATGTCCGAACTGCTCGGGACGTAGCCGATGTCGCTGGCGACGTAGTCGTCGTCGGCCTGGTTGATGTAGAAGCGGATGAACTCCTGCAGGTGGGTCTTGGCCTGCAGTTTGTTCATGTTG
>JAZKRZ010000043.1:0-20865 GCA_036626395.1 Haloarculaceae archaeon
ATATAGCACCTCGAGTATGAACGTTTGATCGCCAATGCTTTTATCTCTAGTACTGATAGCGTGGCCTCGGCACTCATAGGGCTCGTCATTGCCAGTTCGTCACGCCGGCTCGGAGCGCTGGCTCGTCATCGGCCACGCGGCGGTAGGCGGCGGCCGCTGTTCAAACTTCGCACCCGCGGTACTCGACCTCTTCACTCGCGGTGTTCGTCAGTGACCTCTTCGAGGTTCACGACGCCTTCGGGCACCCTATAGGCGACCATCACCTCGCGGTCGGCGTCTGTGGAGTTGTCGGTCTTGTCGACGGCGTAGGCGACGAAGCGACACTCCTCGCGGGTGAACTCCAGGGTGGAGTACCCCCAGTTGTGGCTGTCGAAGAAATCGATGTGCGGGTTCATCTTCGGGACCAGCCACGAGACGAGCGGTTCTGTGAGTTCCTTTCGCAAACCCCGGGTGAGGTGCAGCGCTTCGGCGACGTTGACTGACGTGATCGCCGGGGTCATGAACTCGACGCCGAAGCGCTCGCCCTGCGCGACGCCCTCGCCGCCGGTGATGCGGCCGGGGTAGGAGGTCTGCTGGTAGCCGGCGATGTAACAGTGCATGTCGCCGGTGACGGTGACGAAGTTCTCGACGTCGGCCTCGGCGATGTGCTCGGCGATGAGCTGGCGTTCGCGGGTGTACCCGTCCCAGCCGCCCTGCACGGGATATACGGAGAGCGGGCCCGACCCCACGCGCAGGGGCATCGTCAGCACCTCGTCGGCCCAGACGGTCCAGACGGCCTCCGAGTCGGTGACGGTGTCGAGCAGCCACTCGCGCTGTTCGTCGCCGAGCATCGTCCGTCCGGGGGGCTCGCGGTGGGGACCGACGTTGTCGACGGTCGGGATGGCTTCGCGGGGCGGGTCCCGGAAGAGCCGCTCGTCGGTCAACACGAGGTCCACGAGGTCGCCGAACGACAGTTTCCGCCAGAGCCTGAACCGCTCCTGCAGGGAGTCCCCGTTCGGGTCATACTCGACGCGGGCGGGCATGAACTCCCACCAGGCGTGCATCGCGTCGGCGACCAGTTCGGTCATGAACTCCGGGTCGTCACTGCGGGGATGCTCGCCGGCTGGGGCGTCCGTCTCGTCGTCCCAGTAGACGTCGTCGACGATCTCGTGGTCGTCCCAGCCGGCGATGAGGGTGTGCGATTCCAGGGCCTCCTGGAGGAAGCGGTCCGAGCGGTAGGTGCGGTAGAGATACCGGTAGTCGCGCAGGTCGTGGACGTGGTCGAAGCCGCTCGGCAGGGATTTCTCGCGACCGGGGTAGTCGTACGAGCCGACCCCCTTGAACGCGCCGGCGTCGGACTCGTAGATGAAATCGCCGAGATGGACGACGAAGTCGACGTCCTCCCGGGCGACGTAGTGCAGCGCCGGGTAGTAGCCGTTGAGGTAGTCCTGGCAGGTGAGGACGGCGATGGAGACGGACTCGGGGGAGTCGTCGGGCCGGGGGAGGGTACGACAGCGACCGGGCCGCGAGGCGACGCCGCGGTAGGCGAACCGGTAGAAGTACGCCGAATCCGCGCGCAACTGGCCGTCGAGGTCGACCTTGACGGTGTAGTCGTGAGCGCGGATCCGCTCGTCCTCGGTGACGACGCCGTCGTAGACGACCTCCTCGAAGTCGGGGTCGCGGGCCACCTGGACACCCAGCGGGCTACCGGGCTGGAACACGTCGGGGTCGAGTCGCGTCCAGAGGATGACGCCGGTCGGCGTGGGACCGCCGCTGGCGACCGACTGCGGAAAGACGCCGTACGGGTCGGCGTCGGGGTCGACGTCGAAGACCGAGGCGTCGCTGGCGTCGACGACGTCCAGCGCGAGCGCGAGGTCGTGCGAGTCCAGTTCCGAGAGGAGTTCCGCGTGGTCCTCACTCTCTCTGGCTGGTTCGTCGCGCCTGTCGAGTCCCGACTGGGGTACCATACCCGGTGATCGGCACAGAGTAGAATGGGTCTTCCGGGTCTTCGCGCCGACACGCGTGGCCACGCCACGCTCCCGGGACACATTTGCGTCTCGGGTGAGGACTCGACACATGGTCGAGGTCGACGGGAGCGCGGGCGGCGGGCAGATACTGCGGACGTCCCTGGCGCTGTCGATGCTCTCCGGGAAGTCGGTGACGGTCGAGAACGTCCGCGGCGACCGCCCGGAACCGGGTCTCAGACACCAGCATCTCGCCGCGGTCGAGGCGGCCGCGGCGGTCAGCGACGCGGTCGTCGAGGGGGCCGACCTCGGGTCCGAGCGCGTGGCGTTCGAACCGGGCGAGCCGCGTGGCGGGCGCTACGAGGTCACCATCGACACCGCTGGCAGTCTCACACTCGTGTTCGATACGATCTGGCCCGTCGCCACGGTCCTAGAAGAGCCACTGACCCTGACCGCCACCGGCGGCACGGACGTCAAGTGGTCGCCGACGATGGCGTTTTGCCGCCGGGTCAAACTGCCGCTCTTGCGCGAGCACGGACTGGCCGTCGCCGTCGACGTCGGCAGACCGGGATTCTACCCCGCTGGCGGCGGGCGGGCGACGCTCGGCCTCTGGCCGTCGTCGCTCTCACCGGTTCGTCTCGGCGGCGGGACCGGGGTCGAGGCGCGGGTCTACTCGCTGGCGAGCGAGTCGCTCGCCGACCCGGACGTTGCAGCCCGACAGGCCGACACTGCCGCCTCCGGGCTCGCCGACCTCGGCGTCGAGACGACGCGTCGCGAAGTCGCGTACGCCGCCGCGGACAGCCCGGGGTCGTCGCTGGTCGTCGGGCTGGAGGGCGAGGGGATCCGTGCCGGCTTCGACGCGCTCGGCGAGCCCGGGAAACCAGCCGAAGACGTGGCAACCGACGCCGTGGCCGACGTCGAGACGTGGGTCGAAACGCCAGCCGCCGTCGACGAGCACCTCGCCGACCAGCTCGTTGTCGCGCTTGCACTCGGGGGCGGCCGGGTCGCGACCCCGCGCGTGACCGACCACGTCGAGACGAACCTCGCCGTCCTCGAAGCGTTCGGATACGACTGCTCGGTCGTCAACCGGAACGGCCAGGTGGTTCTCCGGAACGAGTAAACGATCCACGACCGGACGCGACCCGGACCACTGCCGAAGCGTGACGACCAGGGATCCCTTCGCGGGAGCAGTGGCAACATGCCGGTGGCTGACGCGAAACGGCAACCGGAAATATTTGCATGGTCGTTAATAGTTAACGATTAACAATGTGAAATCAGGTGCGTCGTTCTCTACGCCGGAGTGGTGGTGGGCGACGACACGAGCGGAAAGCGTCACAGGAGGGCCGCGAATGTCACACCATCGACAGACCAGGCGTACAGTACTGAAAACGGTCGGTGTGGGTGTCGTCTGCGGAGTCGCCGGGACTGTGGCCGCGAGTAATGGGCCGGCGAAGTTATCCCAGCAACTCAACACGGTTCGATCTGTCACTCGGAAGTACAAGGACATCGAGACCGCGCGGGACGATGGCTACGGTGCTACGTCACGATACGTTCCGGGAATGGGATTCCATTTCGCGGTCAAAGAGGAATTACCGCCGTTCGGGACGGACTGGAGGATCCGGGCGTGCTCGTGTACTTCACCAACGGGAGTTACAATCCTGCCCCCGGAGACTCACACGACCCCGCCCACGACGACGACCTCATCCTCAGTGCAGCCGAGTGGCTTGTGCCCGGCAACCAGGAGGATGACCCACCGGACATCTTCAACGACGAGGAGAGCCCGCGGAACCTGAAGGTGACCGAGGAGGAGGGGTGGCACTTCGAGTCTGAGGAAGGATTCACCGGACTCCACGCGTGGGTCCACCGGAACAACCCTGCCGGCGTGTTCCACCACACGAACCCGACCATCGACTGACAGGCGTATTCGACCGCTGTCCCGCGCCGTCTGACCGGTGCGGACGGAGCGGTCGTCCGAACGCAACCTCGGAGAAAACCGATGCCGACATACATCGTCTTACACGAGTTCAGCAAGGAGAACGTACAGAACATGGAAGCACAGCAGGAGGCCGGGATGGAGTCTCTCGAAGCCGTCGGCGGCGAGTTGCGGGACCTCTATCTCACGTTCGGGCAGTACGACGCGGTGGGAATCGTCGACTTCCCGGACGACGAGGCCGCTGCCGAGTGGTTGCTCACCCAGGCGAAGGAGGCGGGGCTGAGCACCGAGACGCTCAAGGCCATCCCCATGGAGGAAGCCGACGACATCGTCGCGAACCTCTGACCGGACCCCTCGTCGTTCGTCTCGTCCGTGTCTCGGGCGTTCTGTCTCTCGACTCGGTTTCGGCACGTCCGACAGGGCCGGACGGACGCGGGTCGTCGAAGCCAGCACCCGTCACCGGAGAGGGGGAGGCACGTCGGTCGTGATACGTGACTCCTGGTGGCGGACCGGCGATGCGCTCCACGGTGTTCACTCGCCGGCGCGCTCGCGCGCGGCGGCGACGAGCAGGGGCAACGTGATCGTCGCGTCGGCGTAGACGGAGGCGTTGCGCGCGGCCTTCTCGAGTTTCCCCCACGAGCGGGCCTCGTCCAGGGTGGCGCCCGAGAGCCCCCCGGTCTGGGGCGGGTCCATCGTGAGCTGGACGGCGTAGTCGTAGGCGTCGGGCGCGACGAGCATCGTCTGGAGGGTGTAGTTCTTCGGGACGCCGCCGCCGACGAGCAGCGCCCCGGCCTCGTCGGCGTCGAAGGCCTGGTCGGTGATGTCGTCCATGTCCGCGAGCGCGTCGAGCGTAAACGCCGAGGTCTGGGCGTACATCCACGCCTGCAGGCCCAGCACGGAGTCCTGGACCGCCGGACAGTAGACCGGCACGCCGTGTTCGTCGGCGGCGGCGGCGATCCCGGGGCCTTCGGCGACGTCCTCGCGGTCGTTGACCGCGGCGTTGGCCCGCCCGAGTTCCTCGGTGAACCGCCGGATGCTCACGGCGTTGCCGCGGGCGCCGTCGCCGTCCTCGGCCTCGCACTCGGCCTCGAGGGCGGGAAAGACCTCCTCGCGGAGGTGACTCTCGAACAGGGCGAAGTGTTCCTGCGGGAGGTAGACGTTGTAGATGCGGTCGACGCCCTCCTCGCGGAGTCGCTCGTCGTGTTCGCGTTCGGTCTTGCCCTCGGGGGTCACCTCGCCGTGGTGGTGTTTCCCGCCGATGGCCTCGATGCTGTCGTGGGTGAGGTTCGCGCCGGTCGTGACCAGCGCGTCGACGTGGCCGTCCCGGACCAGGTCGGCGACGATGCGGCGCATCCCCGTTGGCACCATCGCGCCCGCGAGTCCCACGAAGACGGTCACGTCGTCGGCGAGCATCTCGGCGTAGACGTCGACGGCCTCGTGGAGGTCGCTGGCACCGATACCGGCCTCGCCGTACTCGTCGGCGAGTTCGCCGACGGTCATGCCCGCCCGCGCCTCGGCGTGGCCGACCGGGTCGTGAGAGAACGTCTCGCGTGGCGTCTCGTCGTCTGTCATGCCCCACTCTGGGTCAGCGGGACTTTTGAACGGCCCGGTTCGCGCAAGTACTCACGACCGCTCGACCGACAGCGCCGACTCGCAGCACGACGAGCGGTAGGCACCGACCTCGCGGACGAGTTCGCACTCGCGATAGCGCCGCGCGACGACCGTCTCGCAGTCGCGACAGCGCAGGACGTACTTCGGTTCGGCGAAGACGGGACAGTCGACCGCGGCGTTCAGTTCGGTCGCGCGCCGCTCGAAGGCCGGCCCGTGACCGGTCGTCCCCGAGCGCTGATACTGTTCGAGGTGGACGAGTTCGTGACGCAGGACGGACTCCCACTCCGTGCGGTCGAAGGCCTCGAAGGCGTCCCACGTCAGCGAGACCGTCGCCTCGAACGGGCGGCCGTCGGCGACGCGGCCGGTCGCCGTCTCGGCGGCCTCCCAGTCGAGGGGGGTTCCGACCTCGGCGCCGGGGATCTTCGGCCGCTTGACCGCGGCGGCGCGGCGCTTGGCCCGCGTCGAAACCTCCCGGGCGACGAGGTCGAAGCGCACGTCGACGAACCGTTCACGACGGACACGCCTGCAGTAGGCCTTCGACCACTCCCGGAGGTCGCCGTGGGTCTCGACCCCGTTGTAGGCTGTCGGCACGTCCGGTGGGGACGCGGTCGAGTGACTTGAACGCCACGGCGGCCGATGCCCGGGCGGGCGGTCCCCGGTCGGACGGTGCACGCTATCGGCGGCCCCCGGCCAGCGCCGTCGCGGCGGGGTGGACGCGCAGGCGGAGCATCGCGGCGGTCCCGACGAGCGGCCCGACGACCAGCGGGAGGAACGCCCACCGCCAGCCCACGGCGTCGGCGACGAGTGGCGTGAGCTGGATCGACCCGATGGTGACGAGAAAGCCGACCGCGGTCTGGAGGGTCAGCGCCGTCCCGACGTAGCGGTCGTCGGCGAGTTCGGAGACGGCGGCCGAAAACTGCGCGGAGTCGGCGACGACGGCAAAGCCCCAGACGAGGACGAACGGCGCGAGCACGAGCAACGGTGCGCCGAAGACGATACCTGCGAGGAGGCAGGCGCTCCCGCTCACGGCCATGCTCGCGCTCGTGACGGCCGTCCGGCCGATGCGGTCGGCCCACCGCCCCGCCAGCAACGCCCCGAGTCCGCCGACGGCGATCGCGCCGAAGGCGAGCAATGCCCCGACGCGGGGGGTCGCTGGCGTTCCCGCCGTCGCGCTGGCGGCCAGGTACACCGGGATCCACGCCCAGACGGCGTACAGTTCCCACATGTGACCGAAGTAGCCGAGGTTCGCCAGCATCGCAGGCCTGTCCCGGAGGAGCCGTCGGACTGCGCGGGGGTCGAACGGCGCCGGATCGGCCTGGTAGGGCCCCGGTTCGACGAACAGGACCAGCAAACCGCCGACGACCGCCAGGCCGGCCGCGCCGTAGAGAACCGCCGTCGGGTCGCCGACCCCGCCGACAGCGCGCAACAGGTGTGGCATCGCCGAACCGACGGTCAGCGCACCGACCAGGGCGCCGATCGCGAACCCGCGCCCCTCGCGGAACCAGCCGGCGACGACTTTCATCCCGGGCGGGTAGACGCCGGCGAGCGCGATACCGGTCAGCAGTCGGAGCGCCACGGCGGGGAGGAACGAATCGACGACGCCGGCGATGAGCGCGGTGGCCGTCGCACCGACCAGCGTCGATCCGGCGAAGAGGTGGCGGGGTGCGACGACGTCCGAGAGGGTGACGGCCGCCGAGAGGAGCGCGCCGACGACGAACCCGAGCTGGACGGCGTTCGTGAGCCAGGCCGTCTGTGCGCCGGTCAGCGACCACGCCCGGGCCAGTTCCGGCCCGACCGCCGAGGCGCTGAACCACAGCGTCATCGCGAGCAACTCCGCCACCGCGAGCACCACCAGCATCCGGTACCGTCGCGCGCCCACGTCGGGGTCGTCCTCGTTACGCATCGGTCTATCGGTCGTCGCCGACACGCCTCAATCCACGCCGGTTTGACCCGTCGCTCGCACGGTCGCACCCCGGTTTGGCGCCGCCGACGCGGCCGCTCACAGCCCGGTCGGGTGGTCGACGAACGCCGTCTCCAGGCCCCAGTCGGCGGCCAGTTCGCCGAGCGCCCGGACCCCGAACGTCTCGGTGGCGTAGTGACCCGCGAGGTAGACGTTGATACCGGATTCGCGGGCCTCGTGGTAGGCCTGCTGTTTGCCCTCGCCGGTCACGAGGGCGTCCGCGCCCGCCTCGACTGCCTCGTCGAGCCAGTCGACGCCGCTCCCGGTGACGATGGCCACGTCCTCGACGGTGTCGGGGCCGAAATCGAGCACCTGCACGTCCCGGCCACCGGTGTCGAGTTCGGCGTCGAGGTGCCTCGCCAGTTCGGACCGGTCGAACGGGTCGCTCGCTCGTCCGTGCTGACCGATGTGGACCGGCCCCATCTCGCCGAAGGGTTCGCGCGCTTCGAGACCCAGCAGGTCGGCTACCCCGGCGGCGTTGCCGAGTTCCTGGTGGCCGTCGAGCGGGAGGTGAGCGGCGTACAGCGCGAGGTCGTGCTCGACGAGCGGGGCGACCCGCCGGTAGTCGCGACCGGTGACTCGCTCGATGCCGCCCCACGAGAGCCCGTGGTGGACGACGAGCACGTCGGCGCCCCGGTCGGCAGCCGTCTCGATGGTCGCTTCGGCGGCGTCGACGGCGAGCGCGACGCGTTCGACCGCCTGCTCGCCGTCGCCGACCTGGAGTCCGTTCGCGCTGGGGTCGACGTCCGCGTACGCGCCACGGTCGAGGCGACCGTCGAACCTGTCACAGAGCGTCCTGACGTCCATACCACCCCTTGGCTGTTCGCCCCCGTAGTCGTTTGCGTCTCCGATCGGGGCGCCCTAACTCCAGTTCGGGCCGGCGTGGAGTTCGCCGTCCCGTTCGCGGAGCAGGTCGTGGCTGACCGCCAGGTCGAGGACCTTCTCGCAGTGGTTCGGGGAGAGCTCGTAGGCGCTCGAGGCGACGGTGACGAACTCCTCGCGCTCGACCGGGAACTCGCGGTTCTGGAGCAACCGCATCACGTTGGTGTTCTCCAGGCGCGTCAGCGAGATGTCGCGCTTTCCGTCGTCTTCCTGACCGTCGTCGTTCCCGCCGCCGTTCTGGCCCGTCGGCTGTCCGCCAGCGCGCTGACCGCTCGTGTAGCTCCGGCGGTCGCCGGAATGCTCTGGGCTCCCGTCGGTGCTGTCGTCGTCCGGGTCGACGCCCTCGGACCCTGGACCAGCGCCCCCCTGTCCGGCGTCCATCTCCGGGCGGTCGACCGTGACGGCGGCGTCGCCGACGGCGTCGACGACCGCCTCGACGACCGGGTCGAGTTTGCGCTTGCAGTTCATACAGAGAACGATCGTCCGCCGCTCTCCCGCGTCCGGGTCGACCGACGCCGGCACGACCGGATACTCGTCGAGCGACGCGTCGACCGCGTCGCCACAGAAGTAACACGAGGAGAACTGTTCCATGGAGTCGGGGAGAGCCCGCACCGACGTAAAACGGTCGGTGTCCCGAGGCGTGTGGCGGTTACCCGTCCGGCCGACTCTCGGCGTGGTCGTAGACGAACCGCCTGAGGAGTTTCGCCGCCAGCGTCGCGGCCTGGCCGTCGTCGCGGTCGTTCACCTCGACTACGTCGAAGCCGTCCGTGACGGGGGCCAGCTCGCGGACGAGTCTTCGCCCGTCCCGGGGCGCGAGTCCGAACGGCTCGGGCGTGCCGGTCCCCGGCGCGAACCCGGGGTCGAACGCGTCGACGTCGATGCTCAGGTACGCCGACCCCTCCAGTTCCGGCGTCCAGTCGGGCACGTCCTCCGGCGGGACCACTGTCACGTCCCCCTCGCTCGCGCGCTCCCACTCGGCCTCGCTCCCGGCGCGGGCGCCCAGGACCACCGCGCGGTCGGCCACTGTCAGCGCGTGGCGGGTCACGGTCGCGTGGCTCAACTCGTCGCCGGCGAAGGACTCGCGCAGGTCGAGGTGCGCGTCGAGGCTGACGAAGACGTCCGGGTCGACTGCGCGGACGCCGGCGACGGTGACGGTGTGCTCGCCACCGACGAGCAGGGGCGTCGCGCCCGTCGCGCGGAAGTCGCCCAGCGTCCCTTCGAGGAACTCCAGGTACTCGGCGGGGTCGGCGGTCGGACCGACGTCGCCGTGGTCGTAGACGCCGAGGTCGGTGAGTCGCCGGCCGGTGCGGTGGTCGAAGTCCTCGAATCCCTCGGCGTGGTGGCGGACGCGACGCGGGCCGAAGCGCGTCCCGGGTCGAAAAGAGGTAGACCGGTCGAGCGGCGCGCCGACCAGCGCGTAGGCCGCGCTCTCGCGGTCGGCGACCGCCCCGGGGAACATTCAGACGATCTTCCGCTGTTGTTCCATCTCGAGGTACTCGATCTCGTCGTCGGGCTGCATGTCGACGTCGTCGGGCAGCGCCAGCGTGATCGTCTCGTAGGTCTCGAGGTCCATCACCTGGGCCTCGTCGCCGTCGACCGAGACGACCTGACCCTGCTTGCGGTTGATGATCGGGACGCGGATCTTCGCGTCCACGGGCTGGGAGAGGCTCCGTTTCTTGCCATCGAAGACGCCCTTGGCGTCGACGCGGGCCTTCGCGCTCCCGTGTTTGCCGGGTTTCGCCGTGCTGTACCCCGTGATCTGGCACGGGGCCTCGTCGATCATGACGTAGCTGCCCTCGTCGAGGTCGCGGACCTCGACCTGCTTGGTTGCCATACACCGGCGTAGTCGATCGACCGGCATAAACGGTTTGGAACGCGTTGTGGCCCGAACTCCGCGACGCGGGCCCCAAACAGGGGGCCCGGGGTCACTCGCGCTCCCGTTCGCGCATGCTCTGGCGGGTGAACTGTGGCTGTCCGGAAAAACCCCGGTTGCGACGCAGCGAGTAGTAGAGCAACACGGTGACGACGGCGCCCAGGACGGTCATCACGCCCGCCGCGACGAACTCCGCGAAGACGTAGAGGATCGCCGTCGAGAGGACGGTGCTCGCCAGTACCAGCCCGTAGACGATCCGGCGGGCGAACCGCCCGATCAGTCGCTGGGAGTCACGCAGGTCGACCTTGACTTCGAGGTCGCGGTTGCGCGCCTGGTCGAGCACGTCCTCGAGTTTCGGCGGCGTCCGTAGCGCCGACTGGGTCGCTTCCCGGGCCTCGGTCGCGCGGTCCTCGACGTACTGGCGGACGGTGTCCTCGAGGTACCCCTGTTCCTGCAGGTAGCTCGTCGCGACGTCGATGAAATCGAAGTCCTCGTCGAGCGTCACGCAGACGCCCTCGACGACGGTCGCGACCCGGAGGATCAGCGCGAGGTTCGCGGGCAGGCGAAAGGGAAAGTCGTAGATGGTGTCCTCGACCTGCTGGACGATCTGCTGGACGCGGTACTGCTCGATGTCCTCGCCGCGCGCGTCGGCGATAGCGAGTTCGAGCACGTCGCCCATCACCTGTCTGTCCGCTTCGGGGCTCAGGGTCCCCATCTCGACGAGCGTGTCGAGGATGGCCTGGATGTCCTGGTTCGCGACGGCGATGTAGAAGTCGACGATGCGGTCCTGAACGTACGTGTCGACGTAGCCGCTCATCCCGAAGTCGTAGAAGACGAGCGTCCCGTCGTCCTGGACGGCGAGGTTCCCGGGATGGGGGTCGGCGTGGAAGACACCGTCGACGATGATCATCTGGAGGTAGGCCCGCTGGAGCGTCTCGGCCAGTCGCGACCCGTCGAGGTCACGCTCGTCGAGTCCCTCGAGGTCCGTTATTTTCGTCCCGGGGACGTACTCCATCGTGAGGACGCGCTCGGTCGAGCGCGACCGGTCGACGCTGGGCATCCTGATGGTCTCGTCGTCGGCGAAGTTCGCGCTGATCTCCTCCAGCATGTCGGCCTCGCGCTCGTAGTCCATCTCCTGGTTGATGGTGCGGTCGAACTCGTCGGCCAGCGTCTCCAGCGAGAACGCGCGCGACTCGTCGACGAAGTACATCAGGACCGGCAGGGACCACCTGATGACGCGGAGGTCGGCCTCGACGAGGTCACGGACGCCGGGGCGGCGCACCTTGACGGCCACCTGGCCGTCCTCGGTCTCGGCGCGGTAGACCTGGCCGAGGCTCGCCCCGCTTATCGCCTCGGTGTCGAACGCGGCGAAGCGCTCGTCGATGGGGCCGAGGTCTTCCTCGACGACGGCGCGGGCCGCCGCCCAGTCGGCCGGCGGGACGCGGTCCTGTAACTCCTCGAGTTCGTCGACGTACTCGGGCGGGAGGACGTCCGGGCGCGTCGACAGCAACTGACCGAGTTTGATGAACGTCGGCCCCAGCGCCAGGAGCGTCTCCAGCAGCGAGCGGGCGCGGCGGCGACGCGTCTCGGCGGTGACGCGCCGGCTCCCCCCGAAGAGGAGAAATCGGTTGCGGTCACGGAGATACGCGAGCAACAGCGGCAGGAACTGCCAGACGACGACGACGAATCGCCAGTCCGCACGGGGGTTCACCGATGCCACCTACTCGATCGGGATCGGCGTCTCGGGGGCGTGTCTTGCCTTGGGGAGTTCGAGTTCGAGCACGCCGCGTTCGACGCGTCCCGCCGCCTCCGCGCCCGTCACGTCGGGTGGGAGCGGTAACTCGATGTCGAGGAAGAGCGACCGCTCCTCTTCGACGTAGTCGAACTCCAGGGGGACGTCTTTCTCGCGGCGCGCTTCGATGCGCAGTTTGCTCCCCTCGACGCTCGCGTCGACCGTCTCCGCGGTGACGCCGGGCACGTCGACGACCAGGAGGTAGGCATCCTCGCTCTCGAGGACGTCCGCGAACACCGCCTCGGGCAGGTCCCGCAACGCGTCACGCAGGGCTGACATGGCCACGACTAGGAGCGCCACGGCGAAAAAGCCCGCGATGTAACAGCCGTGACCGGTCTGGTATGTTATGTTTTGGCACGCCCCCTGTACTGTGCCGGGGGGCGGTTACGGGGGCCGGAAGCCCGGGAGGCTTATCCGCCGGCGCCCGAACACCGGGACATGAGCGAACGACGCGAGTCGGGGTTCAAACAGCGGACCCGCCTGGCCGAGGCGACGGCGCGATTGCGCGAGGTCGTCGACCCGGTCGAGCGGTCCGAGCGCGTCCCCGTGACGAGTGCCGTCGGGCGCGTCCTCGCCGAGGACGTCGCCGCCCACCGACCGGTTCCCCACCACGACCGCGCGGCGATGGACGGGTTCGCGGTCCGGGCCGAGGACACCTTCGGTGCGAGCGCCCGCTCGCCGGCGGTCCTCCGGAACGCGACCGACGGCGACGCCGGTGCGAACGACGGTGGACGGGTCGACCCCGGGACGGCAGTGCGTGTCCACACCGGGAGTCAGCTCCCGCCGGGTGCCGACGCCGTCGTCAAGGTCGAGGACGTCGCGGTCCGCGGCGACGACGTGGCGGCCGAGACGGCGGTCGCCGGCGGGGAGAACGTCGCACCGGTCGGCGAGGACGTCGCCGAGGACGAGACCGTATTCGAGACAGGAAGACGACTCAGGGGGTCGGACCTGGCCCTGTGCAAGTCCGTCGGCCGCTCGCGCGTCGAGGTGGTCGCGCGGCCGACGGTGGGCGTCGTACCGACGGGCGAGGAACTGGTCGACGCTGACCCCGGTCCCGGCGAGGTCGTCGAGACGAACGGCCTGACGGTGGCGACGCTCGCGGAACGGTGGGGCGGCAAACCCAACTACCGGAACGTCGTCGACGACGACTATCACGCCCTGCGTGCGGCCGTCGAGCGCGACCTCACGAAAGACGTCGTCGTCACCACTGGCGGGTCCTCCGTGGGCCAGCGCGACCTCGTTCCGGACGTGGTCGGGGACCTCGGGGAGATGCTCGTCCACGGCGTGGCGCTGAAACCCGGCCAGTCCGCGGGGGTCGGCCTCGTCCGCGGGACGCCCGTGCTCGTGCTCCCCGGGTCTCCGGTCTCGTGTCTCGTGACCGCTGTCCAGTTCCTCCGCCGGGCGGTCAAGTGGGCCGGCCGCCTCCCGCTCGAACCCCACCCCACGACCGAGGCGAGACTCGCGGAGAAGGTCCCGAGCGACGTCGGCGTCCGGACCTTCGCCCGCGTCGCGGTCGACGCGGGATCCGGTGTCGGCGCTGACGCGGACGCGGAACTGCCCGCTGCCAGGCCGGTTCGGACCGGCGGGGCCGGTGTCCTGTCGAGCGTCGCCGCGGCCGACGGCTGGGTGCCCGTCCCCGAGTCCCGGGAGGGGATTCCGGCGGACGAGACGGTTGCCGTCCGGAACTGGGAGTACGAGCCATGAGCGAGCGCAAGGAGTTCCGGGACCTGGCCTCGCCCGAGCGGTTCCACCAGGCCGTCGAGTCGCTCGACATCGGCGGCGGGACGGAGACAGTCGACCTCGCCGATGCGCGCGGCAGAGTCCTCGCCGAACGGGTCGACGCGAGCATCGACGTCCCGGGGTTCGACCGCGCGGCGATGGACGGCTACGCCGTCCGGGCGCGGGACACGTTCGGCGCGACGGAGGCCGACCCCGCGGTGGTGCCCGTCGTCGGGACCGTCCACGCCGGCGAGGAACCCGCCGTCTCGGTCGGTGAGGGGGAGGCCGTCGAGATATCGACGGGCGCCGTGATGCCCGAGGGCGCCGACGCCGTCGTGGTGGTCGAACGGACGACCGAGCGCGAGGGCGCGACCGCCGACGAGGGGGGCGACCCGGCCGACGGAGACGACCCGGCGGACCGTGCGGTAGCTATCGAGACGTCGGTGACGCCGGGCGAGAACGTCATGCTCGCTGGGGCCGACGTCGCCGCGGGCGAGCGGGCGCTCGGCCCCGGGACCAGGCTGACCGCCAGCGAGGTCGGGTTGCTGTCGGCACTGGGCGTCGCGGGGGTGCCGGTGCGCGCCCGGCCGCGAGTCGCGGTCGTCTCGACGGGCGACGAGCTCGTCCGACCGGGCGAGGAGTTGCACAGCGACGCCGGACAGATACACGACGTCAACACGTACGCCATCGCCGCCGGCGTCGAAGCCGCGGGGGGTGACCCCGTGGTCTACCCCCACGTCGAGGACGAGACCGAGGAGATGGCCACGACGCTGGAGGCCGCCGCCGAGGCGTGCGACCTCGTGTTGACTTCGGGGTCGACGAGCGCCAGCGCGGTCGACGTCGTCTACCGCGTCGTCGAGGAGCGCGGCGAGTTGCTGTTGCACGGTGTCGCGATCAAACCGGGCAAGCCGACCATCGTCGGGCGCATCGCGGACGCGGCCTACGTCGGCCTCCCGGGGTATCCGGTCTCGGCGCTCAGCATCTTCCGGACGTTCGTCGCGCCGGCCATCCGCTCGGCGGCGGGACTCCCCCCGGCCGAGCGCGCGACTGCCACCGGCGAGATGGCCCTCGAGGAGCGCTACGAGGCCGGACGGCGTCGTCTCCTGCCGGTCGGCCTCGTGGAGGACGGGGCCGGCGCCACCCTCGTCTACCCCGTCGACAAGGGCAGCGGCGCGACGACGAGTCTGACGGAGGCCGACGGCGTCGTCGACGTCCCCGCCGACACGAGCTACCTCGCCGCCGGCGAGTCGGTCACGGTCGAACTCTTCTCGCCGGACGTGCGCCCCCCGGGGCTGTTCGGCGTCGGCGAGGACGACCCGGCGCTGTCGCGACTCCTCGACCGCCTCGACCGCCCCCGGTATCTCGGCCGGGGCACGCGCCCGGCGCTCCGGTGGCTCCGCGACGGGGTCCCCGACATCGTCGTGACCGCCGGCCCCGTCGACGACCTCGACCTGACGGGGGAGGACCCCGACGCGGTCGAACTCGGCGCGTGGACGCGCGAGTGGGGGCTGGCCGTGCCGGCGGGCAACCCCGACGGCGTGACCGGCCTCGGCGACCTGGTCGACCGCGACCTGTCGTTCGTCAACCGCGGGACCGACTCGGGCCTGCGGACGAGTCTCGCGAACGTCGCGGCCGACCTGGCTGACGAGCGCGAGGTCGACCGCCACGAGGTCACCGACTCGATCCGGGGATGGGGGCTGTCCGCGCGAGCCTACGAGAGCCCCGCCCGTTCGGTCGCGGCCGGCGACGCCGACGCCGGACTGTCTCTCCGGGCGACTGCCGCGGAACTCGACCTGGGATTCGTTTCGCTCGGGAGCGAGCGGGTCCGCGTCCTCGCGAACCCCGACCGCGCCGGAAAACCGGCGGTCGAGCGACTGGCGGCCGAACTCGACGACTCCGACGATATCCTCGGGGACCTCGACGGGTTCGAGTCGGTCTGATACGGACTGCTGTAAGTCATTTCCATATCGACCGCCCGCAGTCGGGCGGTCGTCGTGGGAAACAGTCACAGCAGTCCGTATCAGAGAGGCACCTCGGTCAGACTCTCGACGCGGTAGTCGCCGAGGACGCACTGGCCGCGCCGGTGCGGGTCGACCCGGCTGACGTGGAGCGCGTCCAGTCCGGCGTTCCAGGCCGCTCCCACGTCGGCGGGGTCGTCGCCGGCGAGGACGCCCCGACCGCGGTCGGGCGAGACGCCGAGGCCGTTCATCGCCACCTCCACCGGTCTGGGGTCGGGTTTCCAGCCGACGTCGTCGTCACAGCAGACGACCACGTCGAACCAGTCACCGATGTCCAGCCGCTCCAGCAGGGGCTCCGTGAGGTAGGACTGGCAGTGGGTGACGACCCCGACAGGCCCGTCGAGTTCGCCGACGAACGTCGCGGCGTCGTCGTAGACGAACGACGCCCGCGCTCGCTTCTCGGGCCCCTCGACCTCGTGGAAGACCTCCCAGAACCGGTCCGGGCCCACGTCCAGGCGGTCGATCACCTCCTCGCGTGCCCCACCCATTCCGTACCAGAGGACCTCGGCTTCGCGGTCGGAGAAGCCGTGACCGATCCGGTCGCCGACCTCGCCGACCACCCGCCGCGGGTAGGAGGGTTCGACGTCGACGAGCGTCCCGTCGAGGTCGAACAGCCAGAAGTCGTAGTCTGTGCGGGGCATTGGGTCTTTCAATTTGCCGGTTTCCACCTAAGTATTTTGTCCCTGCAGTATCGGCAGGGAGACCGTACCCCGACCGACAGTCCGTCGACATCGGCGCGTCGCGAACGCGTTTCGGTTTTTCCCCGGGAGCGAAACGGATCCTGTCGGCGATGCGGCCGACGTGGCGCGCGCTGGCGCTCCCGTTCGTGCGAGCGACGATACCGTGGGGGGACACCGCACACAGCGACCGCGGTGGGTGAGGGCTTTCAGTTTCCTCGCCCCACCGCGTGCGTTCACTCGCCGTCGACGACGCGCACCGAACTCCCGAGGTACTTCGAGACGACTTCGTCGACGGTCGCGGCGTTGAACGCCGCCAGGTCCGCGGCGATGGCCTCCCGGAGCCTTTCCAGGTACCCGGGTGTCGTCCGTAACTCGCGGAACTCGACCCGCGAGACCGGAGCGTCGAGCGCGGCCTCGGTGACCGAGCGCATGTGCTCGGCGTCGTTGCACTCGCCGTGCCAGAGGTTGTCGCGGAAGTACAGCCAGCCCGGATCTCCCGGGGGGTCGGCCTCCCGGTAGACGGTGGTCTCGACGGTCCCGGGTTCGGCCCACACGCCCGGCTCGTCGGGGTCGAGTTCGACTACCGCGCCGAAGACGTAGACGGCGCCGCCCTCGGGCATCTCGTCGTGACCGCCGCCGTCGGGCGCCGGCACCATCACCGCAGGTCGTCGAACCGCTCGGCCAGGTCGAGGTCCTTCTCGGTGATGCCGCCGGCGTCGTGGGTCGTCAGTCGGATTTCGACCTCGCGCCAGGAGATGGTGATCTCCGGGTGGTGGAAGGCGTCCTGGGCGACGCCGCCGGCCCCCGCGGCGAAGCCCACACCGTCGAGGTAGGCGTCGAACTCGTAGGTCCGGACGATCTCGTCGCCCTCGCGGTGCCACTCGTCGGGGAGCTGTGCCGTGATCTCCTCGTCGGAAAGCGTCTCCGCCATGTGGGTGTCGTCGGGTGGCTCCCGCAAGAAGGTTCGGCTCACGCTGTCGGACACGAGCCATGCCGCAGTTCAGGAGTCCGTTCGACCGGGAGTGTGTGTCGGTGGCGTCTCCGACGAGGGCGTTCACGCACGCGTGTCCGACAGCATCAGTCGTCCGGGTTGTCGAAGACGCCGGAGGGGACGCGGTCGCGGACGGACTCGGGAACGTCCTCGGGGGAGAGGGTGCCGCTGGCGAGCGCGGAGACGGGGACGTCCTCGGGGCCGAAGTCGGGGTCGAACAGCTGGAGCGCCGTGTTGATCGTCGACCAGTCGTCCTCGGCGGCGGCGTCGCGCAGGCTCTCGGTCGGCGCCGAGAGCAACTGGTTGACGATGGCGTCGGCCATCGCCTCGAGGACTTCGCGTTGCTCCTCGTCGAAGTCGCCCCGTTCGAGCGCGGTGTCGAGTTCGCGAACCTTGACGCGCTCGGCGGACTCGTACATCGCGGAGATGACGTCGTCGGCGCGCCGCCGTTTGTACTGTTCGAGGAGGTGCTCGAACTCGACGTCTATCATCTCCTCGACCTGCGCGGCGGCCGTGGCGCGCTCCCTGCGGTTCTCGTCGGTGACCGACTCGAGCGCGTCGATGTCACGGACCGTGACGTCGTCGTACCCCGCGACGGCGGGCGGGACGTCCCGCGGGCGAGCGATGTCGACGACGAACGTCTCGCCGGCGTCGGCGAAGGCGTCGGCGTCGAAAACGTGCCCGCCGCTGCCGGTCGCCGTGACGACGACCGACGCCGCTCCGAGCGTGCCCGCGACGTCGTCGAGTCCGACGATCTCGGTCTCCGCGTCGACGAGCGAGGCGAGGGTCTCCGCGCGGTCGCGCGAGCGGTTGGCGACGTAGAGCGTCTCGACGTGGTCCGCGAGGCTCTTGGCCGCGAGTTGACCCATGTCGCCGGCGCCGACGACCAGCGCCGCCTCGCCGAGGGCACCCTCCTCGTCGGCCAGCGAGACGGCCGCGCTCGCGACCGAGACCGACCCCTCGTTGATTGGCGTCTCGGTGCGGGCGCGCTCGCCGACGCGGATCGCCTTCGTGACGCCCTGCTCGAGGACCGGTCCGATACCGTCGGCGTCGTGCGCGGCCTCGAAGGCCTCGCCGACCTGGCCGATGATCTGGTCCTCGCCGACGACGAGCGATTCGAGGCCGGCGGCGACGCGCATCAGGTGGCGCAGGCTCTCCTCGTGGTCCATCCGCGTGAGGGCGTCGTCCGGCACGCTCGAGAAGAAGGCGTCGAGTGCGGCGCGCCCGTCGGCCGCGTCTTCGGTGACGACGTAGGCCTCGACGCGGTTGCACGTCTGGAGGACGAACGCCTCCGTGACGCACGGGACGTCGACGAGTTTGGCGACGCCGGTCCGGTGGCTCTCGACGGCGGCGTTCTCGATCTCGTCGATGTCAGCGCGGTCGTGGGCGACGCTCGCTCCGGAGATGGCTCCTCGGCCGGTCACAGACTCTCACCCGTCACGTCGTGGATCAGGTCCACTGCTACGTGTCGGGGGTTCGCACTCCCGGTATCTAAAGCCTTCCAAACGTCCGAGGACCTGACAACGGCCCGCACGGCCGCCCGCCGCTCGTCGACCGGCACCCCCTCCGACTGCATCTCCGCTCTGAGCTCGCCCGTCAACTCGGCCATCGCCCCGGCGTTTTCCAGCTCCGATTCGACCTCCTCGCGGAGGTGGCGACTGAGCGCCGGGCTCTGCCCGCCCGTCGCAACCGCGACCGTGACCGGTCCGTCGCGGACCGTGGCCGGCACGACGACGCTCCCGGCGTCGCGTTCGCCGTGTTCGTCGGCACGGTTCCACAGGCGTCCCCGCTCGCGGGCCGCCTGCTCCGCGGCGTCGTTGACCGCCGCCACGTCCGTCGCGGCCACGACCAGCGCCGGGTCGGTCCGTTCGACCCATCCCGGGACGTCCGCCGGGTCCGGGGCCGCTCGCACGAGTTCGCCACCGCCGAAGTCGGCGTCGGCGAACGCCGGACTCACGACGACGACCTGCGCCTCGCGAGCGAAGCGCCGCGCTTTCCGCGCGCCGACGCTTCCGCCGCCGAACACGAGCACCGTCTCGCCCTCGAAGTCGTGCAACAGCGGTATCATTCGGCTTCGCTGGCCGGGGCGTCGCCCGTCCCGTCCGTGTTCGCCTCGGCGCGTTCCTCGATGCGGATGCCGGTCTTCTTGAGTATTCGCGTCGAGAACAGCGTGTCCCAGTCGTCGTCGGTGACGTCCCAGTACTCCGCCATCCGGTCGCGGACCTGCCGGATACGCCGCTCGCTCTGGGCCTCGCTGCGGCCGTGGGTCATCGCGAAGAAGTTGTACGGCCAGACGCCCTCGTGGCGGGGCCGCCGGTAGCAATGGGTGACGAACCCGAACTCGGCGATGGCGGGCCCCACCTCGTCGACGACGTCGTCGGGGACGTCCCAGACGGTCATGCCGTTCTCGCTGTAGCCCAGCGCGTAGTGGTTCGGCACCGCGCCGACCCGGCGGACCTTCCCCTCGGCGTCGAAGCGTTTGACCGTCTCCAGCACCCACCCGGTGTCCTCGCCGAGCGCCTCGGCCACGTCGCGATAGGGCGTCCGCGAGAGCGGCAGGCCGCCCTGGATCTCGACGACGAGGTCGCGCTCACGGGGCGTGAGACCCGCGGCGTCCGTCGGTTCGACGTCGGGACCCATCCCCGAGAGGTCGAGCCCGCCGTCGCGGTCTTCGAGTGGTCCCTCGACGGGGAACTTCGCACCCACGTGGAACTCCCGCTGTTTGGGCATGTCGTACGTCTCCTGGCCGGTTTCGGCCTCGATCTCGGCGAGCACCTCTTCGACTCGGCCCTCGTCGGCGACGGAGACCACGAACCACATGTTGAGGTGAGGGTGTTCGCGCTCGTAGTTGTGTGCCACCTCGGCGTGGGCGTTGACCCGTTCGGTCACCTCTTCGAAGCGCTCCCCGGGTGCGTGCATGGCCACGAGCGTCGCCGTCCCGCCGATCGCTTCGGCGTCGATGAGCGCCCCGAACCGCGTCAGCACACCCTCCTCGTCGAGGCGGACGACCCGCTCGTGGAGGTCCGGCGCCGAGACGTCGACCCCCGCGTCCCGGAGCGCGGCCGCCGCCGGCTCGTACGGGTTTTCGACCACCGGGAACCCGCCCTGGAAGGCGTTCAAAACTGCGCGGTCCGTCGCGTCCAGGTCAGTCATACCCGGGGTTCGGGGTGGGCGCCGTATAAACGGCGCGTCTCCGGGGTCCGGACCACAGCGGGGTGTTACGGGCACTCCGAGCCGTCGACACTCCGGCGTTCGGAGCCTTGCGAGACCCGTGCGGTCGCCCCGGTTTCGACGTTCACGACCATCGCCTGCCCCCCGTAGCCGTGGGTCTGGTCGTGCCCGCGAACGACGACACAGGTCGTGCCCGCGGGAACGTCGACAGTCTCCGAGCGCGTGAACGGGTCCGTCGAGTGTGCGTGCAGGAGCGTGCGCCGCCCCAGCTGGTCGCCGTCGAGCGACTCCA